>JALWZT010000138.1 GCA_027002405.1 Anaerolineae bacterium | reverse complement strand
AATCGAATCGCTTATCAAGCAAGACCTGACCAACCCGATCTATGTCCAGGTCACCTTTGCGCATCCTATGGATTGGCGGGAAGCCCGCGCCTTGGCCCAGGCCGTGGATTTGCAGGTGGATAATTATTTGGAATGATGAACTTCCAGCGGAAGCTGTATCTGGCTTATCTTATACTCGCCGTGATGCTCCTTTTGGGCGTGTTCTTCCTGCAACGCGAGCTGTTGGCCTATGACCCGAGAGAGCAACGCATGGTGCGGCATGTCGCGTTCCAATATGAGGTGGTTGAGATCGACAAAACCGCCATCGTCGTCTTGATAGAGCCCAACGACAACTGCGACTCGGCCACATCTTTCGCGGATGCATACCTCCTCGAAAGTCGGGCATGGCTGCAGCGCATGGCGTCAGCGCATCCCAACCAGGTTATCGACGCGCTCGTTCGCTTCCGGTATCCGCTCTCTCAGGCCCGGGCGAATCGCATATTGGCCCATGCAAAGGCCCGCGTGTTCGAAAGCGCAGTGGTAGGCACGCAATGGGGAGCGCCTTTCGCGGCCTACGCTCTCGAACCAGGCCCCTACCTAAGCCGTGATCTCGATGCTCTGGCGGGTGACTTCCCCAGCACGCCCCCGCCAGGATTCGGTGCATCGGGTGTGATAGCGGGTGGGTTTCCCCCAGCGGCGCCGTCAGTGGAAATCGGGGGTTATCTCGCTGTGCGGGTGCTGGCGCCCGCCAACCAGCTCCTCGCCCTTTCCTCAGACCCTTTGGTAGGCTTTGTCGACGCCACGCCACAACGGGTTTTCGAGGAAGTAACTCAAAGTGAGCGATGGCGAGATAGACAGTTGACCCACCGCAACGTGCGCATCGAGATGCCGGTGTGGGATGATCCGCCGTCCAGGTCAGAGCGACTCGCCCCCGCGAGCGCGATTCCATTTGAAACCCGATTTCGCCCCGAAAATGGACGGCGCAGGCCGTCCACTGGCCGCAGGCCTGCCAGGTTACGACTTGAGTCGAACGCCACGCATGAAGGAAGAACTATCACCGCATCCTGGTCCTATCACGGCCCCTGGCCCGAGCCGCCCACCCAAGGGCTGATGGCGTGGGAAGTCAACGGGAAGAGGGCTTACCTGCAAACGGCCTTCCGCTGGTCGCAAGAGGCATCGCATAGCTTACGGCGCCATCCCCGGGATACGATGGTCGTGGAACTATTCGATCGTCACCCTGGCGTCTACTGCGATCAAGTTTATCCCCAAATCATCATCGAGGGGGGCGGAGACTGGATGCGTTCCTGGTTCGTTACCAATGCCTGCGGCGATCCTCGGTGGCCGGAAAGGGTCTCGCTGCGACTGAAA
The DNA here is from genome assembly GCA_027002405.1 of Anaerolineae bacterium. Taxonomy (GTDB): domain Bacteria; phylum Chloroflexota; class Anaerolineae; order J102; family J102; genus M2005. Next base: position 5,167 of record JALWZT010000138.1, on the reverse strand, counting down.
AGCGTCCAAATCGCGCCGCAGACCTGGTATTGGACGCTGCTCGAATTGGGGATGGCTCCCTCGGCCACCACCGAACGCCTCATGGGCGAGATACACGTCTATCTTTCACGCCCGGGCCTGGCGCAAACCACCAGGCTCGGAGGTCTGTACTATGGATTCAAGCCGGGGGTAAATCCATGAAGTTACTGCAAAACCCCGTAAAAATACGGGGGACAGGGGGAAGCAAGGGGGGTATAATCAGGGTTAGGATTGAGGATTGTCTGACCCAGGTTTAGCGCGAACAGGAGTCATCAGTATTCAGTCTGCATCCTCTGCGTTCTCTGCGGTGAGTAACCTTTCCGCGAGGAGTCAGAAATCAGTCATCCAGTGTTCAGTAGTCAGTAGGTTGGCTGTTTCTTGGTGCCTTTGTGCTCTTGGTGTTCTTGGTGGTTAAAGAGTATCTGCGTCAATCTGCGTTGCATCTGCACAAATCTGCGTTCCCATTTTCGTCTATGGACGCCATCCTTTCTCGCTTCAAACACCTGGCCGAAACCTACCTTCTGGTTTTGGCCCATCTCGCCTCCCTCATCGCCATTCTGCTCTTCCGTCACCGAACGGGCGACGCGCCGCTCTCATCCGTGGGATTCCCGGTCTACAGCGCGGGCGTGGCGCTCTCCCTGGCCGCGGGCCTGTATTTGTGGCTGCGCCGGTCCCAAACGGCCACTGGCCCAGCTCTTTTTGCCATCCTCTGGCCCCCGTTCACCGCATTCCTCTTCTGGGCCAGCCTGGGCGGACGTTTCGGCCCTTACGATATGCGCGATGGCGAAGCCATGCGCTTCAGCTTCTACACCTTCGCCATCCTCTTTCTCCTGCTGGCCCTCATCTATCGTTCCTGGCTGGTGTGGGGGGTCTCGCTGGCGGCCCAGTTGGGCGTGTACCTGGATGTCTATGGCATTCCCAACTATATCCACTATCCCACAGCAGGGCTATTCTCCATACATGCCGACGCGTTGACGCGCAGCCTCGCGCTGCATCTCCTGGCGGGACTGGGCATTCTCCTCTTGCGCAAGATGGCGCCGCGGTTTCGTCCGGGGCTTTGGTTGGCTTCGGCCTGGGCGGGCCTGATAGCGGGCTTGTTCTTCCTCATGATATGGGGTGTCATTCCCCGCAACGGTGCGTACGTGGGCTGGGTGGAGACGGGCCTCTACGTGCCCGAGGCAGCCTGGGGCCTGTTTCGCCTGCTGGCAGAGCTCCTCGCAGGCGGCGCGCTGCTTTCGGCTGCGGTGCGCCTCGTGGAAGGCTTTTCCCGGGCGACAGGCAAAGACCAGATTCCTCCCGTTGACTGGAGCTGATGCCATACTGCAAAAATAAAGTATTCAGTAATCAGCGGGAATCTGCGTTGCATCTGCGCAAATCTGCGTTCCCTTCACCGGCACCCCCTGCCACGCCTTGGTTGTTCTCAAGAGAAGAGGTACAATACAAAAACGGCTCACTTTCCAGGACCATAGCTATCAGGAGACTTCTCATGAATGCCAATCTCATTTCTATGTTGGTGATATTCCCGGTCACTGCTATCCTGTCGGGCTGGTATGTCTATGCAGGGTTTTTCGGCGGCATGTGCGGTGATGCAACGGCCGCGCGAGCGCGACGAGTTCAGCCGGCCGCGTTTCTTCTTTTCCTGGTCTTTACAGGCATTATGGCAGGGGCATGGAACAATATCCTTCTCTTGTTGGGCGCCCCCTTCTCGACTTGGTCCTTCTTTTCCCATGAAGCCTGGCCGGAAACCAGTTACAAACAACAACTTCTGCTTATCATCCTGCCTCGTGTCATCGACATGATCTGGTTCATCGTGGCCATCGTTCTGGTGTCCTTACGGCGGCAGGCGTTGCGCGAATGGCTGGCGGAATGGGGATGCCCTTTATCGGGATGGCGCTGGTGGGTGCTGCTCGGCACACTGGCTTCCTTGCTGCAGGGATTTTTCAGTCTGGGCAATCTTTTAGGGCAAATGCTCATTCAGCAAATTATCCCATGGGATGTCACTACCACCATCGTGACGATCGTTACATGGCAGGTGATAGTGAACCTGCTGGTGGCGGGCGTGCTGGTGGTTTTGTATAGGTGGTTGTTCCGAAAATAGCTCACGGATGCACACAGATGACACGGATAATTTATAAAAATCTGTGTCCGAAGGCTGTGTCAATCTGCGTCCCCATTTTCGTCGTTATGTGGTGAGCGATTGCTCGTGGTGACTGTTCCGTAAATAGAGATGTCTCCATCCCTTGTTGAATTCCTGAAAATCCTCGCCTACATCGGCCTTGTGGCCGGGGTCATCGGCGTGGTGCTGCCCATCATCCCCGGCCCCATCCTCATCTGGCTCAGCGTGCTGCTGTGGGCCTGGGCCGATGGCTTCCAGGCCGTGGGTTGGCCCACCCTGGTCGTGCTGGGCGGTATTGCCATCCTGGCCGAGATCAGCGACGTGGCCCTGGCCGCGCTGGGCGCGAAAGGGGGCGGCGCGTCCTGGTTCAGTATGCTGGTCGCGGGCATCGCCGCGATCATCGGCTTCATCCTCTTCAACCTCATCGGCGCGCTGATAGGCGCGTTCCTGGGCTTGCTGTTATGGGAAGCCTATCGGCAGGGATGGGAACTGCGGAAGGCCTGGAAAGCCAGCCGCGGCTTCATCCTTGGCTACCTCGCGGCCATGGCCGTGAAGATGTTTTTCGCGGTAGTGATGATCGTCATCTTCGTGTGGCAGGCGTTTTATGCATAAGGGAACGGGTCATCATGAAAAAACGGCTTCTCTTTCTGCTGATTCTCATCTTTCCTCTGGTGGCGCAGCAGGCCCAGGCCGCCTTGCCCATCCCTCAGCCGCCCCATTGGCAGATCATCGGCCATCGTGACGCTCACGGCCTGGCAAGCGCCGTGGCCATCCGGGGCCAGCGGGCCTATCTGGCAACGGGCAGCTATCTCGAAATCCTGGATATCAGCGACCCCTCGCAGCCTCGGTCCCTTTTCGAAATCCGGGGGAAAGAAGGGGGCATTCGCCACATGGTCATCGATGGGGATCGTCTCTATGCCCTCTCCGCGCAGGGTGTGTGGGTCTTCCTCATCGAAACCAATGACACGCTGACCTTTTTGGGAGGGGATTACGTGCCGGGCGAACCCCTCTCGATGGAAGGGAGCCTGGTGGTGATTGGCGTCGACCATCCCATGAGAAAGCTCCTGTTCATGGACTTTGCTCAACCCTCTTCGCCCAAACAAGTGGGCCAATATGAATCGGAGATGGACATTGCCACAGCCCTGCTCTCATCCCATCATCTCTACCTGATCAGCACATCCAATCTTCCTGAGCGAGCCATTCTCAGCATCCTGGATGTGTCTATCCCCCAGCAACCGCAATACATTGGTCACGCGTTGTTGGATAATCGTCCCTATAACGCCCTTTATCGATACAACGACAAACTCTTCATTCAGGGGGTCTATTATCACGCTATCTACGACATCCATGATGAGAGGCAACCGCAACTCTTGGGCGCAGTGGGCACATTCCAGGACCCCGATCTGAACACCATTTTCGCCGTCACCGAAAACCACATTTTTCTGGGAAAGACCCATTCTGGCTATCGCGGGGGCAGGGGCTTTGTGATCCTGGATTACCATGATCCCACGGCCCCCACGGTCGTCACATCGTACTGGATACACAAAGGAAATGAGGACTATGGGTTCGCTCTCGCGGACGATCTGGTATTCATGGCCCGGGGTTCCTGGGGCCTGCAGCTCCTGGATATCTCCGATATCGAGCACCCCGCCCCTGTGGGGCGCTATCGCGTTGAACTCAGCCTTCCCACCGCCATCGCCGTGGAAGATGACCGTGCCTACGTGGCCGATAGCTATAGCCTGGACGTGTACGACGTCAGCGTCCCCGCCCACCCGCGCCTGTTCTCCCAGTGGGAACTGCCCGAGAGCCATATCCGAGAGATGACCGTTCAGGATGGCGTGGCCTACCTGGCGGGAGAAAGCCAGATTTTCATCATAGACACGACGCAACCTCCCGCGACCACGGGCGTCAGAGAGATCCCCGCGGTCAATTCATGGAACTCGACCATCCGCTCGATACCGGGACGCATCTATTATCTTCACAACAGTGATTTGTGGGTCATGGAACCCCGTGGGAACAATCCCCGGCGCTTGATCGAGGGCTATTTCCACGCCTTTGACGTGCGTTTGCAGGGCGATAAACGGCTGGTTTACACCTTCAACGATCCTTTTTATTTCGCCATCTACGACGTCACGGACGAAGCAAACGTCATCGAAGTGGCTCACATCCAGCTTCAACGCGTCCGCGATTACTACGAATCCCCTGCCAGTCACGTGCTGGCGCGTGGAAACAGGGTGTATCTCTCATCGGGCGAAGTCATCGACGTCTCCGATCCTGCTCATCCCCGCCAGATCGGCTTCCAGCGCCTGGGCGGCTATTTCTATGAGCGCATCGACATCATGGGGGGATTGTTCCTGCTGCCCGAGCACGTCCTGGGCATGTTCGATCCCAGCCTGCCCTACGTGGCCGGCGGTTATCCTCCTGCGATGGGGAACGGCAACGCCCTTTTCGTCCAAAACGATCTGATCTACGCCGTCAACCAGGGCACGGGCCTGTGGGTGCTGCGCCCCCTGCCGCGATCCCCCTCCCTCTTTCGCCAGGAAGCCGAAGATGGGCAGATCACCCCGCCCATGGGCCCGCAATGGGATAACACCGCCTGTGGGTATCGGTATGTGAGCGACGCCCAGGCCCGGAGCGATGGCGCGGTCGAGTTCACCATCCATCAGGAGAGGAACGAAAACGTCTTCCTTTGGGCCCGGGTCATGGGCATGGATTGGAACCAGAACTCCTTTTGGGTGCAATGGGATGATCAAACGCCCCTGCATTTCGAGATCGTCCCTCCTGATGGGCAATGGCACTGGCTCCTCGTCGACACCGGCAACCCCCAATCCCACGCCTTCGGTCTGACCGCAGGCACGCACACCCTGCGCTTCAAGACCCGCGAAGAGAACGCCAGGCTGGATGCGTTCCTGATCACCAACCATCCCGACCTCCATCCTACGGATGCGCAACCGTGCGCCTCTCCTCTCACCCCCACGCCGACACCCACACCCACGCCGACTTTGACGCCCACCCCCACGCCCATCCCTCCTC
>JALWZT010000137.1:8328-21610 GCA_027002405.1 Anaerolineae bacterium | reverse complement strand
AAAGCCCTTACTGGCATGTGCAGTCGTACGGGCTACGCAGAATCAACTGAACACTGAAAACTGAACACTGAACACTCCCCCTGGTCGTCTCGCCCAACGTGGGCCGGGCGAATCCCAATCCTAATCCCCAATCCCGATCCTGAACCCAAAGTCACCAAGCCCTCACGGGCATTGAAACGGGAGGCCCGGGCGTTGGCGTGGCTGGTAGCGGTTTCCGGGCCCATCTCGCTGGCCGTTCTTGCATGGGGGGCGTGAAACGTAATGCGTGATGCGTAAGGCCCTCACGTTTCACGTTTTCACGCATCACGTCCGTTGGCGTCTCGCCCACCGTGGGCCGGGAGGCTTTCCGGTGATTCACCGCGGAGCACGCAGAGGGCGCGGAGTCAACTGAAAACTGAACACTGAACACTCCCCCTGGTCGTCTCGCCCACCGCGGGCCTGGCGAATCCCAATCCTAATCCCCAATCCCGATCCTGAACCCAAAGTCACCAAGCCCTCGCGGGCATTGAAACGGGAGGCCCGGGCGTTGGCGTGGCTGGTAGCGGTTTCCGGGCCCATCTCGCTGGCCGTTCTTGCATGGGGGGCGTGAAACGTAATGCGTGATGCGTAAGGTCCTCACGTTTCACGTTTTCACGCATCACGTCCGTTGGCATCTCGCCCCATGTGGGCCGGGCGAATCCCAATCCTAATCCCCAATCCCGATCCTGAACCCAAAGTCACCAAGCCCTCACGGGCATTGAAACGGGAGGCCCGGGCGTTGGCGTGGCTGGTAGCGGTTTCCGGGCCCATCTCGCTGGCCGTTCCTGCATGGGGGCCGTAAAACGTAACGCGTGATGCGTAAGGCCCTCACGTTTCACGTTTTCACGCATCACGTCCGTTGGCGTCTCGCCCACCGTAGGCCGGGAGACTTTCAGGTGATTCACCGCAGAGCACGCAGAGGGCGCGGAGCCAACTGAACACTGAAAACTGAACACTGAACACTCCCCCTGGTCGTCTCGCCCACCGCGGGCCTGGCGAATCCCAATCCTAATCCCCAATCCCGATCCTGAACCCAAAGTCACCAAGCCCTCACGGGCATTGAAACGCCCTGAAACCCACCCATTCTCAACCGCTAACGCCCGAAAAAGTGGCAACATAATCGTGATGACCGCCGAAACCGACTTCACCACCGCCCAAAATCAGTGGCTGGCGCACCTGGAAGCCCAGGGCAAAAGTCCGCACACCCGCGCCGCCTACCGCCGCGCCCTGGCCGAGGCCCGCCAGCCCAAGAGCCTGACGGACCGCGACCTGCGCCGCTTCCTGCGGGCCGTGGACGCGGGCGGCAATCCCCGCGATATCGCTATCGTGGCACTGCTGTCTGGTGCAGGCCTGCGCGTGGGCAAATTGCTGGCCCTGAAGGTGGGGAACGTCACCCTGGGCGAGCGCTCGGGCCAGGTGGTGGTGCGACGTGGCAAGCATCGCGGCTATCGCACCGTGCCCCTGACCGCGTCCGTGCGCAAAACCCTGGCCGCCTGGCTGGAAGCCCATCCCCAGGCCGATGATCCCGACGCGCCCCTGTGGCTGGGCCAGCGCGGGCCGCTGACCGACCGCAGCGCCGTGAACCGGATGCTGGCGAAATACGCTCGCCGCGCGGGCGTCAAACCCTTTGGGCCGCACGTGCTGCGTCACACCTTCGCCACCCGTTATCTGGCCGCGAATTCGGGCGACCTGCGGGGCCTGGCCGCGCTGCTCGGGCATAGCTCATTGAATACGGTGATGGTGTACACTGAGCCGCGGCTGGAAGACCTGGCCGGGCGCATGGAGCGGGTGGGATGAGGATCAGGCCGCGACCCGCCAATCCGATTCTTCCTCTCGCGGCACGGTGATCACGCCCAAACGCACGGCCATAATCAGGGCGGCGTTGAGGTTGTTCACGTCCAGGACTTCGTAGATGAAGCGCAGGTGGTTGTCCAGAGTGTGGGGTGACATGCCCAGGTAGCGGGCGCGGGCCGTCAGGTTGAGCTCGGGCTGGTCGATGAGGGATTGCAACACCTCTTTGCGGCGGGGCGTGGACAGGCGGAAGAGCGCGGGCGTGGGCGGTTCGGGCAGGGGGCGCATCCGCACCAGGCCCAGGCGCATGGCCTTGACGAGAGCGCCGGTGAGGGAGTGGACGCCCAGGGCGCGGTAGGCGTGGCGCAGGTGGCTGCGGAAGGTGTGCTCGGCAATGCCGATGCGGCGGGCGCGGTCTGCATGGGAGAGGTTGGGCTCGTCGATGACCGCTTGCAGCGCCTGCCATTGGCGGTATGTGGGGGTCTTCGTTTTCATGGTGCTCTGGATTGGGGAGAGCGATCTCACGCAAAGGCGCAGAGACGCCAAGGGAAAAAGAGACAGGAAGGGAATGCAAAAGGGGAAAAAGAAAAAGACTAGGACGCGGAGATGCGTCTGGTCTTTCACTGGGGCCGGTGCGGGCCACGATTCAAGCATATCATAACATTTTGATTTTCGCCATGTAGCCAGGTTTCCCCGTATTTTTACGGGGGACAAAACGGGGGAGATATGGTTTAATGGGAAATGACGTTCATTTTTCACTCAGGAGCGCGTGTATGAACGATTCTTCGATGCTGCCCGATCCCTTGCAGCCCGAAGCGCTGGAGCGGCGCTATCGCAGTCTGGGTAACGCCCGAGAACGCGAGGCCTTTATCCAGGCCATCGAGGCCCGCTACGCCAGGCAGCCCGACGATCCCTTGCTGGCGGCCTGGCATTATCGCCTGACCTGGGTGGCCACGGAAGCAAGACGCCACGTCATCGCCTGGGCCTGGGCCGTTCCCCTGGCCTTGCTCAACGGCCTCCTCTTCTGGCTGCTCACCGATGACCGCGTGGCCGTGCGCCTGCCAGGCGACAATTATGATTTCCTTCCTGGACTTTTTCTCTATTGGATGCCCGCCACAGCCAGCGTCATTCTGATCTATCTGGCGGCTACGGGCGGCAAGCGGTGGCGGCGAGCCATAGCCGCGATAGCGGGATTGGCCGCGCTGAGCCTGGTCGTGCAGATGGCGTACACCCACATGATTCCCCGCCCAGCGGTGGAGCAATACGTCAACCTGGCTGCCATCCATTTACCCTTGCTTTCCCTGACTGCCATCGGGGTCTACACCCTGGCCGGACGAGATGGGTCGAAAGAGCGCTTTGCGCTGTTGATGAAGATGCTGGAGGCGGTGTTCCTGACGGGCATGTTCATGGCCGTGGCGGGGGTGCTGAGCTCCATCAGCGGCGGGCTCTTTGCCCTGCTAACGGTGGATTTCCCCGATTGGCTGATCCGGCTCGTTTTTGCCGGCGGCGCTGGCTTGCTGCCCATCTTGGCTGTGGCCATTCTCTACGATCCCTCTCGCTCCCCCAGGGCGCAGGCTTTCGAGGAGGGGCTGAGCAAAGTGATGAGTCTGTTGCTGCGCGTCATGCTGCCCCTCAGCCTGCTGGTGCTGGCCGTCTACGCAGCCCTGATTCCCTTCCATTTTCGCGAGCCCCTGGAAGACCGGGATGCCCTCATCGTGTACACGGCCATGCTCTTTGCGGTGATGGCTTTGCTGCTGGGCGTGACGCCCGTCACGTCGCCCGGGCGGGAGGCGCGCTGGCTGCGCCGGGGCATGATGGCCATGGTGGTCCTGGCGTTGCTGGTGGGCGTGTACGCGCTGGCCGCCATCCTCTACCGCACCTGGTATGGTGCGCTCACCCCCAACCGGGTGGCTTTCATCGGCTGGGATGTGATCAACCTGGGGCTGCTGGCCTGGCTGCTGGCGGTCTTGGCGCGCCGGAGCCGCGATTGGACGCCGGGCGTGCATCGGGTCTTTGCCCGGGCGGGGGCGGTGTACGCCCTTTGGGCCCTGTTGATGTTGCTGGTGCTCCCCTGGTGGTTCGGCAGACCGCCATCAGGCGACTTCGCCCACCTGCCCCCCAACGTGCAACGGGCCATCTATGGCCGGGACTACCCCATCCTGCTGAAGTGTTACGGCAGCCCCCATGTGTATCTTTTGGAGCGGGGGAAGAAGCGCTGGGTCAAGGATATCCCCACCTTCGAGGCCCAGGGCTTCCACTGGGAGGATGTGCGGGAGGTTCCCTGCGAGGATTTGCAGCAAATCCCGGATGGCGTTCCCATTCCGCCCGATGCGGGCCCGCCGCCCATTCCTCGTTCATCTTACGGGCCAGCGCCCACGGCCCTGCCGCCGCCGGGCGATTGAAGGGGCGCTTACGCGTGCACTGGCATCCCAACAGGCATCGATATGTCGCGATGATTGGGATTACCAGATGGCCAACGCATAGAATTCCTGTATCCGTCGATCCGACGTCACCAGGGGACAGCCAAGCAAGCTCGCTGTTGCCACAATGATGCGATCGGCGGGATCTTTATGCTCCCAATCCAGCTCCACACTTTGCAACCAGATAGCCAATTCGGTCGGGCGGATGTCGATACGCTCGGTGTCCAGTAAAAGGTCCACATACGCCCTGACGCTCACGGGAAGCACAAGTTTGCCACGACGTATTTTCCAAGCGATTTCCCAAATGCTTACGGCATTGACCACATAGGTGGAACTGGCTTCCATGGCCTTCAGGGCATTGGCGCTCAGTTTTTCCGGAGCAAACGTCCAAAACAGAAGCGTTGATGTATCGAGGACAATCATTGTAATGCTTCCCAATCTTCGGATGACGGCGCGTTGATGTCCTCTTCAAGGATTTGCATTTTTCCCCGATAAGGAGCAAAGACTTCATCAACTTTGCGTTTCGTCTTGATGGGATGAATGACGAGGGTCGGTCGATTGCGATCGGTCACGATTAACTTTTCACCACTCTCTTCGATTTCTCGAAAGATGCGCAGCATATTGGCCTTAAGTTTGCTTTTTGAAATGGTTCGGGTCATTTTCACATCTCCTGACTATGGTCATAACTATGGTCATACTTTATCACAAAACTAGTTAACCCTGCAAGGACCTGAACTCAGACATTTCCACGCCCGCCATCCAGCCTGCGACTTCGGCCCGGTTGCGTAGCCCCAGCTTGCCCAACACGTTGGCCACATGATATTCCACGGTGCGCACCGAGACGCCCAGGGTCTCGGCTATCTCGGCATTGCGCAGGCCCCGGGCCAACATGCGCGCCACATCCTGCTCCCGCCCGGTCAACGATTCCCATGCGGCCGCCACATCTTCCTGCCACTGGAGGATGCGGGCCAGTTGCTCTTCCCGCCAGGAGGGCAGGCCCTGGCCCGCGCGCTTCACCGCCCACGCCACACGACTCATGGGCTCCTCCTTGAGCAGATAGCCCAACGCGCCGCTGCGATAGGCCCGGTGCATGTAGCCGGGATGATCGTAGGCGCTGAGGAAGAGGATGGCGATGGGGAGTTGGCGCTGGCGAAGGGTTTGGGCCAGGCTCGCGCCCGAGGCGTCGTGGAGTTTGTAGTCCACCAACAGCACTCGCGGTTGCAGGCGTTGCAGTTGGGGCAGGGCCTCGTCCACCGAGGAGGCGGCGCCCACCACGGTGATGCCGGGCGTTTGCTCCAATGCCGCGCGCAAGCCCCACAACACAGCGGGGTGGTCGTCGACCAGGAAAAGGGTGGCGTCGGACATGGGGAATTGTCAATGGCTAATGGTCAATGGCTAATGGTCAATGGGGTGAGTGTATCGTGGTTTGGGTGGGAATTCAAGTTGGGGGGCAGGTGTGCAGGTGGGCAGGTTGCAGGGGGCAGGCACAAAATTTTTTCCATTCGCACCGCGGTCACAGATTTTTATGAACTATCCACGTTCATCCGCGTTCGTCCGCGTCCTATTTGCGGAGCAGGAGCGCGGGCCATAGAAAGAGAACGCAGACCATGACCAGGGCCAGCAGAGCGGCTCCCCAACCGGGCTCAGGCGACATCGGTGGAAACCAGAGGTGCATCACCATCACAGAAACGAGGAGGCCGCCGGTCGCGGTGAGCGTTAGCCGGGCGAATGCTCGTTTGTGGGTGCATGCCCCAAGCATGATGCCCATCCCTGTGAGGATAGACAAAAACAGGTTGAGATTGCCCAGATGTTCGCCCCAACCGACGTGTCGCCAATACAAATCGCCGTTGCGGATCTCATGGTAGAGCAGCAGCCCGACGCCAACCGTCAGCAGAAGACCATATCCGCACAAAAATCGATCCAGAAGGGCTCGGTGCCGAAGACGCATCATGAAGGTTGGCTCCAGTCAATGGGAGGATTTTGGTCTTTGCCTGTCGCCCGGGAAAAGCCTTCCACGAGGCGCACCGCGGCCGAGAGCAGCGCGCCGCCCGCGAGGAGCTCTGCCAGCAGACGAAACAGGTCCCAGGCTGCCTCGGGCACGTAGAGGCCCGTCTCTACCCAGCCCACGTACGCGCCGTTGCGGGGAATGACACCCCATATCATCAGGAAGAACCAGCCCGCTATCAGCCCCGCCCAGGCCGAAGCCAACCAAAGCCCCGGACGAAACCGCGGCGCCATCCTGCGCAAGAGGAGAATGCCCAGTCCCGCCAGGAGATGCAACGCGAGGCTGCGCGTCAACGCGTCGCCATGTATGGAGAATAGCCCTGCTGTGGGATAGTGGATATAGTTGGGAATGCCATAGACGTCCAGGTACACGATCAACTGGGCCGCCAGCGAGAACCCCCACACCAGCCAGGAACGATAGGTGAGGGCCAGCAGGAGAAAGAGGATGGCGAAGGTGTAGAAGCTGAAGCGCATGGCTTCACCATCGCGCATATCATAGGGGCCGAAACGTCCGCCCAGGCTGGCCCAGAAGAGGAATGCGGTGAACGGGGGCCAGAGGATGGCAAAAAGGGCCGGGCCAGTGGCCACTTGGGACCGTCGCAACCACAAATACAGACCCGCGGCCAGGGAGAGCGCCACCCCCGCGCTGTAAACCGGTAATCCCACGGGCGAGAGCGGCGCGTCGCCCGTTCGGTGGCGGAAGAGCAGGATGGCGATGAGGGAGGCGAGATGGGCCAAAACCAGAAGGTAGGTTTCGGCCAGGTGTTTGAAGCGAGAAAGGATGGCGTCCATAGACGAAAATGGGAACGCAGATTTGTGCGGATGCAACGCAGATTAACGCGGATACTCTTTAACCACCAAGAGCACCAAGAGCACAAAGGCACCAAGAAACAGCCAACCTACTGACCACTGAACACTGGATGACTGATTTCTGACTCCTCGCGGAAAGGTTACTCACCGCAAAGAACGCAGAGGATGCAGAGTCAACTGAACACTGATGACTCCTGTTCGCGCTAAACCTGGGCCAGACAATCCTCCATCCTAACCCTGATTATACCACCCTTGCTTCCCCCTGTCCCCCGTATTTTTACGGGGTTTTGGCACGAAAGTCGAAAATCCCCCGCCCGAAGCATGAGGACACGGATTCACACGACCTGCGGTCACAGATTTTTATGGATTATCCGCGTTCATCCGCGTTTGTCAGCGACCCGGTTACGGAGCATGTGATGAGAATCTCACGTACAGTCCAGAGATGGTGACCTCTATGGCAAAGGGGCTCCCAGCTCTGAAGGCTGCGGTTTATGAGAGTCGAATATCTTTATCTATTTCATTGTTTTAGCCTATCAAGATACTGCACATGATGGATTTGACAACCTCGGGCATCCATCTTACACTAACTATGAAAAGTAAGTTTTTCCGAGGGAAAATCATGTTCACAAAACTTTCATCCAAAGGCCAACTCATCATTCCCAAAAAAGTGCGTCAGGCATTGGGGTTAAAGTATGGCGACCGCTTTCATGTCCATATCGTCGATGGGAACATTGTTCTGGAGCCCATCAAACCCTCGGCAGCCGCCGCCTTGTACGGCAAATACCCCGGAGTCGATTTCCTGACCGAGCTGGAAGAAGAACACCGTCAGGAGATTTTACATGAAAAGAAGGTTCGTTCTTGACGCGTGGGCGATGCTGGCCTTGCTGCAAATGGAGGAACCCGCCGCTTCACGCGTAAAAATGCTGTTGGAGGAAGGCGAAGCTGGAAATATCAAACTTTTTGTCTCCATCATCAACTTCGGGGAAGTTGTCTATCGGGTGGGCAAAGTTCAGCCTCGGGCACTCCTGGGGCGCGGCAGGGTCGGAACCCCTCCCCCGCTGGCGGGGGAGGCCGGGAGGGGGCTGTGTCGGCCTGGGTGAAGCGCCCGAGCAACGGGTCGTACCAGCGGGCGCCGTAGAAATAGAGCCCCAGCGCGGGCTCGTGATACTGCCCGGTGAAGCGTTTGGTTGTCAAGGTGCTGAACGGGCCGCCGCGGGCGTCGCCGAAGGGCAGATAATACTACTGGCTCTGCACCGTCCCCGCCTGGTCCACGAGGATCGCGGTCGAACCCAGATGATCGGACAGCATATAGAATACCCCGTCATTGCTGCCGTGTCCAGTCCGGCGCAGGGCCAACGCCCGCACCAGACCTTGAAGGGTCTCCCAGACCTTCAAGGTCTTTGACGCCCGCCCGGCGATCATGAGAAAGGCGGATTGCCTGAACCGCCTGTCTGCCTGCCCAGACAGCCCCAACCGGGCGAAAACCATGTCCCCGAAGGCCTGTCCTGACCGCAGGGAAGGAGCACCATGCGGCGGAACGCCCTCGGACCTGAATTTATTCGGCGTGCTCGCGCAGTAAACCAACAGTATCGTTCAGCCTCGGGCGCGAAGACGCCAAGAACCTCGTGTTTGAAATGCCTTCGGTTTTACCCACGCTCCAGAGGCGCTTGCCATGAAATGTCCCAACTGCCAGACTCCTGTCAGGCCCAACGCCCGCTTCTGCAAGGTCTGCGGCTATCAGCTTCAGCAGAGTGTGTGTCCCCGCTGTGGCAGCCCCATCAGGCCCAACGCCCGCTTCTGTGGCGAGTGCGGATTCGATCTAACAACGGCACCCACCGCGGCGGGAAAGCAGAAAAAAGCCTTGCCCCTTTGGATACTTCCCGCGCTCATCGCGTTGATCATCTTGCTGGCGGGCGGGGCGTTTCTATACCGGCAACGACAATCGAGACCCTCCGCGCCCCATGCTACGGTGATTGCCAGGAAAGACGCGGCGGAAGTTCCGGCCAGTCCACAGCTAGCGACCCCAGCACAACGCATCACGCCCGCGGAAACCCCTTTTTCAGCGCCATCATTCACGCCTACTGCGACCCCCACGTCACCAGCAACACCCACCCCCACGCCACTCCCTACGCCCACGCCCACCATGACCCCCACAGGTCTTCCCCCAGGCGTCATGAAGGCCGTCTTCAACCTGGATGGGCGTTTCAACGTGCGTTCCGGGCCCGGCTACAACTATCCCATCATCGACATCGTCCCCCAAGGCGCCACTTTTTCCGTTATCGACCGCGCCCCTGACCCCGATTGGCTTCACGCCCGGGATGAGGAAAACCAAGAAGTCTGGGTCTACGCCCCTCTGCTGGAGACCAACTATCCGCCCCAGGCCGCGGCCGTGGTTCCAGCCACTCCCATCCCTCCCACAAATTACCTGGTGGCCGATTCCGTGGCGGATTTCAGCACCAAGCAGGGCGAAAAACGCTGGTATTATCTGGCCTCCAAAGCCCCGGGCTCGCTGGAATTCGACTGGATGCCCCGTGAAGGCAAATGGTATCGCTGGACCAAAGGCGGACGTAGCCCAGAAATGCGCCTGAGCGCAGAAGGAAGCTATCCCAGTTGGAATTCCGACGCCATCCGACTGTGGAGCAACTTCTACGAAGGGTATCTACGCATCGAAGGCCAGGCCCGCAAAGAACGGGGCGCGGGATATGGCGGCAACGGTGTGGATCTGCGCATCGTGCAGCGCCGCACCGATGAAAATGGTAACGATATCTTGGTCAAAACATTGTGGGAGGGGGCGTTGGGACCTTACGATACCCAAGGATTCACCTATCATGTCCCGCCCTTCCCGGTCAAGCAACGGGACGCCATCTATTTCATCACCTCCGCCCGGGGCGAGGACACCCTGGATAACACCATCTTCACAGCTCAGATCTTCTTGATGAACGAAGGCGGCATCGAAGTCACGCCCCCTCCTACGCCCACGCCAACGCCCCGGCCCAACCCGAAAATCACCTGTTTCGCGCCCAAGCTGCGCCACTACGAACGCTCCCATGGCGGTTTGGGTGAAGCGGTGGGCTATGTGTACAAGAAAGATGGGCGTTTCTCGGGAATTGCGATTCGCGTCGAAGGCGCGCCAGGGCCGGATCAATGGCGGCACGACTTCCCTGTCTCGGGGGATGGCGGCTATGAGATGACCGCGCTGACGGTTTATGGACCACCATTCTATTACACCATGAGGGTGATCGGTCCGGGGATCCGCAGTGCACCGTTCAAGTTGGAATATCCCGAAGGCCCGCGGCGGGCCGTGGTGGATTGGTATCAAACGCCTTGCCAATGAATTTCTAAAATCACAAGGGCCTCCTGCCTTTGAAATTTCAATTTTCCCAGTGAACCGGTTCCAAAAATGATTGACAAAGGGCTGAAGCTCTGCTATAATGATTTGGAACCGGTTCAATCTCTCCTCTCCACATTCCAGGAGCCCCCTCGTGTCAGAAGTCACCATCCGAGATGTTGCCAAAGCAGCAGGGGTTGGGGTAGGCACCGTATCACGCGTCATCAATAATCACCCATCGGTGCGGGAAGCCACGCGCAAAAAGGTGGAGGAGGCCATCAAGGCCCTCAACTATCATCCTCACACCATCGCCCGTCAGCTCTCCCTGGGAAAAACCTCGAATATCGGCGTGGTGGCGCCCTTTTTCATCCGCCCTGCTTCCGTCGAACGGCTGCGGGGGGTAGAGACCATCCTGGCCGAACACAAATACGACCTCATCCTCTATAACGTGGAGACAAAAGAACGCCGCGATGAGCTGTTCGAGACCCTCCCCCGGGGCGATATGTTCGACGGATTGTTGATCTTCACCCTCTCTCCCAGCGATGAGGTAGCAGAACGGCTGGTCAACGGGCCCATCCCTGTGGTCTTGGTGGACGCCAGCCATCCACGCATCAGCCGGGTGATCATCGATGACGTGCAGGGCGGGTATATGGCCACAAAACACCTCATCGATCTCGGCCATGAACGCATCGCTTACATCAGCGACATTCTGGAAAGCCCTTTCGAGCACGTGGGCGCGTCGACCCTGCGCTACCAGGGATACCAGCAAGCCTTGCAAGAGGCGGGCATCCCCCTTCGGCCCGAGTACTACCGCCAGGACCAGCATGGCGTGCTTCAGGCCCGCAAGATGGCGCACGATCTGCTCTCCTTGCCCCAGCCGCCCACCGCCATCTTCGCTGCCTCC
Source organism: Anaerolineae bacterium (assembly GCA_027002405.1). GTDB lineage: Bacteria > Chloroflexota > Anaerolineae > J102 > J102 > M2005. Next base: position 10,335 of record JALWZT010000137.1, on the reverse strand, counting down.
GACACCCAGGCCATCGGCGTGCTGCAGGCGGCCCAGGAACGCGGCCTTGCTGTGCCCGAGCAACTCTCGATCATTGGCTTCGATGATATCGAGATCGCGGAATATCTCAAACTCACCACCATCCATCAGCCACTGTTCACCTCCGGGGTCGAAGGCGCGGCTCTGCTCTTCCAATGCATGGAAGACCCTGCCAGGCGTCGCCAGCCCACGGAAATCCTCCTGCCTCTGAGGCTCGTAGAGCGGGCCACGACCGCCCCCCCGGCTGGCATGTGAACTCCCTGTCGAATCGTCCATCCTTCCCTTCCTTTTCTCTCTTTTCTCTCTCAGGAGGAGACACACCCATGAACGTATCCAAACGGTTTCTCATTGTGCTGTTCGTGGCCGTGCTGGCGCTGACACTGGCGGCCTGCGGCGGCGGCAAAGCCACCCAAGCGCCCGCTGAGCAGCCGACCGCAGCACCCGCTGCCACCCAAGCCCCCACGGCTACGGAAGCCCCCGCGGCCACCGAAGCCCCGTCTCAGCCCGCCAAGGAGGTCTCCTTCGCCGTCATGCCGGGCGGGGAGCTGGAGAAAGCCCTCACCGGTGCGTACGCGGGCAAGACTGTGACCGTGGATGGGCCCTTCACCAACCCCGATGACCTCCTCTTTGCCGAGTCCATGAAGGCTTTCGAGGAAGCCACGGGCATCACCGTCAAGTACATTGGTGACAAGGAATTCGAAGGCCGCCTGGCCATTGCCGTGGATGCGGGCAATGCGCCCGACATTGCCGACTTCCCGCAGCCGGGCGCGCTGGCCAATTACGTGCGGCAGGGGCACATTGTGGACCCCACCACCTGGATTTCTGAGGATTGGCTCAAGCAGCAGTACAACCAGAGCTGGCTAGACATGGCCACCATGACCGGGCCCGACGGCAAACCCATGATGGGCGGTGTGTGGCATCGCTTCAATGCCAAGAGCCTGGTGTGGTACCCCAAGGATGATTGGGAGGCAGCGGGGTATCCCATTCCCAAGACCTGGGATGAGCTCATGGCGCTGACGCAACAGATTGCGGATGATGGGGATACGGCCTGGTGCATCGGCATCGAGTCGGGAGCGGCCACGGGCTGGGTGGCCACCGACTGGACCGAGGACCTGATGCTGCGCACCACGTCGCTGGAGAACTACGACAAGTGGGTCCGGGGTGAGCTTCCCTTCTCCTCGCCCGAGGTGAAGCACGCCATCGAGCTGTGGAGCCAGATTTGGTTCAATCCCGACTATGTGTACGGTGGCCGGGACACCATCGTTTCCACCTTCTTTGGGGATGCGCCTGCGCCCATGTTCGAAGACCCGCCCAAGTGCTGGATGCATCGCCAGGGCAACTTCATCACCAGCTTCTTCCCCAAGGATGCCAAAGCAGGGGTGGATTACGACTTCTTCTACTTCCCACCTGTGGATGAGCAGTATGGGAAGCCCTTCCTGGTGGCCGGGGACATCATGGCCATGTTCAACGACCGGCCGGAGGTGCGTGCGCTGATGGAGTACTTCACGACGCCGCAATCGGCCAGTGGTTGGTTGCAAAATGGTGGGGCCCTGGCTGCGCATCAGACCGCCACGCCCGACATGTATGGCAAGGACATGGAGCGAGGCATTGCGGAGTTGGTAGCCGAAGCCACCAGTTTCCGCTTCGATGGTTCTGACCTGATGCCTGGTGAAGTGGGGGCGGGCTCCTTCTGGACCGCCATGACCGACTACGTCAGCGGTGCCATTGACCTCGACACCGCGCTCAAACAGATCGACGAGTCCTGGCCCAAGGGCGCGGAATCAGCCAAGCCCGCGCCCGAACAGCCCAAAGCGCCCTTCGCCGTCATGCCGGGCGGGGAGCTGGAGAAAGCCCTCGCCGGCGCGTACGCGGGCAAGACTGTGACCGTGGATGGGCCCTTCACCAACCCCGATGACCTCCTCTTTGCCGAGTCCATGAAGGCTTTCGAGGAAGCCACGGGCATCACCGTCAAGTACATTGGTGACAAGG
>JALWZT010000137.1:0-8228 GCA_027002405.1 Anaerolineae bacterium | reverse complement strand
GCCCAAGTGCTGGATGCATCGCCAGGGCAACTTCATCACCAGCTTCTTCCCCAAGGATGCCAAAGCAGGGGTGGATTACGACTTCTTCTACTTCCCACCTGTGGATGAGCAGTATGGGAAGCCCTTCTTGGTGGCCGGGGACATCATGGCCATGTTCAACGACCGGCCGGAGGTGCGTGCGCTGATGGAGTACTTCACGACGCCGCAATCGGCCAGTGGTTGGCTGCAGAATGGTGGGGCCCTGGCTGCGCATCAGACCGCCACGCCCGACATGTATGGCAAGGACATGGAGCGAGGCATTGCGGAGTTGGTAGCCGAAGCCACCAGTTTCCGCTTCGATGGTTCTGACCTCATGCCTGGTGAAGTGGGGGCGGGCTCCTTCTGGACCGCCATGACCGACTACGTCAGCGGTGCCATTGACCTCGACACCGCGCTCAAACAGATCGACGAGTCCTGGCCTCGCTAATCACACGCGATCCTGTGGCTGCCAGTCCTTCGCGGGCTGGCAGCCTTCTTTATCAAGGAGACGGAACATGGCGTTGTATGATTCCGGAAACGAACGGCACGAAAGTGCGCTGGCCCGGCTTGGCGCATGGCTGGTTCGCCTGGCCCTGGCCGCAGTCATCCCCTTGATCGCGTTCGCGGCCATCTATGCGGGTTACATCTTTCTCAAAAACAGTCACGCGCCCAAGTGGGTCATCGCGGGGGTGGCCATTGTGTGGGGCGTGGGTGGCTTTGCCGTGCTGTATTGGGTTTTCAATGGCATCGTGGAAAAGCTGCCCGGTGTCTGGTCCGAGCGGCTGTTGCCCTTTGTCTTCGTGGGGCCAGCCATGGCCATCCTCACCTGGTATCTGGCCCTGCCCGTGTATCGCACCTTCTGGCTGAGCCTCTTTGATCGGGATGGCTTCCCGCCCGGCTTTTCGCCCTTCAGACCCTGGACCTGGCCGGCGGGGATTCACAGCAGCGCATTCGTGGGGCTGGCCAACTACATCACCACCTTCACCCAGGACATCTTCCAGGTCGCCATCCGCAACAACCTCATGTGGATTGTTTTCGGCAGCACCCTTTCTGTGGGTTTTGGTCTGTTGGTGGCAGCCCTGGCCGACCGCAGTAAGTTCGAGCGGGTGTCGAAATCCCTGATCTTCCTGCCTATGGCCATCTCTTTCGTGGGCGCGGGGGTCATCTGGCGCTTTATGTATGTGGTGCGGCCTCCCAATCAGCCGCAGATCGGCCTGCTGAACGCGATCACCGTGGCTTTGGGCGGCACGCCCCATCCCTGGGACAAATGGGTGGATATCGCGCCCTGGAATAATCTCTTTCTCATTGTCATCGTCATCTGGCTGCAAGCGGGCTTTGCCATGGTGCTCTTTTCGGCCGCGCTGAAGGGCATCCCGGAAGAGCTCATCGAAGCGGGGCGCATCGATGGCGCCAGCGAACTCCAGATTTTCTTCCGGATTATGCTCCCCTACATCATGGGCACCATCATCACCACCTGGACGACCATCGTTATCTTCACGCTGAAAATCTTCGATGTGGTCTGGGTGATGACCGGAGGCCAATACGGCACCCACGTCATCGCCACCCTGTTCTATCGCCAATCCTTCACTGCCCGCAATTCGGGCATGGGCTCAGCCATCGCCATTGTGCTGTTGCTCGCTGTGATTCCAGTCATGATCTACAATCTCAAGCAGTTCCGAGAGAAGGAGGCGTTTTAGATGAAGAAGCGACGAAAGTGGCTCAGTAGTGGGCTCATCAATGGCGCACTGGTGCTGCTGGTGCTGTTATGGAGCGTGCCCACCTTTGGCCTGTTCGTATCCTCCTTCCGCACCCGTGAGGATATTCAGACATCGGGCTGGTGGACGGTTTTCCCTCATCGGGAATGGCAGACGACCAAGACCCTGAACGTGAAGGAGCTGGGGCTAGACCCTAACTCCATCATGACCATCGAAGGGGTCCAGGGGGATTTCAAGCAGTTTCGGAAGGGGATTGAGAAGGGGAATAAACGCATCCAATGGGTAGGAAACAAACGCCTGGGCCGTATCGAGGTGCAGGAACGCAAATGGACGGTCAACTGGCATTTCACTTTGGATAATTACAAGCAGGTGTTGTTTGGCCGGGAAATGGAGATCACCACGGCCAAAGGGGAGACCGAGACCATCCCGGGCCAGGACATGACGCAGGCCTTTCTCAATAGCCTGACGGTGAGCATCCCTGCCACCATTATCCCCATCCTCATCGCGGCCTTTGCTGCCTACGCCTTCGCCTGGATGAACTTCCCCGCCCGGCGTCTCATGTTCATCCTCGTGGTGGGATTGCTGGTCGTGCCCTTGCAGATCGCGCTGGTGCCCATCCTCAGCGACTACAACAAGCTCGGTCTGAACGGCACCTTCCTGGGCATCTGGCTGGCGCATACGGGCTTTGGTCTGGCCCTGGCCATCTATCTGCTTTATAATTACATCAGCACCCTGCCGCGCGAAATGCTCGAATCGGCCTTCATCGACGGCGCCTCGCACTTCACTGTCTTCGTACGCCTGGTGCTGCCCCTGTCGGTATCCGCCCTGGCCTCCTTCGCCATCTTCCAATTTCTCTGGGTGTGGAACGATTATCTGGTGGCGTTGGTCTTTTTGGGGAACGATCCCACCAATAAGGTGGTGACCCAGCGGCTGGCGGATCTCACGGGCACCTTTGGCAATGCCTGGCATATCCTCACCGCGGGCGCGTTCGTCACCATGGTATTGCCCTTGATCGTGTTCATCAGCCTGCAGCGCTACTTTGTGCGCGGCCTCCTCGCCGGCTCTATCAAGGGTTGATTTCCCCTCTCCCTCCGTCCCCCGAATCCTGATCCCTGCATCCATGCCCCAATCCTGGTACCAAAACGCCGTCTTCTACGAACTCTATGTCCGCGCCTTCTACGACAGCAACCGGGATGGGCATGGCGACCTGCGCGGGGTGATGCAAAAGCTGGATTATCTGCAATTCCTGGGCGTGGATTGCATCTGGCTGTTGCCCATCTACCCTTCTCCCCTCAAGGATGATGGTTACGACATCGCCGACTTCTACGGCGTTCATCCCGACTACGGCACATTGGAGGACTTTCGGGAGCTGGTCGAGGCCGCCCACGCCCGCGGCATCCGCGTCATCACTGACCTGGTGCTCAATCACACATCGGACCAACACCCTTGGTTCCAGGCTGCCCGCGCGGATCGCAACTCCCCCTACCGCGATTACTACGTCTGGAGCGACACGGACCAGCGATATAAGGACGCCCGCATCATCTTTCTGGATGTGGAGAAATCCAATTGGACATGGGATGAACAGGCGGGGCAGTACTACTGGCATCGGTTCTACAGCTCCCAACCTGATTTGAACTACGACAATCCCGCGGTGCAGGAGGAGATGCTCAATGTGGCCCGGTTCTGGCTGGAACTGGGCGTCGATGGCTTTCGGGTGGATGCGCCCCCCTATCTTTTCGAGCGGGAGGGCACGAATTGCGAGAATCTGCCCGAGACCCACGCATTTTTGAAAACATTTCGCGCCTTTGTCGAACAGATCAACCCCGAGGCCCTGCTCCTCAGCGAGGCCAACCAATGGCCCGAAGACGTGCGTGCTTATTTCGGCGACGGCGACGAGATGCACATGAATTTCCACTTCCCCCTGATGCCGCGCCTCTTCCAGGCTCTGGCCCAAAAGGACCGCACGCCCATCGTCGAGATCCTGGCCCGCACGCCCGACCTCCCTCCTGGCTGTCAGTGGGCCACCTTTCTTCGCTGCCACGACGAACTCACCCTGGAGATGGTCTCGCCCGAGGTACGCCAATTCATGTGGGATTTTTACGCACCCGAGCCACGCATGCGCCTCAACCTGGGTATCCGCCGTCGTCTTGCTCCCCTGCTGGATAACGACCGCGGCAAGATCGAGCTGCTCTACTCCCTGCTCTTCACCCTGCCCGGCGCCCCCACCCTCTACTATGGCGATGAAATCGGCATGGGCGACAACATCTGGCTGCCCGACCGCGACGGTCTGCGCACCCCCATGCAATGGGACGATAGCCCTCACGCGGGGTTCACCGCGGCCGACGTGACACCCTACGCGCCCGTCATCGACGACCCCGTGTTCGGCTATCGCCAGGTCAACGTCGCCCGTCAGATGGCCGATCCCCACAGCCTGCTTCACACCATCCGCGACATGATCCGCATCCGTAAAGCCCACCCTGCCTTTGGCGAACCAGGCCTGACCTGGCTGCCCGCGCCCCATGAGGTGGCGGCCTTCCTGCGGGAAGGCGCGGACGAAACGCTCATCAGCCTGAATAACCTCAGCGATCGTCCCCAGCGCGTGCAACTGCCCTCGGGCCGGTTCGCCAGCCTGTTCGATGGCAGCCTCATTGACGGCGCCTACACCCTGCCCCCCTACGGCCATTGGTGGGGAAAGGTGGTGGCGTAGCCTGCATGCCACAATTTTGTCATTCCGAGGGAGCGCAGCGACCGAGGCATGTCCTGAGCTTGTCCTGAACGAAGTGAAGGACCTTGTCGAAGGAAATCTAGCGAAGCGCAAAAAAACACCGCATGGCGCTCGCTTCGCTGGCTAGATGCCCTTCGGTTCCTCAGGGCAGGCTACGCTCCCTCCGGTCGCTCAGCATGACGAATATCTGCGCAAATCTGCGTCCCCTCCACCTGCCACTTGCTACCTGCTACCTGCCACCTGCCACCCGCAACCTTGACCATGCCCTCCTCCCCGCTTCTCTTCGCTGGCATCGAAGCTGGCGGCACCAAGTTCGTCTGCGCGGTGGGAACCGGCCCCAACGACCTGCGGGCCTTCACCCGCTTCCCCACCACCACGCCCGCGGAAACCCTGGCCCGCGTCATCGAGTTCCTGGATGCCGCTCAGCGCCAACATGGCGCTCTCTCGGCCATCGGCGTGGCCGCGTTCGGACCCCTGGACCCCAACCCCGCCTCCCCCACCTATGGCTTCATCACCACTACGCCCAAACCTGGCTGGGCCCACACCGACTTTGTGGGCACCCTGCGCCAGCACGTCGCCATCCCCATCGCCTTCGACACCGACGTCAACGGCGCGGGTCTGGGCGAATGGCGTTGGGGCGCGGCCCGGGGCCTGGATACCTTCATTTACCTCACCATAGGCACGGGCATTGGTGGAGGTGGCATGGTGCGCGGCCGCCTGCTGCATGGCCTCATGCACCCCGAGATGGGCCATATCCTGTTGCGACGTGATCCTCAGCGCGACCCTTTTCCCGGCATTTGCCCCTATCACGGCGATTGTCTGGAGGGTCTGGCCTCGGGTCCGGCCATCGCCCGACGCTGGGGGCAAAAGGCCGCCTTGCTCCCCCCTGACCATCCCGCCTGGGACCTGGAAGCCGACTACCTGGCCCAGGCCCTGCACACCTTCATCTGCACCCTCTCGCCCCAACGGATCATCCTTGGCGGCGGCGTCATGCACCAGACCCACCTCTTCCCTCGCATTCGCGCGCGCGTCCAGCGCTCCCTCAATGCCTACATCCAATCCCCCGCCCTTTTGGAACACATGGAGGATTACATCGTGCCCCCTGGCCTGGGCGACCGCGCGGGCGTCCTGGGGGCCATCGCCCTGGCCGAACGCGCCTTCCGGCAGACGTCAAACGTAAAACGTAAAACGTCAGATCATGGCGCGTGGACATTTGAAAAAGATTAAAGACTAAAGATTATCTGCGTCGCATCTGCGCAATCTGCGTTCCCTCCACCTGCCGCCTGCCACTTGCCACCTGCCCCCTGCCACCTGCCACCTGGTTATATGGCGGACTCTTGCTCATGGTGGCCTGACCCACTGACTACTGTTCACTGATAACTGATTACTGATCACTGATTACTGATAACTACCCCCACCCCATGCCCTCCCTCGACCAGGCCCGATTCACCCTACAACGCCTGATCCCTCGCCTCTCATCGCGCCTGGAGACCGAAATTGGTGCCCGGCCCGAGGCGTGGGAGCGCTTTCGCGCCCGCCTGGAGCGTCACTTCCCCACCCTTTTCCACCATCTGCGCACCCTCTACGGGACCCAATACGACTTTTTCTACTATCTGGAGGAGCTCTTGGCGGGCATGGCAGAGGCCTGGCTTCAACGCGCACCCGCGCTCCAGGCCCTGGACGCCCGTCGTGAGGCCGATCCCGACTGGTTTCAATCCCATGAGATGATAGCGGGCGTGGTCTATGTCGATCTGTTCGCGGGGAATTTGCAGTCCCTGCGGGAGAAGATCCCCTACTTTCAGGAACTGGGACTCACCTTCCTCCATCTCATGCCCCTGTTTAAAACCCGCGCGGGGGAAAATGATGGCGGCTACGCGGTCAGCGATTACCGTCAGGTAGACCCCCGGTTGGGCACGGTGGACGATCTGCGCGCGCTGGCGGACGCCCTGCACGACGTGGGCATCAGCCTCATCCTGGATTTCGTGCTCAACCACACCGCGGATGACCATCCCTGGGCCCAGAAGGCCCGGGCCGGTGACCCCCTCTACCGCCAGTTTTATTGGATCTTCCCCGACCGCACCCTGCCCGACCAATACGAACGTCACCTGCGGGAGATCTTCCCGGAGGAGCATGCGGGCGCGTTCACGCAACTGCCCACGGGCGAATGGGTGTGGACCACCTTCCACACCTATCAATGGGATTTGAACTACAGCCACATGGCCACCTTCAATCAGATGGCCATGGAGATGCTCTTCCTGGCCAATCTGGGCGCGGATGTCCTTCGCTTTGACGCCCTGGCCTTCATTTGGAAAGAATTAGGCACAAGCTGCGAAAACCTGCCCCAGGCCCACACCCTCATCCGCGCCTTCAACGCGGTGGCTCGTATCGCCGCACCGGGGCTGCTCTTCCTTTCCGAAGCCATCGTCCATCCCGACGACGTCATCCAATATATCGGCCCCGAAGAGTGCCAACTTTCTTACAACCCCCTGCTCATGGCCCTGCTGTGGAACACCCTGGCCACTCGCGAGGTCAATCTGCTGGCCCAGGCCCTGCGCGAACGCCATGCCTTGCCGCCCGGCTCCGCCTGGGTCAACTATGTTCGTTGTCATGACGATATCGGCTGGACGTTTTCCGACGAAGACGCGGCCCGTTTGGGCATCAACGGCTTCGACCATCGTCGCTTTCTCAACGATTTCTACACCGGCCGCTTTCCTGGCAGCTTCGCCCGCGGCCTTCCCTTCCAGGAGAATCCCAAAACTGGCGACAGTCGCATCAGCGGTACCTGCGCCTCGTTGGCGGGCCTGGAAAAAGCGCTGACCGAAGAAGGCCCGACCGAAATCGAACTCGCCATCCGTCGCATTCTGCTCCTCCATGGCATCATCATGACGGCGGGGGGCATCCCACTCATCTATCTGGGCGATGAGATCGGCGTCCTCAACGACTACACGTTCGCCGATGATCCGGCCCGCCAGGCTGATTCCCGCTGGGTGCATCGCATTCGTGCGGACTGGGACCGCATTGCCCGCCGTCACGATCCTCATACCATCGAGGGACGCATCTTCCGGGGCCTGATGCGCCTGATCCATATCCGCCAGCAAACGCCCGCGCTGGCCGGAAACGACCTGCAAGTCATCCCTACGGACAACCCCCATGTTCTGGGCTTTGTGCGCAGACACGGGGGCAAGCGGGCGTTGATCTTTGCCAACTTCAGCGAGCGTCCTCAGACTCTGGATGGCGACCTGCTGCGCCGTTACGGATACGGGCGCGCGTTTGCCGACGCGATCCCTGGCGAACGCATCGATCTACCTGAGCTGTTGTTTCTGGATGCACTCCAATTTCGCGTGCTGATCTCCCGATCATCATAAATAGCTCCCTTTACTCTATTTACGGAACAGTCGCCACGAGCAAGAGCTCACCGCATAACGACGAAGATAGGACACAGGTTGCAGGTATTGCAAGTGGCAAGTGGCAAGTGGTCACGGTGTGCGTCTCAGACATTTGGCGTGGTTTAGCCGAGCGAAGTGGCGTCTGCCACGCCCGCCCGGCGATGAAGTCGCCGGGCTATAAAACGGCGCCGGATAATTCCGGCTAAGCCCCGCAGGGGCGCTGTTTTTTAGCCGGGGGAATTATCCCCCGGTGTTGGGTGACGACGCGGGCCTGTGGCATACGGAATGCCGTCGGGGGTGTGCTAGCCGCCGCCCGCCCGGCGATGAAGTCGCCGGGCTATAGAACGGCGCCGGATAATTCCGGCTAAGCCCCGCAGGGGCGCT
>JALWZT010000136.1 GCA_027002405.1 Anaerolineae bacterium | reverse complement strand
TGGCGATAATGTGAATCTGGAAGTGGAGCTGATTGCGCCGGTGGCGCTGGAAGTTGGCTCCCGGTTTGCGATTCGCGAAGGTGGCCGCACCGTGGGCGCTGGCGTCATCACCGAAATCCTGGAGTAAGCGCCTTTCGATTGCCAAAGACTGGAATGGTTCAGACCTTGTAAGGGAGGAGTCAGGCAGGGGGCGCATGTAGACCCCTTGCCTCCCTCCCGTCGGACCCCTGGTCATGATTTCTTGATTCCTTCATCCCCATCCGCCTCAATTTTTAGAAGGTCCGTACATGGCTAAGCAGCGAATTCGCATTAAACTCAAGGCTTACGATCATCGGGTGCTGGATAGCTCCGTACGCGAGATTGTGGAAGCTGCCGAGCGCACAGGGGCCCAGGTGATTGGGCCCGTGCCCTTGCCCACCAAGCGTGAGCGCTTCACTGTGATGCGTTCGCCCTTTATCGACAAAGACTCTCGCGAGCAATTTGAGATCCGCACCCACAAGCGCCTGCTGGATGTGATCCCTTCGGGCAGCAAGACCATTGATAATCTGATGCGTCTTTCGTTGCCGGCGGGCGTGGATATTGAAATCGAACTGTAATTGCCGAGCCCAAAGTCCAGCTCCAGTCTCGCCGACATTGGACATTGGACGTTGGACATTGGACATCCCAAAATGAAGGAGGTTGGGAAGCGGAATGATGAAGCGTTTACAGGCGCTGGCATTTCCCTTCCCGCAAAAAGCCTATGAAAGGTCTTATCGGACGTAAATTGGGCATGACCCAAATTTTTACAGAAGAGGGTGTGATGACCCCGGTGACCGTGCTGGAGGTCGGCCCTTGTTATGTGACTCAAATCAAAACCCCCGAAAGTGACGGTTACGCGGCCGTCCAATTGGGGTTTGGCGAAGTGCGCAAAAACCGCCTGACCAAGGGGGTGCTCGGCCATCTGGAACGAGCCAATGTGCCCCCGTTGCGCACGTTGCGCGAGTTTCGCGTGCAGCCCGACGAGCTGGCCGAGTTCAAACTGGGCCAGAAGCTTTTGGTGGACCTTTTCCAGGAAGGTGATCTGGTGGATGTGACCGGGACTTCCAAGGGGAAGGGCTTTCAGGGGGGTGTGAAGCGTCATGGCTTCAACCGCCAGCCCAAGACCCACGGTCAATCGGATCGCGAGCGAGCGCCCGGTTCCGCAGGGGCAGGCTCCACGCCCGGTCGTGTCTACAAAGGGAAGCGTATGCCTGGCCATATGGGCCACCAGCGGGTGACCGTGCAAAACCTGAAGGTGATGCGGGTGGACCCGGAACGGAATCTACTGGCCGTGCGCGGCGCGGTGCCCGGCCCCAAAAACGGCCTGGTGACCATTTCGCTGGCCCGCAAGAATAAAGTCAAGAAAGCGAGGTAGTGAATCATGCAGGTCCCATTGATGAACATGCAAGGTCAGGAGGTCGGCGCGGTCGAACTCCCTGATGAGATTTTCAACATCGAAGTCCACGAGGCGGTCATGCATCAGGCCCTGGTGCGGCAATTGGCCAATAAGCGGCTGGGCACGCACAAGACCAAAACCCGCAGCGAGGTACGCGGGGGCGGTCGCAAGCCCTGGCGCCAGAAAGGGACCGGTCGTGCCCGACAAGGTTCCATCCGCGCACCCCAGTGGCGTGGGGGGGGCACGGTCTTCGGGCCGCAGCCTCGCTCTTATGCCAAGCGGATGCCCCGCAAGATGCGACGGCTGGCCCTGCGGTCGGCCCTCAGCGTCAAAGCCCAGGCCCAGGCCATCATTGTGTTGGATGAGCTGACCATGGATGCGCCTCGCACCAAGGCCATGGACGCCATGATGGACGCGCTGGGTGTCGAGCGTAAGGCACTCATCCTGTTGCCCGAAGCCAACGAGAACGTGGAGCTTTCGGTCCGGAATCTGCCCTATGCCAAAACCTTGCGCGCGAATTACCTGAACGTGCGCGATTTGCTGGGCTACGACACCCTGATCATGCCTCAACAGGCCATTGATGTCATCGCTTCCTTCCTGGGCGTGGCCTCGGAGCCTGAAGAGCCTGAAGAGGATGATGCCGAAGCCGTGGTCGCGGAGGAGGAGTAAATCATGCATCTGTACGAAGTTCTGAAACGCCCCATCCTCACGGAAAAGTCGTTACGCCTGGCGGATGAGGAACGTCAATATGTGTTCGAAGTGGATCGCCGGGCAAACAAGCAGATGGTGAAGCAGGCGGTGGAGGCCCGTTTTGGGGTCACGGTCACCGCGGTGCGCATCCTCAACATGAAGCCCAAGACCCGGCGGCGCAGCCTGCGCCAGACCGCGGTACGTAAGCCCGGCTGGAAGAAAGCCATCGTCACCCTGGCCCCCGGCGATTCCATCCAGATTTACGAAGGCGTCTAGGTTAAGTTGCACTGAACTGCTTCGACTGATTACTGATAACTGATAACTGATTACTGATAACTAATAGAGCCGTGGGCGGCTAAAGAAGCGAGTATCGCCCACATCGTCCCCGACTCGGACGACAGCTTACCGAAAGGAGTCATTTCAACCATGGGTATCAAGCTCTACAAACCGACCTCCCCCGGTCGGCGTGGCATGAGCGGGTATACGTTCGAAGAGATCACCCGCAGCAAGCCCGAAAAATCCCTATTGCGGCCGATGAAGCAAAAGGCGGGCCGCAATAACCAAGGGCGCCTCACGGTCCGGCATCGTGGTGGCGGCCACAAACGACGTTATCGCGTCATCGACTTCCGGCGGGACAAGATCGGTATCCCCGCCCGGGTGGATTCTATCGAGTATGACCCTAATCGCACGGCCCGCATTGCCCTGCTGGTGTATGCGGACGGTGAGAAGCGTTATATTCTGGCGCCCCTGGGCCTGCAGGTGGGCGATACCGTGATGTCGGGCCCGGATGCCGAGATTCGGCCCGGCAACGCCCTGCCCCTGGTGAACATCCCCCTGGGCACCCTGGTGCACAACATCGAACTGCAGCCGGGCAGGGGCGGGCAGTTGGTGCGCTCTGCCGGCACTTACGCCCAGCTCATGGCCAAAGAGGGGCGCTATGCCACGCTGCGGATGCCCAGCGGCGAGGTGCGCAAGGTGCTGCTGAACTGCATGGCCACGGTGGGCCAGGTCAGCAACCCGGAACACAAGAACATCAACCTGGGGAAAGCGGGCCGCAAGCGCTGGTTGGGCCGTCGGCCCGAAGTGCGCGGTTCGGCCATGGACCCCGCGTCGCACCCCCACGGTGGTGGCGAAGGCCGCTCACCTATCGGCCTGCCTGGTCCCAAGACCCCTTGGGGCAAACCTGCCCTGGGCAAGCGTACCCGTCGTAATAAACGTACCGATCCGTATATTGTCCGGCGTCGTGGCAAGAAGCGCCGCTAGGAGGAATCGCTTATGTCTCGTTCTCTGAAAAAAGGCCCGTATGTCAACCCGAAGCTGCTTCGGAAGATCGAAGAAATGAACCGTAAGGGCGAGAAGCGGGTGATTCGCACCTGGTCTCGTGCCTCCACCATCTTTCCTCAGATGGTCGGACACACCATCGCGGTGCACAATGGTCGCCGACATGTGCCCATCTACATTACCGAAAACATGGTGGGCCATAAGTTGGGCGAGTTTGCGCCCACCCGGTTTTATCGCGGCCATATCGTCAAGGAAAAGAAGAGCAAAGCTCGTCGCAGGTAGAAAGTCATCAGGAGACAGTAATCAGGCATCAGTTTATTTCTTTTTGTTGACCGCTGATCGCTGATTACGGATCCCTGCTTGCTGACACTGAAGAGGTAACCATGTCCTATTATTCCGATGATCTGGTTCAATCCAAACGCAAGTACGTCGGCATTTCCGCCCAGAAAGTGCGGCTGGTCGTGGATGTGATCCGTGGCATGCCCGCGCTGGAGGCCTTGGATGTTTTGGCGTATATGCCCCAGGCCGCGGCCAGGGAAGTGCGCAAAGCGCTGGCTTCGGCCATTGCCAATGCCGAAGAAAACGAAAGCATGGCCGCAGAGGATCTGTGGATCGCAGAAGCCTATGTGGACGAAGGGCCTTCCATCAAGCGCTATCGTCCTGGTGCCCGGGGCCGTGTCAAACCGATTATCCGCCGCTCCTCTCATATCACCATTAAGCTGGAAGAGCGATAACCAAGGAGGCGAATTTTGGGTCGCAAAGTCCATCCCACCGGGTTCCGACTCGGAATCACCAAAAAACATCTGTCGCGTTGGTATGCGGAAGGCCAGGATTATACTCGCCTTATCGCGGAAGACCGCGCGATCCGCGAAGAAATTTATAAGCGCCTGTCTCATGCGGGCGTATCGAAAATTGAAATCGAACGGGCTCCCAAACTGGTCCATCTTACCATTCACGCGGCCAAGCCCGGTGTGGTCATCGGGCGCAAAGGCGTGACTGTCAGCCAGTTGCGCAAAGACCTGGGCGAATTGACCGGTAAGCGGGTCAAGGTTGACGTGGAAGAGATCAAGAAGCCCGAATTGGACGCCAAGCTGGTGGCGGAAAACATCGCGGACCAGTTGAGTCGGCGGGTGGCCCATAAACGCGCCATGCGTCGGGCCGCGGAACGCACCATGAAGGCCGGGGCCAAGGGCATCATGATCCGCTTGAGCGGGCGCCTGGGTGGTGCCGAAATGGCCCGGGTGGATGATATCCGCATGGGGCGTATTCCTCGTCACACCCTGCGCGCGGATATTGATTATGCCGATGTCATCGCGCGTACCACGTATGGCGTCATTGGCATTAAAGTATGGATTTATAAGGGCGAAATCCTGCCCGGCGAGCCCATGACGGTTTAAGGAGTGAGGTCATTATCATGTTAATGCCTAAACGTATGAAATATCGGAAGATGCATCGCGGCCGCATGCGCGGCAAAGCCTGGCGCGGGAGCACCATCGCGTTTGGCGAATACGCGTTGCAAGCCACCGAGCCCGCCTGGATCACCAGTCGCCAGATCGAAGCGGCTCGCCGCGCGATCGTGCGCCACATCCGCCGTGGTGGGAAGCTGTGGATTCGTATTTTCCCGGATAAGCCCGTGACCAAGCGCGCGGCCGAAACCCGCATGGGCTCGGGCAAGGGGTCGGTGGACCATTACGTGGCTGTGGTGAAACCAGGTCGCATCATCTTCGAGCTGGCTGGTGTGCCCGAAGAAACCGCCCGCGAGGCCTTCCGCCTGGCTTCCCACAAGTTGCCCATTGCCACCCAGTTCGTCAGCCGCGGAGAGGAGGGTCATTGAGATGAAAGCATCCGAACTGCGAGACCTGACCAACGGTGAACTCCAGGCGAAACTGGATGAGCTCTATGAAGAACTGATGAATCTGCGCTTCAACATGGCCATTGGTCAGCAAAAGGACACCAATCGCATGAAATTTGTGAAGCGCGATATCGCTCGCATTAAAACCATCTTGCGTGAACGCCAGTTGGCCCAGGAGATGATGTAACATGGCTCGAGAACGACGCAAAGTGCTGACCGGCGTGGTGGTCAGCAACAAAATGGATAAAACCGTGGTCGTGCGGGTGGCCCGCACCTTTCGCCATCCCCTGTATGGCAAGGTGGTGAAGGTCCACAAGAAGTACCACGCCCATGATGAAGACAACCGTTGCCAGGAAGGGGACGAAGTCCGCATCCTGGAAGCTCGGCCTTTGAGTAAGACCAAGCGCTGGGTGGTCATTGAAAACCTGACCCAAAAGCAGCGCGAGGCGAATACGGCGTAAAGGAGAGCGTATCATGATCCAGCAAGAATCCCGTTTGAAGGTGGCTGATAACACCGGCGCCAAGGAGATTTTGTGTATTCGCGTCCTGGGTGGTTCCACCCGGCGTTATGCCTCGGTGGGCGACATTATTGTGGCCACCGTGAAGCAGGCCGCGCCTGGCGGTTCGGTGAAGAAAGGCGATGTGGTGCGAGCGGTGGTCGTACGCACGGCCAAGGAAGTGGGCCGCAAGGATGGCAGTTACATCCGCTTCGACGACAACGCCGCGGTGATCATCGACGCGAATAAGAATCCGAAAGGTACCCGCATTTTCGGGCCCGTGGCACGGGAATTGCGCGAAAAGCGCTTTATGAAGATCGTGAGCCTGGCGCCCGAAGTCCTGTAATCCTGGTGAGGCAAGATGAGTAAAAAGCAGTCATTGCAAAAACGACAGCCCAAAATCAAAATCAAAAAGGGCGACCTGGTCGAAGTCATCGCCGGTAATCACAAAGGCGAACGCGGCGAGGTGAAATCGGTCATCCGTAAAAAGGATAAATTTGGCCGGTACGACCCCAATCGGGTCTACGTCATTGTTGCGGGCGTGAATTTGGTTAAAAAGCATCAGCGCCGCACCGGTGATGTGCGCACCCAGGTCGGCATTATTGAGCGTGAAGGCCCCATCCATATCTCCAATGTGATGTTGGTGGCGCCAGGTGCCGGTCGCCCCACCCGCGTGCAAATCCGCGAGGAAGGGGGCGAGAAGGTGCGTTACAGCGCCCAATATGATGAGTTTATCGACTAACGGAGAAAAGCTATGGCCCCCCGGTTGAAAGAACGTTATGAAAAAGAAGTGGTTCCCGCGATGATGGAACGCTTCGGTTATAAAAATGTGATGCAGGTCCCCCGGCTGGTTCGCATTTCGGTGAACATCGGCCTGGGGGAGGCGCTGCAAAATCCCAAAGCTCTGGAATACGCCAGCAACGATCTGGCCGTGATCACCGGCCAAAAGCCGGTGGTGCGCCGGGCCCGCAAGTCCATCGCCACCTTTAAGCTGCGCGAGGGGAATCCCATCGGCGTCAGTGTCTCGTTGCGGGGGCGGCGGATGTGGGATTTCCTGGACCGGCTGATGAACATCGCCCTGCCCCGCCAGCGGGACTTCCAGGGCGTTAGCCCCGATGCCTTTGATGGGCACGGCAACTATAGCCTGGGCCTGCGAGAACAACTGGTCTTCCCCGAGGTCGACTACGATAGCATCGATAAGATCCGGGGCATGGGCGTGACCATTGTGACCACGGCCAAGACCGACGAAGAAGGACGGGAGTTGCTGCGCCTGCTCGGCATGCCCTTCAAGAAGCGATAGGATAGAGGAACCAATCCTAGTCCTAATCCTAGTCCTCAAAAGGAGTTTAGGAATTCCATGGCCAAGAAATGCATGATCTATCGTGAACAGCGCCGCAAGTACAAGGTGCGTGTGCGCAATCGCTGCAAAATCTGCGGACGCCCGCGCGGTTATATGCGTCGGTTCGATATGTGCCGCATTTGCTTCCGCCACGAAGCACTGCGCGGCAACATCCCCGGCGTGGTCAAGTCGAGCTGGTAGGGCCAGTCACCCCGAACGGCGGCTCGCCGATATCGGGGAGAACGCCTCGCGGCCAGGCTGGCGCGGGAAGCCGAGCCCGGGATACGTAATGCGTGATGCGTAAGGCTCTCACGTTTTACGTTTCACGCATCACGCCCGTTATCGCCTCGCTCAACGTAGGCCTGGCGATCCTTCCGCAACCGACGATCACGCTATTTTCATAGCAGATTTTCACTGATTACTGATTACTGATTACTATCATCGGAACAGGAGTACATCCCTATGATGACCGATCCTATTGCGGATATGCTGACCCGCATCCGCAACGCGGGGATGGCTCGCCACAAGCAGGTGAGCATGCCCAGCTCCAAGATGAAATTGGAGATCGCCCGTATTTTGAAAGAAGAGGGCTTTATCCGCGGTTATGATCTGCAAAATACGGATAAGCCCCAACCCACCCTGCGGCTTCATCTCAAATATGATGAGGAGGGCAAGCCTGCCATTCTTGCTCTGCAGCGGGTGAGTAAGCCTGGTCGCCGCATTTATGCCGGCCGCAATGAGATCCCTTGGGTTCGCAGCGGCTTGGGCATTGCCATTGTGTCCACCTCCAAAGGGGTGATGACCGGTCGGCAGGCTCGACGCGAAGGTGTCGGCGGCGAAGTCATTTGTTATGTGTGGTAATATCCCGCAGCGGACAGGGATGCGGTGTCCCTCGCCGAGATGCACTGTCCCTGCGATTGTCTGGAGGCAATGCCATGTCCCGTATCGGACGTAAACCCATTGATATCCCCGAAAAAGTCACTGTCGAGATCGGCAAAAACAACAAAGTCACAGTCAAGGGGCCCAAGGGCGAGTTGACTCGCACCTTCCACCCCGACATGAAAATCGAAATGAAAGACGGCCAGATCCTGGTTTCTCGGCCCACCGACCAGCGTCATCACCGGGCGTTGCATGGCCTGACCCGCGCTCTTTTGGCCAATATGGTGATCGGCGTCAGCCAGGGTTTTCAGAAGGAATTGGAGATGGTGGGCGTGGGCTATCGCGCCATCCTCAAAGGCAAGGCCCTGGACCTGAGCCTGGGGTTTTCGCACCCGGTGCTCATCGAGCCCCCGGAAGGGATCACCTTCGAAGTGGCCAAGAGTGGCCGCGCGTTCACGGTGAAAGGAATTGATAAGGAACTGGTGGGCGAAGTGGCCGCCAAGATCCGGGCGCTGCGTCCCCCCGAACCCTATAAGGGGAAGGGGATTCGGTATCGCGGCGAGTATGTTCGCATGAAAGCCGGTAAGGCCGGTAAGAGATAACAGGAGAAGCCATCATGAAAACCCATCCTCGTCGAATCGCTCGTATACGTCGTCATCGTCGGGTACGCAAACGCGTGTCCGGTACCGCGGCCCGACCCCGCATGGCTGTCTATCGCAGCTTGAAGCACATCTATGTGCAATTCATCGACGATGAGGCCGAACCCACGGGCCGGACCCTGGTCGCGGCTTCTTCGGTGGAGCCCGGTCTGGCAGATGCGTTGCAAGGTAAATCCAAAACCGAAGTTGCAAAAGTGGTCGGCAAAGTGGCCGGAGAACGGGCCCTGGCCGCGGGTATCGAAACCGTGGTCTTCGACCGGGGGGGATTCCCCTATCATGGTCGTGTGAAAGCCCTGGCCGAAGGGGCTCGTGAAGCCGGTCTGAAGTTCTGATTTTCAACGTCTCTCATTTTGTGAGGTAAGGAAGTATCCTATGGCGCCTAGAAATGATCGTAGTCGCAGACAAGAGGTCCAGGACGAGTTCGAAGAACGCGTGGTGGACCTGACCCGCACCGCCAAGGTGGTGAAGGGCGGTCGTCGCTTCGGCTTCCGCGCGGTGGTCGTGGTGGGCGATGGCAAGGGCCGCGTGGGCGTGGGTGTTGGCAAAGCCCGCGAGGTTCCCGAAGCCATCCGCAAAGGCTCGGAGCAAGCCCGCAAGAGTTTGATCACCGTGCCTATGGTGGGGAGCACCATCCCTCACGAAATCACCGTCAAGTTCAATGCGGCCCGGGTGATGCTGCGCCCCGCCTCCCCCGGTACCGGGGTGATCGCGGGGAGTGGCGTGCGCGCGGTGCTGGAGGCCGCGGGCATCAGCGACATCCTCACCAAATCCCTGGGCAGCGATAACGTGCTGAATGTGGTGAAAGCCACCTACAAAGCCCTTTCGCAATTGCAATCCCCAGAGATGGTTGCCAAGCGCCGGGGGATCCCTGTGGCTCGTGTGCAACCCCACTGGATTCAGGATCATCTGGAGCGATAACCAATGAGTAAGCCCAAGAAGTTGGTTATTACGTACAAGAAGAGTGTCATCGGCTATAGCAAAAAGCACCGCGGGACCATTCGGGCGCTGGGATTGCGCCGTTTGGGTGATGTGGTGGAGCATGATGACACCCCTGTGATTCGTGGTATGTTGTATAAAGTGCAGCATCTTGTCACGGTCGAGGAGAAAGACGCATGAAATTGCATGATCTCAAACCTCCACGCGGGGCTCGCAAGCGCCGCACCCGAGTGGGCCGCGGCATTGCCGCGGGCAAAGGCAAGACCGCGGGCCGGGGGACCAAAGGCCAAAAGGCCCGGTCCGGAGGCGCCAAAGGCCCCTATTTTGAAGGCGGTCAGTTGCCCCTATTCCGCCGTTTGCCCCATATCCGCGGTTTCCACAACATCAACCGAGTGGTGTATCAGCCGGTGAATGTGGGCGATTTGGCCCAAGATTTCCAGGCCGGTGAGGAAGTGACGCCCGAAGTGCTGGTGGCCCGAGGCTACATCCGCAAGCGCGGCGGCCCCGTGGTTATCCTGGGCGATGGCGAGATCGATGTCGCGCTCACAGTGAAGGCCCACCGGTTCTCCAAGAGCGCCCAAGCCAAGATCGAAGCCGCGGGCGGTTCTGTCGAAGTTCTTCCCCTGACCTGATCTCGCACGACCGAGGTCACTTTCGGAGGCACGTTTTATGCTCACAGCATTACGCAGCGCGTTTTTGCTCCCCGAATTGCGGAAGAAGATCCTCTTCACCCTGGGGATCCTTCTGCTCTATCGGGTGCTGGCTCAGATCCCGGTGCCGGGCGTGGACCGAGAGGCCATGGGCCAGATTTTGCAAAATGACCTGGCCAGCCTGTTCGATATGCTCAGCGGTGGCGCGCTTTCGCGCTTTTCGATCATGGCGATGGGCGTGTACCCTTACATCACCGCCTCGATTATCATGCAATTGTTGGTCCCCATCATTCCTCAGTTGGAGAAGATCGCCAAAGAGGAAGGGGATGCAGGCCGCCAGAAGATCAATCAATACACCACGTACCTCACCATCCCCCTGGCTTTGCTGCAGGGCTACGGCACCGCGGCTTTGATGTCGGGCGGGGCTTTTGGGTCTTCTTTGTTGCCTCGTTTTGGGTTTGGTAAGGACCCCTTGCTCACCATCGGTGTGCTGGCTTCTTTGCTGACGGGGTCTTTTATCGCCTTGTGGTTGGGCAACATCATCACCGAGGATGGAATCGGTAATGGTGTGTCGCTGATCATTTTCGGTGGCATTGTCAGCCGCATGTGGCCTCGTTTGAATGCTTTGTTGGCCAGCACCAATGGGGTGTTCCTGACCCTGGTGTTTACCCTGGTCACCATTGGCACAGTGTTCCTCATCGTCTATGTGCAGGAGGGCCAGCGCCGCATCCCTGTGCGGTATGGTAAACGGGTGCGCACCATGCGAGGGAATCGGCTGATGATGGTCGGGGGGCAGAGCAGCTATGTGCCCATCCGGGTGAACAGTGCGGGCATGATCCCCTTGATCTTCGCCAGTACCCTGCTCATCTTCCCCAGCACCATTGCCAGCGCCTTTATCAATTCCCCCATCCCCTGGTTGCAGAGCATCGCCCAATTCCTGTCTGTGAATTTTTCCATTGGCAGCACGGCCTACTGGATCGCCTACTTCATTTTGGTGGTGGCCTTTACCTTCTTCTACACGGCCGTCATCTTCCAGCAGCAGAATATCCCCGAAAGCTTGCAACGTCAGGGCGGATACATCCCCGGCATCCGTCCGGGTAAACGCACCGAGGAATATCTGAACAAGGTCGTCAATCGTATCACGCTGGTAGGCGCGTTGTTCCTGGGCTTTGTGGCCATCCTGCCCTGGCTGGTGAGCTTGCTGCTGCGTCAACCTTCGCTGAGCAATTCGGCTCTGCTCATCACCAGCGCCGGCCTGCTCATCGTGGTCGGTGTGGTGCTGGATACGATGAAGCAGTTGGAAGCCCAGCTTCTCATGCGGCATTACGAAGGTTTTATCAAATAAGGCATGAAGGAAATTGATAATCCATTCTTCCTTCGTGTTCTTTGTGCCCTTTGTGGTTTGTCGCCTTGAGGTACGTTAGCAGTTACAAGAAGGCTGGCGATCCTCGCAGAAAGGCATGGCTCTTTTGACGAAAAAGGCACCTTTGTAGTATGATTCGATCTTTGTCCGGGCCGCGTACCAAGCCTGCCGGGATCGTGTTGCGCGACGCCCGTGAGCTCGCGCTCATGCGCGAAGCGGGCCGCATTGTGGCGAAAGTGCATCAGGCCCTGGGCGCTGCAGTGCGCCCGGGGATTTCCACCGCGGCGCTCGATACCCTGGCCGAAAG
Source organism: Anaerolineae bacterium (assembly GCA_027002405.1). Classification (GTDB taxonomy): domain Bacteria; phylum Chloroflexota; class Anaerolineae; order J102; family J102; genus M2005. Next base: position 9,794 of record JALWZT010000136.1, on the reverse strand, counting down.
GATCATCCGCGATCATGGTGCGGTGCCCACCTTTTTGGGCTATCGTGGTTTCCCGGCCAGTATCTGCACCTCGATAAATGACGAGATTGTTCACGGCATCCCCAGCCCCCATCGCATTCTGCAGGAAGGCGATATCATCAGCATCGATGTGGGAGCCACCTATCATGGCTGGGTGGGAGATTCCGCCTGGACATACCCGGTGGGTGAAATCAGTCCTCAGGCCCAACGCTTGCTGCAAGTGACGGAGGAGGCCCTGTGGGCTGGCATTGCTCAGGCCCGGGCCGGGCACCGGTTGGGGGATATCTCCGCCGCGATTCAGGCCCATGTGGAATCCCACGGTTTTTCGGTGATCCGTGAATATGGCGGCCATGGTGTGGGCCGGGCCATGCATGAACCGCCCAGCATCCTCAATTATGGGCGTCCGGGCACCGGGATGCGATTGCGGCCGGGCATGACCTTTGCCCTGGAGCCCATGGTGGCCGTGGGCCACTGGCTTACCCGCACAGATGCAGATGGCTGGACGGTACGCACCCAGGATGGTTCTCTGAGTGCCCATTTCGAGCACACCCTGGCCGTGACCGAGGACGAGCCTTGGGTTCTCACCGCGCTTTAGTAACCGTCTAAAAATTAGTTTCCGTTTTTGTGCTCATCGACTGAAGTCGAACACTTAAGGCCTATGGCCAATGGACGGCCTCCGCCGTCCAAAACGGCGACAAAAGGGGTCGCCGAAGGGCGACCATTGGCGCGAAGCGCCTCCATAGGCACGAGTTTACTCGGCAAGTGTTGCGGCAAAAAAAGGAAGTTATTTCTGGACGTTCACTTAGCCTGAAAGATAGAGAACGCAGATGAACGCTGATGGAAGCAGCTTCACACAGATAAAATCAAAATAAAATCTAAAGTCATCTGCGCAAATCTGCGTTGCGAAGCATCTGCGTCAATCTGCGTCCCCATTTTCCTCGGTCTCAGCGAACAGGCGCTCGTGGCACCTGTGCCAATATCAAGGAGTTCTTATCATGAAAGTTCGACCTTCTGTCAAAAAAATGTGCGATAATTGCAAGATCATCCGTCGCCGCGGCGTTGTGCGCGTGATTTGTTCCAATCCCAAACATAAGCAGCGCCAGGGCTGATCCTTTCAAGTCATCGGTGGTCAGTCATCCGTTGCCGAGCTGATTCGATGCAAAGCCATCCTGACCACTGACATGCACTTTACTGATTCCTGATCACTGATTACTGACTTACGGAGGAAGTATGGCTCGTATCGCTGGCGTCGATATCCCCCGCGACAAGCGGTTGGAGATCGCCCTCACGTATATCTATGGCATCGGTCGTTCCACGGCTCGAGAGATCTTGGAAAAGACCGGCATCGAAAATAAGCGCGTGCACGAACTCACCGCGGAGGAGATCGCGAAGCTGCGCGATGTCATTGACCGCAATTATGTGGTCGAAGGCGATCTGCGCCGCGAGGTGCAGATGAACATCAAGCGCCTGATTGAAATCGGGAGTTATCGCGGGCGTCGCCATCGCATGAATCTGCCGGTGCATGGTCAGCGCACCCGCACCAACGCCCGTACCAAACGGGGGCCTCGGAAGACCGTTCCCGGCCGCAAGCGGGCTCGCAAGTAAGCAGGCAGCAGGTGGCATCTTTGCTTGCCAGTAGCCTCATTAGACTGATTCCTGATCATTGGCTCCACTGCGAAAAGGTTACTTGCCGCAGAGAACACAGAGGACACAGAGAAAATTTTCTCCAAATCTTATTTTTTCTTCTCCGTGCTCTCCGTGTCTCCGTGGTGAAGGTTTTTTCAGAAAAGCCATCATTGAACGCTGGACAACCGGAGTAAGACCCTTATGGCACGAAATCCTCGTCGTCGTACCACCAAAAAGAAAATTCGTCGCCAGGTGCCCCTGGCACAGGCCCATATTCAGGCAACCTACAACAATACCATCATTACCATTACCGATACCGATGGCAACGTGTTGTGTTGGGCCAGTGCGGGCAGTTCTGGCTTCAAAGGTTCTCGTAAGAGCACGCCGTACGCCGCGCAAATGGCGGGCCGGAATGTGGCCCGTCAGGCCCGGGAATATGGCGTACGGGAGCTCCAGGTCTTTGTGAAAGGCCCTGGCCCTGGCCGTGAGGCGGCCATCCGCACCCTGATGGGTGAGGGCTTTACGGTGGTGGAGATCACCGATGTGACGCCCCTGCCGCACAACGGTTGCCGCCCCCCCAAGAAACGCCGTGTTTAAGATCCTCTCGTTCCATTTAAGTTTGGAGGAAAACGAAGTTAATGGCTCGTTATACCGATGCTGTCTGCAAATTGTGCCGCCGCGAGGGCATGAAGCTCTTCCTCAAGGGAGATCGTTGCTTCACGCCCAAGTGCGCGTTGGAACGTCGAAGCTATCCGCCTGGTCAGCATGGCCCCACCCGCCATTCTCGGCGTAAGGTCTCTGACTTTGGCCGTCAGTTACGAGAAAAACAAAAAGTGCGCCGTATTTACGGTGTGTACGAGCGCCAGTTCCGGCGCTATTTCCGCCAGGCCGTTAAAGCCAAGGGTATGACGGGTGAAGCCCTGTTGCAATTGCTGGAACGCCGCTTGGATAATGTGGTGTATCGCATGGGGCTGGCCAGCTCTCGGGCCCAGGCCCGGCAATTGGTGACCCACGGTCATATTACGGTGAACGGCCGCAGAGTCGATATCGCGTCTTACTCGGTGCGGCCGGGTGACGTGATCGGCGTTCACGAGACCAGTCGCAAAAACCGCTACTTTAAGACATTGACGGAAGAATTTGGCAAGCGCCAAAAGCCCCCTAAATGGCTCTCCGTGGACCCGGATGCCATGACCGCGACCGTCACGGCTCTGCCCGAGCGTGAGGATATCGACATCACCATTAACGAGCAACTCGTTGTCGAGTACTACAGCCGCTAATCCCCAAGCGCCTGTCTCGACGAAGCTATCCTGCTCGCACCTTTCCCTCATGGGAATGGAACCCCCTCACGGAGGCCTCTCGTGATTATTCAGGAATTACAAACCGTTTTGCCCAAAGTCGAAAAGACGATCAGCACAGAGAAATACGCCCGGTTCGAGATCGGTCCCTTGGAGAGTGGCTTCGGCATCACTCTGGGCAATGCCCTGCGCCGCGTGTTGCTGTCCGCGTTGCCCGGCGCGGCCGTGACGTCCATGCGCATTGCCGGGGTGTATCACGAATTTTCGGTGATTGAAGGTGCGCGGGAGGATACGACCCAGCTTATCTTGCGGCTCAAGCAATTGCGTTTGCGCATGCATCGCCATGAGCCGGTGCGTATCTTCGTCAACAAAAAAGGCCCTGGCGTCATCACCGCCGCGGACCTGAACGCGCCCCCCGAAGTCGAGATCATCAACCCTGACCTGGAGCTCATCACCCTGGATTCCCCGGACGCGGAGTTCGATATGGAGCTGATGGTGGAGATGGGCAAAGGCTATCTGCCTGCAGAGGATGAAAGCCGAGCCAAGCTCCCCATCGGCGAAATCCCTATCGACGCCATCTTCAGCCCTGTGCGCCGGGTGAATTATGTGGTGGAGCCTACCCGGGTGGGAGGGCACACCGATTTTGATCGATTGGTATTGGAGATCTGGACCGACGGGGCCATGCATCCCGAAGATGCTTTGGTGGAGTCGGTGCGGATTTTGGTCAATCTTCTCTCCCTCATCGGCGGCATTGATCTCGCTTTTGAGAAAGAGGAGGAGGCTTCTTCGGCCATCCCGGAAGAGGTCGCCAATGTGCCCATCGATGAGTTGGGATTGAGTGTGCGCGCGTTCAACAGCCTGAAGCGTGCGGGACTGCTCACGGTGGGTGATGTGCTGGACCGCCTGGAAGAAGGCGAAAGCGCCATGCTCAATATCCGTAATTTTGGCAAGAAGTCTTTGGATGAGCTGATCACCCGCCTCAGTGAACGGGGCTACCTGGATTATATCCATTTTCCCTAAGGTGGCTCGGAGGTTCAGCTTCCAGCGGAAGAAATTTTCTTGATAGAGAGAGTGCATTATGCGCCATCGAAAAAAGACGATTCATCTGGGCCGCGATCGCGATCATCGCAAGGCCCTGTTTAAGAACCTGGTCACCGAATTGGTGCGCCACGAACAGATCGAAACCACCGAAGCAAAAGCCAAGGCCATCCGGCCTCAGGCCGAACGTCTCATTACCATTGCCAAGCGGGGGCGCTCGGGGCGCATCTCCGAGGTTCATGCCAAACGCCTCATCCGTGCCCGGCTGAACGACCCTGACCTGGTCAGTGTGGTTTACGATGAACTGGCGCCACGCTATGAGGATCGCCCTGGCGGCTATACCCGGATCCTCAAGGCCGGTTTTCGCCAGGGGGATGCGGCCCGGATGGCTATCATCGAATTTGTTGAATGAGCCCGGAGGCTATCCCGCTTTCCTACTATCGGGCCACCGTCGAGTATGACGGGACCGATTTGCTGGGATTTCAGATTCAAAGCCAGGGCCGCACCGTGCAAGGCGAAATCGAGCAGGTGTTGCACCGCCTGGTGCAGCAGCCTGTGCGGGTGGTGGGAGCAGGCCGCACCGATGCCGGTGTCCATGCTTCGGGCCAGGTCGTGGCTTTTCGAGCTCCGTGGAAGCACACCCTGCCGGAGCTGTTCCGGGCCATCAATGCCTTGCTCCCCCCGGATATCGCCTTCCGAACCCTGGAGCTGGCCCCCGCGGATTTTCATCCCCGTTTCAGCGCGATCAAGCGTTGCTATCGGTACCAATTGGGCCTTTGGCCCGGGCATTCCCCTTTGCGCTGCCGGTACGCCTGGGAAATAGGCCCCGGGCTGGACATCGACGCCATGCGCCGGGCCGCCGCCCATCTCATTGGTGTCCATGATTTCGCCACCTTCGGTCAGCCTCCACAAGGGGAGGTGACCGTGCGAGAGCTTTTCTCCCTGCAATTGACTCAGCAAGAGCCCTGGCTCTATGTGGATATCTGTGCCAATGCGTTTTTGCGACGCATGGTGCGCACCCTGGTCACCACCCTGGTCGAGGTAGGCCAGGGACGGCGTTCCGAAGCCAGCGTGGTGGCCCTGCTTCGGGCCCGGGACCGCGGCCTGGCCCCTCCCCCAGCTCCGGCTCAGGGACTTATCCTTACTCAGGTGGTTTACTAACCCACGCGTCCCCTGTGTTCGGGACAGGCGCCACGAGCGGCTGTTCGCCGATGCGAAGGAAAAACGCCTCGCAGCCAGGCTGGCGGGCCGTGAAACGTGATGCGTAATGCGTGATGCGTAAGGTTCTCACGTTTCACGTTTCACGCATCACACCCGTTGCCGCCTCGCTCAACGTAGACCTGACGATCCGCAATCCTAATCCTGATCCGAATCCTATTTACAAAGCAGGAGTTATCCCCGTGAGAAGAACATACAGTGCCAAGCCCGAAGAGATTGAACGCACCTGGTACGTGGTGGACGCCGAGGGCAAGACCCTGGGGCGTCTGGCCACGGAGATCGCCAAGATCTTGCGCGGCAAGCACAAGCCCATCTATACTCCCCATGTGGATACGGGGGATTATGTCATCGTCATCAATGCCGACAAGGTGCGCGTCACCGGTAAGCGTTTGGACCAAAAGATTTACTATCGCCACAGTGGCTACATCGGCGGCCTGAAGGCTGTTTCTTTGCGCCGCATGCTGGAAACGCATCCCGAGCGGGTCATTGAACACGCGGTCAAAGGGATGCTGCCCAAAAATCGCTTGGGCCGCAAGATGTACAAGAAGCTGAAGGTGTACGCTGCGCCCGATCATCCTCATCAGGCTCAAAAGCCCCAACCCCTGGATTTGTAAAGCGAGGTTATTTGCATGGCCGAGATGCATTATTACGAAGCTGTGGGTCGACGCAAAAGCGCGACCGTGCGGGTGCGTTTGTACCCCGCGGGCGAAACCGCGGAGATCATGGTCAATGGCAAGCCTATGGCCGAATACTTCCCCCGCCTTCAAGATCAGTTGCGGCTGACCGAGCCTTTGCGGTTGGTCGAAATGGAGGGCAGGTTCAATGTGTCGGTGCTGGCCAAGGGGGGCGGCATCAGCGGTCAGGCCGATGCCGTGCGGCTGGGCATTGCCCGGGCGTTGATCAAGGCCGACCCTTCCCTTCGCCCTACCCTGAAAAAGGCGGGTATGCTCACCCGGGACGCGCGGGAGAAAGAGCGCAAGAAGCCCGGCCTCAAACGGGCCCGCAAGGCGCCTCAGTACACCAAGCGCTAAAAGTTTGCAAGTCTGCAAGTTTGCAGGTTTGCAGGTCAATGCATCCTTACCGCACCTGCCACCTGCTACCTGCCACCTGCTTACCTGCTTGCTCTTTTTCAAGACGTTGGGTATGATTGGCCCAGCGTCTTTTTCGCGCGCTGCCTTGAAAATAGAGCCACGAAGGCACGAAGGCCCCTCTCCGGCTCCCCCGCACGCGGGAGAAGAGGCAAAGGCACGAAGATTAAAAGATTAAAGACTAAAGATTATCTGCGTCAATCTGTGTCGCATCGGCGCAAATCTGCGTCCCCTCTCCCTGCTTATCCCAATCCCAATCCTAATCCCAATCCTAATCCCAATCCTAATCCTGATCCCAATCCTAACCCATGATCGCCATCCTTACTATCTCCGACAGTGCGGCCGCGGGGGAAGCGGAAGACCGCAGCGGCCCGGTGTTGCGCGACCTGGTCCGAACCCTCTGGCCCCATGTGGAACCCCTCATGGGCATGGTGGCCGATGATCGGGCGCTCATCGCGGCCCGATTGCGTCAGTGGGCCGACGAAGAGGATGTGGCCCTGATCCTGACCACGGGGGGCACGGGCTTCACCCCACGCGATGTAACCCCCGAGGCCACCCGGGATGTCATCGAAAAGGAAGCGCCCGGGCTGGCCGAGGCCATGCGGGCTGCGGGCCTGCGGGTGACGCCTCATGCCATGCTCAGCCGGGCCGTGGCAGGGATCCGGGGCCGGACCCTGATTATTAACCTGTCGGGCAGCCCCAAGGCGGTGCGGGAGCAATTCGAGGTGCTCCGGCCCGTGTTGCCCCATGCCCTGGAGCAGTTGCGCGCGGGCAAGAGGGGCGTGCGTTACGCCCGCCCGGGCGAGCACCGCCGGGAGGCCAGTTATCAGTGATCGATCATCAGTCATCAGTGATCAGGATGAATCAGTTTCCTTGTCATCGGTCTCAGCGGGCTGCCGGCCGTGGAGTTTGCTCCAGTTCGAACCCCTCCCTCGCCCACAACACCTGCCCCGTGCGCAGGGCCTCTTGCGCGAGTTTTTGCCCCGCTTGAATTTCCTGCCAGGTGTAGGGGAAAACGTCGATGTCCACAGGAAATCGATGCGGTTTGTAGGTGACGGTGCGTTCGAGAAAAGGTTGGTCACTCTGCGAGAGGATGAGAAGCACATCCACGTCACTTCCTACCCCCATGCGTTTGGACGCCATGGAGCCAAAGAGAACGACCGCCAAGACTTCTGGACGCTGGCTCAATTCCTTCGTCCACCGATTCAGTGCCTGCCAGATAGCTGCTTTATCGATGGAGTAAACGGTCACAGAACCGTAGGATTGTTTCCGAATAGCTGATGGCATCATCCGCTTCCTTCTGGGTGTAGAACTCGGTGGGAGCACCTTCCGCCAGCCCGTTGGGATAGCGGGTGGGGATGTCATGCTTGTCGAGTATGCGGGCCATGTCCAGGAGATCCGGCGGGGCGTTTTCTTCCTCGGCCAGCGCCTGCAACAAATGGGTAAGCGTATGTCCCCATGCCTGTTGGTCGCGGCTTTCGAAAACGGCTTTGATGGCTTTTTCTGCCGCCTGATGGGCAGCGAAGCAGGCCCATTCATAAGCGCCATCTTCTCTGGCACGGCGGGCGTGGCGCAAATCGGCCTGGGCCTGGACCCACCAGTCTCGCGATCGGTTCATGAGGCATCCTCCTGTTGCAGATGTCTTGATTATATCACATTCCAATTTTTTCCCTGGCGCAGCGGTTATGACGACCTCATCCTATTGGCGCAAGCTGCTTTATGCCTTTGGCATGTTCGGCGTGACGCTTTCCTATCAGGCGTTCACGGGCTGGATTCAGTTCTATTACCTGGATATCTTGCGGCTGGCGCCCGCGGCCATGAGCGTGGCCTGGGTCATTTTCACCCTGTGGAACATGGTGAATGATCCCCTGGCCGGGCAGTTGAGCGACAACACGCGCACCCGCTGGGGCCGACGCATACCCTGGATTGCCGCGCTGAGCATTCCCCTGGGGGTGAGTTTCTATCTGCTGTGGGCGGTGCCCGGGGGTCTGGTAGGAGAGGGGGCCGCGCTGTTCAGCGGATTGTGGTGGTATTTCCTGGCTGTGCTGCTTTTGTTCGACACCTTGTGGTCGGCGGTGGTGTTGAATTATGTGGCTCTGTTCCCCGAGATGTATCCGAAACAGGGGGATCGGGCCTCGGTGTCGGCGTGGCGCCAGGTTTTTACCATCGTCGCCTTGATTTTGGCCATCACCTTCACGAAGGACATAGCGGAGCGGATGGGCTGGGGGAAGATGGGGATGTTGTTCGGGGGAATCACGGCGTTGGCCTTTCTCATTTCGCTGCTCGGCAGCAGGGAAGACCCCAAACGCACGGCGGATGAACCCCCTGTTCCCTTCATGCAAGCCCTCACCTATACGTTTACCAATCCCTCTTTTCTCTGGTTCGTATTCATGAACCTGATGGTGGAATTCACCCTGTTGGTGTTGCCCGCAGTGGTGCCTCTTTACGCCAAGTATGTGTTGGGCGTCAGTGAAGGGTTGCAGCAGGGTTTGCTCAGTGGTGCGGCTTTTCTTACGGCCATTCCATCCTTTGCCCTTTGGGCCTGGGCGGCGAAGCGGTGGGAGACACGCACCACGGTCATGGCCGCGATGGTGGCCTTTGCCGCGCTGCTTTTGCCGCTGCTTTTTGTGCAGCGTTATCTGCACGCCATCATCACCACCGCGACCCTGGGAGTAGGGCTGGCCGGGCTTTTGATGCTGCGGGATATCATGCTGGCCGATGTCATTGACGAGGATTCCCTGGTGGCAGGGGTGCGTCGGGAGGGCATGTATTTTGGCATCAATGGATTCATCATCCGCCTGGCTTTTGCGTTTCAGGGGACGATGCTGGGCGGGATGCTGGCCCTGAGCGGGTACAATCCTGCGTTGGCGGAGCAGCCGCCCAACGTAGCCCTGGGCCTGCGCGTTCTCATCACCCTGGTTCCCATGATGGCCATGGCCGTGGGCGTATTCGGCGCCTGGAAATACCCTCTGCATGGCGCGCGTCTGGCGGCCGTCAAGGCCCGGCTGGGGAGTCGGGAGTGAAAGTAATCAGTTATCAGTAATCAGTGTTCAGTTCCCCAATCCTAATCCTCAATCCCAATCCTACCCCCTCGTACCTTCCGAATTTCAGAGTGCCAGAGGCCAGAGAGGGCCCGAGGCTGAACCCTCGGGCTACGGGGGCAAAGCCCCTTCGGGGCTCACGTCCCCAGCCCGCAGGGCTTCGTATCCGTAGGTCGGCGTCAAAGACCTTGAAGGTCTGGGAGACGCTTCAAGGTCTGGAACTGGCGTTGGCCCCGCGGGTGGCGATGCGAGGGGCAGCCGCCAGCGCCGGAGGATACCTCGGCCAGAAACAGCCCCGGCGGGGCCAGCCAGATTCATCCGGCGCCGTTCTATAGCCCGGCGACTTCATGATGCTGTTGGCAAACCTCAAGCAGGTTGCCGAGCAATCCGGTAGGAGCGGTGATCCGGCCGATTGGCCCCCACCCCTGCCCCTCCCCCGCCAGCGGGGGAGGGGTGATCGCCCGGAACGG
>JALWZT010000135.1 GCA_027002405.1 Anaerolineae bacterium | reverse complement strand
TGCCTCCGTGCGGCAGAATCTTATGACAGTAGAGCTAAAATTATTGTCAAGTGTCAACGATGTCCTGAGACTTCAGAAGTTGTACTAGTTGACCATAAAGTGTCAACAATGTATTGAGACTTTACAATTACGCATTACGTGACCGGCTTCCCGCGCCAGCCTGGCTTAGTCATCTTTCTTCCCTAACATTTCCTTACCCAGGAGAGCCAGGAAGGGGGTGGCTGCAGCCAGACCTACGGTAGCCAGGCCACCGCCGGAACCGCCTGCCGAGGCGGTGCGGGGGAGAGTCCCGGGCGTCAATTGCGGCCCTCCCAGGGCCGGCGAGGCCGAAGCGCTTGCCGTAGGTGGGCTAGCCCCCCCCATAAAACTGCTCATTGGCATGTAAGATACCATGCTCCGGGTCCCTCCACGAGAGCCAGTGGTCACGGCCTTGGGCGCATACGCTCGGAGCTGGCTCTCCATGCTGTGGGGGTAAGAGGATGAAGGAGTGGTCAGCTTTGCGGCCTGAGGCATCTTGGGTTCCTGGCTGGAGAGACCACTGCCGGAACCGCCCCCCATGCCGCCGCCGGTGCCCCCACCGGAGCTACCGCCGGAGCCCGTCCCCTTGCCCAGGCCGGGCTCGCTGCCGCCGAAACGTTTTTCAATATCTTTGAACCAATCCCCCGGATTTTCAGGCTTGATAGGATAGGTGCCCATGCCTGGACCTCGCTGCCCGGGCGTGCTCGGCGACCAGGGGCTGGAGCCCCCACCGGAACCACCGCCCGAGCCGCCACCGTGGCTCCCGCCAAAGCCGGAGCCACCGCCGGAGCTACCGCCAAAATCCGAGCCGCCGCTGTAACCCCCGCCAGAGCCCGAGCCACCGCCCGAGCCCCCATAGCCACCTCCGATCCCCGTCCCGCCACCGGAACCACCACTGCCTCCACCGAAACCAGGCACACCCGGACCGCCTCCCCATCCACTACCGGGCATGATCCCTCCCATGCCCGGCCCACCGGGGAAGCCGGGAAAGCCAGGGAAACCGGGCCCACCTATGCCGGGGGCCATGCCTCCTCCGCTGCCACCCACGCCCGGCATGCCACCTCCACCCCCTGGGCTCGCGCCCAAAACCTGTTCAATCCCGGGGCGGATGAGGGAAGAACCTTCCTGCTCAGCCTGTTGCAGGAGCTGACGGATCTGTTGGGTCACCTGGGCGGCTTGCTGCATGGCTTCAATCAGCCGTTGCACCGCGGGCATCACCTCTTGATCCATCTCCTGGAAAAACGCGTCAGAACCACGGCCGATCCAGCCGCCGTCCCGTAATTGTTCCAAAGCCTGTTGGATCGCCTGGCGCATCTCCTCATTGGCCTGAGCCGCCAATTGAAAGCGTTTGGCGATCTCCTCCAGGGCCTGATAATCAGCTTGAATGGTATTCGCAGGCATGAGAACCTCCCAGCGTGGCGGGGTAAATGTCAGATTTCAGTAGATCACGATTCGGTTCGTAAACGCACGCCGAATAAATTCAGGTCTCAAGGCGTTCCGCCGCATGTCCCCCTTCGGGGACATTTTCCGCCCGTTTTGGCCTGTCTGCGCAGGCAGACAGGCGGCCAAAGGCCCCCAGCCCTGATTTTAATCGGCGGGTTGGTATTTTACGTATCGCGAAAAAGCACTTTAAGCGTGATGTTGCTGCGGTCCAGGATGATCAGGTCTCCGTGGTGGATGGGGAGGGGGGTGGATGTGACCGGAATGGGTTTGGTGTCTTCGCCCTGGACCAGGGATGTGGGGTTTTGAGAAAGGCTTTTGATGTAAAAGGTCTCGTCCTGTTCAAAGATTTGCGCATGGCGACGAGAGACCCGAAGTCCGGTTTCGAAATGACGCAGGTTCACGGCCAGCAAGGCATCATCAGGCCGGGAAGGATCAGGTCGGCCGATGATGGCAGGAACCCACTGCACGCGAAAAACATGGTTGGTAGCCAGCTCGCGTAGGTAGAGGGCACGAGAAGGACGTTGCGCCCCCGGAGGCAAAGGCGCCATGCGTTCAACCAGGATCAGATGGTCATCTTGCTGAAGCTGCTCACCCAGAGGGATCTCGGGGTTAAGAGGCGTTTCATCGTCGGCCCGGACGAGCTGGTACGCGTCCGGGTCATCGCCCAGGAATTCCATGCGGGCCTGGCGGAATTCCTGCAAAATGGCCTGGATGAACGCCTGCGGCCGGATTTCGGGCAGGACCAGGGCCCGTTGATTTTTCTCATGAAAGACATCAACGAAAAGTTGGAGTCGATGGGGCGCAGTGCTCATGGTTGGTTTGGAATGAAGAGGAACGGGGCGTGGGGGACCATGCCCATCCTGATCATAGCAGAAATGAGGGGATATTGCTGGATATTTTTTGGAAAAATTTTGGAAAAGAGGGCCCTATTCAGGCAAACTGGCATCCAGACTCATGATGAGGTCATCGGGCCCGAAGGCATCGGCCATGGTCTGGATGACATCCTCCGGGAGCCCCATGGCGCGCTGCCCGCTGATGTAAAGCTGGCGGAGCAACTGCACCAGATGGTCTTCATCATACCATTGATTCATATCCAGGTCCAGAAGCTGCTCCAGAACCAGGTGATCCACCTGGGCGCCTTCTTTGAGTCGGCGGAGCTCGTGCCGTAACCCTCGTTGCAAAATGCCCATCATCTTCATGGCCCGAGGGCTGAGCGCGGCCCGTTTTTCTTTCCCTTCCTCGGCCATCGGCGCCCCTTCTTGCTCCAGCCACGTGGCGCGGAGGGGAGGATGGCGGTCGATGATGCGCCCCAGCCATTTGTCCAGGGCCTGAGCCATTTTCTCTTCCTCGTCCATCAGAGCCTCATCGGGCAGATCCAGACCCAGGCCGTCGTAGGGAGAGGCCAGTTGGATCAGGGTGGGGATGCCGGAACGGACGATGTAGCCCCGGCCCAGGGGGAGTTCCTGGTGGCGCAGATTGGCAGGGATGCGCTTGACCTTGAGGGTCTGCAAGGCCTGGTCATTTTGCAGCCCAATGCCGAAGTTGGACGCCATGACCCGCCGCCGCAGGTCATTGGGCGCACCATCCAGGGTGCCGGCAATGACAAAGTGGATGCCATCTCGGCCATGACGCCGGGCGACGGTGGCCAAGCTTTCTTGCAAGTCCCGTTTGCGTTCGATTTCCGCGGCGAAGTCGTCGTAGTTGTCGATGATGACGTAGATGTCCCGGTCCAGGTCTTGGGTGGCCAGGATTTGTCCTTCCTTTTTCAATTGGCCGATCAAGGTGGGAAGGTCTTCGATCTCGCGGGTGACCGTGAGCACATGGGGAAGCTGGTGGATGCGCCGCTGCCCCCCGTAATCATCAAAACGGTTTTGCAGGTCGATGATGACAAACGCGGCCCGCTCGGGCGGGTAGTGATAGGCGATGGAAAGGATCCAGTCGTAGAGGACGGTGGTTTTGCCCGAAAGGGGCGGGCCCACCACCGCGAAATGAGGCCCCATGCGTTTGAGGTCGAAGAGCGCGATCTTCAGGTCGGCATCGATGCCCAGCGCGGCCTGGACCCGACGAGGAGAGGGCTGCCCCACTTTGCGCAGGACTTCGCTCAGGGTGACCAGGGTGGGAAGGGTGCGGATGGGATCCGGTTTGTTTTTGTTGGGCCAGAAGAAAGTCCCCGATTTGATGGTTTCGCGCATCTGATGAGCCAGCAGCCGCAGTTCCTGGCCCTCGGAACGGTCATCGTGGTGGTCTTCGCCTCGAGGCAGGCCCACGGGCAGGGCGATGTGGAAGAGCAAGGGACGCCGGCCAATGCGGATGTAGCCGCGGCCGGGGATGTCTTCGATGTCGATGGCTCCCCGGCCCACGATATCCATGTAGCGGTCGGGATTGTTCTGTTTGAAGGTGATGCGCTGGCCGATGAGGCTGAGGAGACGGCTGGGGATGTGGGTGGGGATGTTGGCTGCCAGCACAAAGGTGATGCCAGCCCGCAGGGAGCGTCGCAAGAGGGGGATGAGTTCCGATTGGATCAGGTTCTCGTAGTTCTCTTGCATCTCCGCGAAGTTGTCGATGAGGACCAACATCGCGGGCAAGGGTTCCTGAGCATGATCCGCGTTGTATTGATAGATGCTTTCCGCGTTGGCTTCACTGAGGATGTGTTGACGTTCATCAATCAGGCGATTGAGTTTGACCAGCAGGCGTTGCAGGCGTTCTTCGAAGGTTTCGTCGCTGGCGTAGATGACCGCCCCCATGTGAGGCAGGGCCTCCAGGTTGGTGAAGTTACGCCCCCCCAGATCGATCACGTAGAAATGGAGGTCTTTGGGGGAGTGGGTAGCGGCCAGTTGGGTGATCAGGGTGCGCAGGAGGGTGGTTTTGCCCCAACCGGAATCACCAAAGATGGCCAGATGGGATTGCTGAAAGTTGAAGTAGAGGGGGCGTTGTTCGGCTTCGGCCGGGTTGTCGAGCAAACCCACCTGGGGCCGCATGGCCTGGGTCCAATCCAGTTGCGTGTCTTTGCTTTCGTCAGGCCATGCGCCTTCGCCGTTGAGCCAGTCGGTGACCTGGGGGGTAAGCACAAAGGTGCGGTTGTGTTGCGCGTCGTAGATGGGGGATTGGAGGCTGAAGTGGGTGGGGAGGAAACCGGGCCAGGGTTTGGGGGCTCGTTGGCCCTGGCTGAGTTCCTGGGCGATGCGCACCACGGCATCGTAGAATTTGGGCGGCTCGGCCTCCTCTTCGGCCAGGGGGCGGGATGCTCGATCTGGCCAGAGCGCGGGCGGGTCCTGGTCCATAGGCTGGGTTTCCCCGGTCCAGGAAACCTGGATCAGTTCCAGCGGCGCGTTCCCCACCTGCAGATACCCCCGGCCGGGCAGGCCGTTGGGCAGGAAGGCCGCGTCAGGACGACGCAACATCTCCCGGCTGGTGTCTTGTTCTTCCACCCGCAGGCAGATGCGGAATTTGATGTTGGCCCGCATCTGGTCGCTCACCCCTTTGGGCCGCTGGGAAGCGAGGATGAGGTTGATGCCTTGGGCCCGCCCCACCCGGGTGATGCTTTCCAGCTCAGCCCGGAACTCGGGGTTGTCGGAGATCATCTCCGCGTATTCATCGATGATGATGAAAAGGTGAGGGTAAGGCTCATGGGTGAGGTGCAGGCCCCGGCGCCGGTAGTCGACGATGTCCTTGGTGCCGGTATCCGCGTTCAGGGCCTGGCGCCGCCGGATCTCCGCGTTGATGGAGGCGAACATGCGGTGCACCGCGGCTTTGTCCAGATTGGTGACAATGTCCACGGTGTGGGGCAGATCTTCGAAGGCTTTGAACGCGCCGCCCCCTTTGTAGTCCACCAGGACAAAGTTGAGGATATCGGGGCTGTAGCGGATGGCCAGCCCCACAATCATGGTCATGAGGAGTTCGGATTTACCCGAGCCCGTGCCCCCGGCAATGAGGCCGTGGACGCCATCCTTTTTGGCTTCCAGTTGCAGTTCGCGATAACGATGGCCCGAGGTCACCCCCAAAATGACTTTGAGCCAGTCCGCATTTTCGGGCTGACGGTGGTAGTCCCACAAGCGTTGCGCGGCCTTTTTCAGTTCCGGGATAAAAGCTTTGCCCTGGGGGATGTGAAGGGTATCGGCCAGGACCTGGCGATAGCTGGAGGTTTTGGGCAGGGCCGCGACGCGCAAGGGCTGGGGATAGGTGATGTGATGGCTTTCCAGCCATTGGCTCATGTTCTGGCCTATGGCTCGGATGGCCTGGGTTTCCTGCCGGGTTTGGGTGGCACTGCCCAAGGGGAGCAGGGTCGCGGTTTGGAAGAGCAGGGGCAGGCGTCCAACGCGGGTATAACCACGACCGGGGATCTCTTCCACTTCCACCACCTGGGCGCCCAGGATGGTGCGGTAGTCGTCGGGGTTGGCCATGCGCAGGCTCAAGCGCCGGGTGAAGAGGCTGAGAAGTTTGGGAGAAAGGACGTTGGGACGGCTGGCCGCGATGAGGAAATGGACCCCAAAGGCCTTTGCCTGCCGCAGGAGGAGGATGAAGTTTTCCAGCGCGTTTTTCTGGCTTTCGGTCTGGCCCTCGCCAAAGGTCTCCATGAATTCCGCGAAGTTGTCGATGAGGACCAGCACCGCGGGTTCGGGGGCATGGTCCGGCAGCATGTTGTATTCGTAGAGGGTGGAGACCCCGACTTCGCTGAAGCGGCGTTTGCGGGCTTCCACCATCTCATCCAGCTCCCGCAGAAGCTGCTGGACGCGTTCTTCATAGCCCCGCTCATCAGGGAGGATGACCGCGCCCACCTGGGGCAGGGCCTGGAGGGTTTGCAGGCTGCGGCCCCCCAGGTCCAGGATGTGGATATGGAGGGTGTGGGGGCCATGGGTCGCGGCCAGGCTGAGCACCAGGGAACGGATGAAGGTGCTCTTGCCCCAGCCCGCGGCCCCGAAGAGGGCCACGTGGTCTTGCTGGAAGTTGAGGAGCAGAGGAAGCTGGCGCGCGTTGTAGGGGTCATCGACCAGGCCGATGACCGCGCGCATGACGTCATCCTGCCAATGGAGCTGGGGCCAACCCTGGGGTTGGGTGAGCCAGGCATGAAGCCAGGGGTTCAGGGCCAGGGGTTGACCGGGCCGCGGGCGCAAGTGGGGAGGCAGGGCACTGAGATCCAGGTAGTCGGCTTTGAGACGATGGGGGTCAGGGGAGAAGGTGATCTGGGTGG
>JALWZT010000134.1 GCA_027002405.1 Anaerolineae bacterium | reverse complement strand
GTGGTGGACCCCGACGACGTCGAGATGCTGGAAGACCTGGTCCTGAGTGCGGTGAACGAGGCCCTGGACCAGTCGCGTAAACTGGCCGAGGAACGCATGGGCGGTCTTACCGCGGGGCTGGGCCTGCCTCCCGGTTTGCTCTGACATCCCCTCGACATCCTATGACCCTACACGGCGTCGCCCAACCCATCCAACGACTCATCGAGGCCCTGGAGCGCCTGCCCGGCATCGGCCCCAAGAGCGCGTCCCGCCTGGCCTTCTATATCCTGCGCATGCCCGACGACCAGGTGCAGGAACTCGCGGATGCCATTGCCGGGCTCAAAGAGCAGATCGTTTATTGCTCCCGTTGCCAGAATCTTTCGGAAACGGACCCATGCGCGATCTGCAGCGATCCTGGTCGGGATCAGCATCTGGTTTGCGTGGTAGAAGACCCGCTGGATGTGGTAGCCATCGAACGCACGGGCGTGTACAAGGGGCTTTACCACGTACTGCATGGGGTCATCAATCCGGTGGAGGGCATCGGGCCCGAGGATCTGCGGGTGGATGCCCTGCTGGCCCGCCTGGACCGTGAGCCCATCGAGGAAGTGCTCATTGCCACCAATCCCAACATGGAAGGGGAAGCCACGGCCATGTACCTGGCCCGATTGCTGCACCCCAAGGGCGTGCGGGTCACCCGGCTGGCCCGAGGGCTGCCCGTAGGTGGGGATTTGGAATATGCCGACGAGATCACCCTGAGTCGGGCTCTGGAGGGACGGCGGGAGATTTGAGCTGACTCCATATCCCTCCCCCACCCGTTTCGGAGTGGGGGAAGAAACAAAAGAGGGGCCTTGCGCCTCGATAGCCCGAGTTTACTCGGCGAAAATGCAGGCAACAAGATTTGTCAATCAACCAGGGGGCCCGCTATAACTGAGATAGGATCACTGGCCCTTGAGGGGTGATGGCGATGGTGTGTTCGAATTGGGCGGAAAGGGAGCGATCCCGGGTGACTACGGTCCAGCCATCCTCCAGCAAAATCCATTCCGGTCGCCCCAGGTTGACCATAGGCTCGATGGTAAATACCATACCCGGCTTGATTTTGGGGCCCCGTGTGGGCATCCGCACGTGGGACACCGAAGGAGGCTCGTGCAGTTCCCGACCGATGCCGTGGCCTCCCCACTCCCGTACCACGCTCATGCCGTGGGCCTCCACAAAATCCTGAATGGCCGCGCCAATGTCGTAGAGGTAGGCGCCAGGTTGCGCGGCCTGAATGCCGATGTACAGAGCCTTTTCCGTCACGTCCAGCAGGCGCTGGGCCTCTTCCGAAATCTCGCCTACGGGATAGGTAACGCAGGCATCGCCGCACCATCCCCGCAGCCGCAGACCGATATCCACGCCGATGATGTCCCCTTCTTTCAGGGTGCGATCGTTGGGGATGCCATGGCAGATCTCTTCGTTGACCGAGGCGCAGATGGTGCCAGGGAAGGGAGGCGTGGTTCGACTGCCGCCGGTGTAGCCCTTGTACAGCACCTTCGCGCCGTGCTTGACGATGAATTCCTCGGCGATGCGGTCCAGATCGCTCAGTTTGGCGCCGGGCTGCACATACTCGCGCAGCATCTCAAAGGTTTCGGCCACCAGCCGATTGGCATCGCGCAGCCGCTGGATGTCTTTTTTGGATTTGATGGGGATGCGTTGATACATGGGATTGTGAGATGAGAGAGGGGAGGGTTTGGTTGGGAAAGATGTTCTGCGCTATACTGTTCCGAAAGAAATTAGCACGTTGGCTGCGGTTTCGAAAAGATCGTCAGGCCAACATGGGCCGAGTCAGCCAAGTTCGTCAAACGTCAAGCGTAAAACGTCAGGTCATGACGCATGACGGTTGACGTTTGACGAAATCGGCTTTCCGCGCCGCCCTGGCTG
>JALWZT010000133.1 GCA_027002405.1 Anaerolineae bacterium | reverse complement strand
AGGTAGAGGACGCGGTCGCCAGCATGGTAGACAGGCCCGCGCTCATGCTGGCCAGGCTGCCGCTGAGGTTGGAGGAAGCCGCGGCCGCACCAGGAACCCCACTCCCCTGTCCCCCTGTGCTCCCTCGGGCCCCGGAGGTGGAAGAATGGTACCAGGTAGGAAGCCATGCCGTATCCCCTGCATTCCCTACTTCTTCCAGGAAGGAATTTTCCACGCCAAAGGCCACGGCATAGGCGAGAAAACGCTCCAGGCGTTCGTCCGCGGGCGGGGTTTCGCCCAGGGCTTTGAGCTCTGTCAGATAGCGGCGAAAAGCCCGCCAGCGTGCGGCCTCCTCCCGACCTTTGGGCGTGCGGGGGATCATGAACCGGGCCGTGGCGTAAACGATAAAGCTTGTCAGCATCAGCGAAGCGACGGGCCATAACCCCAGGCTTTGGTTCAAACCCCGGCGAGGAAGCACATCGAAAAACGATGCACAGAAGAAAATCACTGCAAGCGTCGCCAGCAAACTACCAACGGTGTTATACCGACGGACGGTCTGTGAGGGGGGGTGGGGGAAGAGTCCCCGTTCCACCAGGGCTTCTTCCTGGGCCTCCATCATCCGTTTCCAATGCTTGGGAAAGCTCTTTTCCACATCGCGCAGGGTGCGGGTCTGGGAACGGCCCATGAAGGTGCGCAGAGCAAGACGCTCGAAGCGGGGAAGTTGTTTGGGAAAGTCGCCCCGCAGGTGGAAGCGGTAGTTTTGGGGGGCGTGCTGACGTTTGGGCATTTCCTCGATTTCCAGGATCCCTCGGTGCGCCAGGTCCAGGATGGTGGCCAACACGTGGCGGGGCTTGGCGATCCCATCCAGCAGTTGTCCGGCCAGGGCCGGGGGTAAATCCGAAGGCGGCTCGGGGAGGTAATCGATGGGCGCGATGCCCGCATCCCGTCCTCGCATGTACCAGATAAGGAAAAGGGTCAACACCACCAAGAGAAAGAAGCCGATGCTACCGAAAATGAGTCCTAGGGTGATGACGGGATTCCAGCGGGCGCGACGCTCGGCTTCGGCAGCAGCCGCGTCGGCCGCGGCCTGCCAGGGGGCGGGGGTGGCGGGGATGATGCCGTGGGGCCACTGCACCCGCACCTCGAAGGAGGTTCTCGGGGGCACAGGTTTGGTCGCCCGAAACTGCACCGTATGCTCATCCAGCAGGGTCATCTCCGCGGGCACGAAGTAGGCGTCGTAAACCTCGATGGCCGCGGGCACCGTGACTGTGACCGTGGACGAGGCCACGGGGCCGTCCCGGTCGGGGAACACCGCTTTCCACCAGAGTTGGTCCCCGCCCGCATAAGCCCGCAGGCCGCCGTGGACCCGGTAGCGCAGGTGAAAGGTGCGGGTGTCGTCGGTGATGGGCGGGAAATACCAGCTCACCGAATATTGTCCGGCCCATTCATCAACGACAAACCACCGATCCCCGCCCTCCGTTCCTTCCTCATACGCGCCCTCCTCATCCCACACCTGGAACTCATCGATGAAATCCACATACTCGGCGGGGATGTCACGATAGCCGTAGGTAAAATCCTCGCCAGAGAAAGTTACCTGGATGGTTTCTTCTACAGTAAAGGTACCATCGTCGTGCACCTGGATGGCGACATCGACGCGGTCCCAATCGACATGTTTTTCCTGGGCCCGGGCGGCGCTGTTCAGACCCAATAGCAGGGCCAGGGCGATGAGGATGGTGGGGATGCGGTGGAGCATGATGTCCTCTCGTGGAGACCTTGAAGGTCTCGGCAGACCTTCAAGGTCTTTGGCGGTCTTTGGCGGTGCCATCAATCCCAGTCGTCTTCCACTAATGATGCGATATCGATAGGGTTCGCTGCCGCGAAGGCATCCACACTGGGATATGATCCAATCCAAAAGCGCAATTGGTCTCGTTGCAAATGCGTGGGCATATCAGACTGCAGGGCGTGTCAGGAAGAATAGGGCCAATCCGCCGGGTCTTCGACGAAGCCATGATGTACCGGATTCCGGTGGATGTAAGCGATGAGGTTGAGAAAGTGGGTCAACGAATTGACCTGCTTACGTTTGAAACGCCCTTCGAACAGGCTGCCACTGCGGTGGTAGGCGCGGTTGAACGCGCGCGTGTAGCTGTTGAAAAGTTTGCCGAACTGCCAGGATGGATCGAGCGGCTTGAAGGGCTCCTGCTGAGAGACCTCCGAGGTTTGCGAAACCTCGGAGGTCTGGTGCCGCCGCCACCAGATGAACTGTTCGTCCTCGGTTTTGACGCGAATGGCGAAGTGGAAATGGTTGGAGAGCAGGCAGTAGGCGTAAGTGAAAGCGACGGGTTCGATGTATTTTGCGTAAAGCTTGAGAAAGTAAGGATAGTTGCGCTTCTCGCGAAAGATCACTTCGCGATTGTTGCCGCGATGGTAGATGTGATAGTAGCGTCCTGGTAGCAAACGGGTGGTATCGGACATGATGGTTGTCGTTCCAAGGCGTCCGCGTTGATGCCGCCAATATGATAGGTGATGCAAGACGTGGCGTCAAGCCGCAAGCCAGGGGGTGATCCAGACATGCGGCGTCATCAGCGTGAGACCTCGGAGGTCCACAGTAAACCATCTGATTTTTTCCCGTACCTACGGTACAATAAAGACATGGCCCTCCCCGATCGTCCTCTGGCCCGTACCCTGCGCCTGCGCACGCGTCTGCCCCTGGCCCTGGCCGGGTTCCTCATCCTCGCCCAGCTCGTCAATCCCGACCGGGTGTTCGTGATGCTGTTGATGGCCCTGGGGCTGACCCTGGGTGTGGCCTGGCTGTGGGCCCGCTCCCTGCGAGACAATCTCCACGCCCGGCGCTGGAGCCATGGGGCCTGGATCGTGGTGGGGGATGCCATGGTCGAGCATTTCGAATTGACCAACGCGGGGTTCTTTCCCTTGCTATGGGCCGAGGTGCGGGATCATTCCGACATGCCCGATTATCGCGTCGACCGGGTGGTGGCAGTGGGCGGGCATGGCGCGTTCGCCTGGCAGAGCACGGGCCTTTGTACCCGCCGTGGGGTCTTTACCCTGGGCCCGTGGGAACTGCACGGAAGCGATCCCCTGGGCCTGTTTCAGGTGACCATCCGCTACCCGGAATCCCGCACCCTGTTGGTCTACCCCCGTGTCATGCGCCTGCCCGAGTTCCCCCTGCCCCACGGCCGCGCGGGCGGTCGCACGGCCCGCGCCATGTCCGTTCCCACTCAGGCCGACCAGGCCGCGGGGGCCCGCGCCTGGCAGCCGGGCGATAGCCTACGCCTGGTGCACTGGAAGCTCACCGCGCACATGGGCCAGATCATGATCAAGCAGTTCGATCAAGAGCCCGCGGGGGATCTGTGGCTGCTGCTCAATGGGGATGAGGCTGTGCAGGCAGGGCAGGGCCAGGAAAGCACCATGGAGTATGGCGTCACCCTGGCCGCGTCCTTGGCCGCCAGGCATCTCAATGAAAACCGGGCAGTGGGGCTGGTGGTCTTCGGCCGGGAACAGGTGATCATCCCACCCAGGCCGGGCCGGGACCATCTTTGGGCTATCCTCTATGCCCTGGCCCACGCCGAACCTTCGCCCGACTGGCCCCTGGCCCGCACCCTGCGCCATGTTCGCGGGGACCTGGGCCGCAACAAGACCCTGATCCTGATTACCCCTATCCTCCCTGCCCCCAGCGATGCTGCTGACGTGGCCTGGATGGCCGAGCTTCTGCAACTGCGACGGCAGGACATCGCGGCCGCGGCCATCCTTCTGGACGCGGCATCTTTTCAGGACGCGCCCAATCCGGGCCTGTCCGCCCTGCGAGACCGGCTGGCCAATCATCAGGTCCCCACTACGATCATCACCAAGGGCTACCCCTTCCAGCCCCTGCCCATGTTCCGCCGCAAACGCCGGGTGCTGAAGACCCTGCCCGGCTTCGGTCGGGTGGTCGAAGTGGAAGTGGAGGAGGAAGTGTGATGGTGGCCTGGTTCTGGCGGGGGGTTGCCGTGCTGGTGCGGCGATGGCGGCCGCAGGAAGGATGGGCCGTGCTGTTGAGCCTGGCTGGGATCGTGCTGGCCCCCGCGGCCGCGGTGGCGGATGCGCATTGGTTGGGGAAGGATTTCCATGGCTGGCTGTCGGGACTGGCGGGCCTGTTGCTGGGCCTGGTCCTGGCCCGCAAAGCGCGTCGGGGCTGGCTGGCCGCGCTGATAGCAGTCATGTTGGGTGGGGTGCTGGCCCTGGGGCAAACCGCGATTCCGAACGTGGGTGTGATTTTCGCACCACGCCAAGGGGTCATGGCCCTGCAAACCTTCATCACCGCCATGCTGCCGGCCCTGGCCGCGGCAGCCCGCGGGCCCGCGGCCCTCCCTCTGGCCCTGTTGGACCTGGCTGGCCATTTTCTCATCTTCCTGGCGGCCGTGTGCGCGGGCTGGTTTGCGTTCCGACCGCGTGATCCCTGGCTGGCCGCGCTGTTTCCCGCCATCCTGCTGACGGGCATCCTTTTCTTTGCCCATGGGGGCTATGTTTGGGCCGCCGCGTTCATCTTCGCTTTCATCATCCTGACCATCGCCCTGCACCTGGCTCGCGATCGCCTGCGCTGGGAGGCTGACGGGGTGGATTATTCCCCCGAGATCAGCCTGGACCTGTTCCTCAGCGGTCTGCTCATCGCCACAGGGGTGACCCTGGCTTCTCTGGCCGCGCCCAATCTGGCCCTGACGCCGGTCACGGCCGCGTTTTGGCGGGTCTGGGCCGAGCCCTATGCCCTGCTGGAATCCCGCATCAGACCCCTGTTTGGGGAACTGGAGCGCCCGCCCCGCTCGCTGGTGGGCGGTGGTTCTGCCAGCCCCGGCGGTTTGCCCCGGTCCCACCTGTTGGGCGCGGGCCCGGAATTGACCGAGCGGGTGATCTTCACCGTCCAGGTGGATGATCCCACCCCGGCCGCGGCCCCGTTCTGGTCCGATTATCGCTGGCGGGGACCCACCTATGCCACCTACACGGGCCGTGGCTGGGACAATCCGCCACCTCAGGTTGTGGTGCGACTGGGCCCGGGCGAAACCTGGCTGAAGACCCTGCCCGCGGACCGGCGGCCTTTGCGGCAGGAGATGCGGTTCGTGGCTGGGCGACCTTATTGGCTTTACGCGGAGGGCGAACCCGTGGTCGCGGATATCGGGGGGCGGGCGTTTCTGCTCGGGCCCGAGAGCCTGATGGGGATGACCGCGAACGTGCGGCGCTACACGGTTCTCTCCCAGGCGCCTGTTTTCGCGGGGGACCATTTACGCCACGCGCCCAACGATTATCCTCCCGGCATGGCTCTCTATCTGCAATTGCCCCCGGCCCTGCCCTCACGGGTGGCTGATCTGGCTGCCCGCATCACCGCGGATACCACCAACCCTTACGACCAGGCTGTGGCCATCCAAAATTACCTGCGCTCGACCTATCCCTATTCCCTGGACGTGCCCCTACCCCCGGCCGGGCGGGACGTGGTGGATTATTTTCTCTTCGACTTGCGCCAGGGGTACTGCGATTATTACGCCTCGGCCATGGTGGTCATGGCCCGCAGCTTGGGCATCCCTGCCCGGTTGGCCGTGGGCTATGCGCCGGGCGAGTACGACGCGCGCAAGGACCGGTTGGTGGTGCGGGAAAAGGATGCGCACGCCTGGCCCGAACTCTATTTCCCTGGGTACGGCTGGATTCCCTTCGAGCCCACACCGGCCCGGCCCTTATTCCAGCCACAGACCCCATGGCGTCGCACCCGGGAAGCGAACAGGCTGGATGTGGAAGCGGTGATGCGTTCGTTGCGATGGCGGGCCGCGGCCCGGCGGGTGACGCGATGGGGCGGCGTGTTGTTGGTGCTGGCGTGGCTGGGGTTGGGGGGACGCTGGTTGTGGGGTGAATGGCGGCTGCGGCGGTTGGCCGAGAATCCCTGGCAACTGGCCTGGCTGCGGCTGGAGCGGGCGAGTCCGGGCTTTGGCATGGTCCCCGCGGCCTGGCTCACCCCGCGCGAGCTGGCCCGGACGTGGTCGCAGGCCCTGGCCACCTGCTATCCCGGGCATCCGGCCGCTATCGACCTGGCGGACGCGATTCTCGCCCTGGCTGCGGGCGTCGAGGCCCGGGCCTATGCGCCAGGGGGCCGACGTCCTGCGGATGCAGATGCTGCGGCCGCGTGGCAGCGGGTGCGCGCGGGGTTACGGGCGTTGCGCTTCGCGCGGTGGCGCGGGCGTTGTCCTCGGCGCATTCGGTGGGATTTTTAGCCACGGATGGCACGGATTTTTGACTGGATGCTGGGTATTGGGTATTGGATATTTCCCCATGTTCCGTAAATAGAGTAATCAGTGATCAGTAGCACTCCCGTGGCCAGCCCGCAGGGCTTCGTATCTGTAGCTCGGAGGTTTAGCTCCGAGCAGAAGCTTCTGGGATGCACCCGGTGTTCGGATGTCGTTTTTGTGTGTTGGAAAAACATGGTAGAATGGGATAAGCTCCATTGACGAGCAGGATGCATGGCGCCCAATCTATATTCCAGTGTAGATGAGATGGAATGCAAGTATATCTTGACAATATACGCCAGTTGACTAGTACACCGCGGCCTAAATCCTTCGGCACTTTAGGCCCTCAATGGTCGACCGGTGTAAGTCCATTTGAATGGTTTGGCCATCGTGCGGTTGAAGTAGTCGATGAACTTCAAGATGCGCTGCCGC
>JALWZT010000132.1 GCA_027002405.1 Anaerolineae bacterium | reverse complement strand
CCCCTACGGGACAGCGCCGGAAACCTCGCCCACCTGCGAAAACACGAACTCCCAAGTCTCGATCCTCTTCTGCTGGCCATCCCCAGGCCCCCAAGCAGCCTCCCACAAAAAAGCCTTCCTCTCGCTCGACAACGCCTTCCAGGCCCAAACGCCGATCCCTTCGCCGGGCCTCGGGGGCCGCACCCGCCCCATCGCCCCCTGCAGCACCGCAGGAACGCCCCCCGCTCAGCTTACTGCATCCTGCCTCGGAAGAAGGCACAACCCCGGAGCAAGCCCGGACCATGGCCAAGATCATCGAAGACACCCTGGCGGGTTTCGATATCCCTGCCCGGGTGGTCGAAGTTCGGGTGGGGCCTACTGTCACCCAATTTGGGGTCCAGCCCGGGGTGTATGAGAAAAACGGCCAGACGTTTCGGGTCCGCATCCAAAAGATCGTGGCTTTGGAAGATGACCTGGCCCTGGCTCTGGCCGCGAGCCCGATTCGCATCGAAGCCCCGGTCCCAGGGAAACCCTACATCGGCATCGAGGTCCCCAACTCGAACCCCACCCTGGTGACCGTGCGCAGCGTGCTGGAAGACCCGGCATTTCAAGAAATGCAAAGCCCTCTGGCCCTTCCTTTGGGACGGGATGTGAGCGGGGAAGCCGTGGTGGCCGATCTGCATAAACTCCCTCATCTGCTGATTGCCGGAGCCACGGGCTCGGGCAAATCCGTGGCCATGAACGCCATCATCGTTGGGCTTCTCATGCGCAATGGGCCTGATCAGGTCAAAATGCTCATGGTGGATCCCAAGCGGGTGGAATTCCCGAGCTACAACGGCATCCCTCATCTGCTCGCGCCCGTGGTCACGGACCCGGACCAGGCCAGTGGGGCCTTGAGCTGGCTGCTCAAAGAGATGGATGAGCGCTACCAGAAGTTCGCCCAGGCCGGGGTACGAAACATCCAGGGCTACAATGCCCAGGTCGCGGCCGACGAAGCCCTGCCCTATGTGGTCATGCTGGTGGATGAGCTGGCGGATTTGATGATGACCGCGGCGGAAGAGATCGAAAAGAAGTTGGTGCGGCTGGCACAAATGGCCCGGGCCACAGGCATCCATTTGATTATTGCCACCCAGCGGCCTTCGGTGGATGTGGTTACGGGGTTGATTAAAGCCAATTTCCCGGCGAGACTGGCTTTTGCGGTTTCCAGTCAGGTCGATTCGAAAGTGATCCTGGATGAACCGGGCGCGGAGAAGTTGTTGGGGCGAGGGGATGGGATTTTCATGAGCCCGGATAGCCCGGAAAAACGCCGTTTGCAGGGATGTTTTATCAGCGATGAGGAAATTCGCACCGTGGTGGGATGGTGGATCGCGCACGCGTCTCAGCCCGGGCATGCCCCCTCCCAAGCCCCCTTCCCCTGGGCCGATATGATGGCAGAGGAAGCCAACGCGGATGATCTTTTCTATCAGGCCGTAGAAGCGGTTCGAGGACGTCAGACTATTTCTGTTTCCGCGCTTCAGCGTATGCTGAACATCGGCTATCCCCGGGCCGCCCGGCTGATAGAAGCTTTGGAGGCAGAAGGGGTGGTGGCTCCTGATGACCAGGGGCGAGGATGGGTGGTTCTGGCCTCAGAAGCATAGCAGTCGCCGCCCGCAATAGCGCGCCGATACGGACGAAAATGGGAACGCAGGTTGCAGGTATTGCAAGTGGCAAGTGGCAGGTGGTCACGGTGTACGTCTCAGACATTTGGCGTGGTTTAGCCGAGCGAAGTGGCGTCCACCACGCCCGCCCGGCGATGAAGTCGCCGGGCTATAAAACGGCGCCGGATGATGAACGTTTACAAAACAATCCGGTAATAGAATGAGGCCTATGACCCGTTTAATTTGTAAAACTCCATAATCCGGCTAGCCCCGCAACTGATTACTGATGACTGATGACTGATCACTGATTACTTTCTTCGTGCCTTCCCCTCCCCCGGGTGCGGGGAAGCCGGAGGAGGGCCTTCGAGCCTTCGTGGCTCTATTTACGGAACAGTCATAGGGCCTCCAAGGCCTGAGTGCAAGATGATGGTGATCACGGCCCCCAGATCATCCTCTTTCCCCGCAAAAGCACTTGTTCCCCGTCGGTGATGATTTCCAGGCGCCTATCTGCCGGGATGGTGTGGCGGGTGGGGTAGGCATCCAGGACGCGTTGCACAGAGGGTGGGTATGTGGTTCCCTGGGGCTGCAAAAGGATCTGGGGTCGCAGGGCGGCCAGCAGATGGGGATGAGGCCAGGCATGGGTTCCAGGCCAAGGGGTTATCAGCACGGTGACGGGGGGAAGGATCTTTTGCTGGAGCCATTGGGCCTGGGTTTCCTGGCTGTGCATGAAAGGGAACACCAGAGAAAAGCGCCGGTATGTGAGATGAAAAAGTCGGGGCTCCCCTGGCGGGTGGGCAAGCAGGGTGAGGGTGACTTGGTCATCAAGCTGGATGCGGGTGCCCGCCGCGAAGGTGGCGTCTGGGGGGAGCCAGGCCCGGGCCTGGAGCGATCCCGGTGGATCGGGCGTTTCCAAAATCAGCAAATCCAGGGGCTGACGCACCCCGGGCCACGCGTCCATCACAGCCCAGGGGGTGGGGGTGTGAGGGGCCGAAGCGAGAAGGAAAACACGACGCCCACGTGGCGTTTGCAAATACCAGGCTGTCCCGCCTTCTTGATTCCACACCTGGATGTGCAATTTGCCGTCGGGATGGGCTGCCCAGGCCGTGGCTCCGGTCCACCCGGTCACGAGCAGAACCCCTGCCAGCAGCACGCCGTGAACCAGGACCGGGCGATAGGCCCGAGGGATAAATTCCCGTGCCCCTTGCTCCTGCCGGAACAACCACAGCAAAAAGCCTGCGGCAAAAGCCGCATAATAAAGCCCCGCCACCATACGGCCAAAGGGGCCTATCTCCAGCGATCCCCAGGGCAACGCCGCCATACGCTGCACCACGAACACGGTCCACCACAGACTGGCCCAAGGGATCAACGCAATGAGTTGGCCCAAAGGGAAAAAGACCGCGGCCAGCAAGAGCGCAAGACCTCCCCCGATGAGAATGGGGGGCTGGACCGGTAAGATCAGCAGATTGACGATAAACGAACTGAGCGATAACCTCCCAAAGGTGTGGACCACCAGGGGCATGGTGCTGATCTGCGCGGCTATTGTAATGAGCAGCCCTTCGACCAGTACGTTATTGACCAAACGGGGCAAGCGCCTCCCGGCCCAGGCATCCCAACGGGCCTGCAAGGGATGGCTGAAAAGAATCAGGCCCAGGGTGGCCAAAAAACTGAGTTGAAAGCCCACATCCCACAGGGTCAGGGGGTTCATCAGCAACATGAGCCCACCGGCAAAGAAAAGGGAGACCAGGGCCGTGCTCTGTCGGTTCATGACCATGGCTAACACCACCAGCCCGCCCATGATCCCGGCCCGTACCACGGCCGCGTCCGCGCCCACCAGCAAGACATAGAACCCAATGCCCGTCAGGGTGACCATGGCAGCGATGGTACGTCGCCCGCGCAGAAGCCATGAGGTGATCAGCATGAGCACCCCGGATACCAACGCGATGTTGGACCCGCTGATCACGATCACGTGTGAGGCGCCGGTGAGGTTAAATTGGGCGTAGAGTTCCCGGGGGATACCGCTTTCAATGCCCAGAATCATGCCATTGGCCAGCGCGGCATAGGGTTCGGGCATGAGTCGGCTCAGAAGCGCACTGCCCCGTCCTCGAATGTCATAGAGTACGCTTAACAGAGGATTTCCCTCGCCTTGATCCAGCAAGTAAAGCTCGGCCCGGGGGATCAAGGTATAAGCGCCCTTGCGGGCCAGATAGCGTCGAAACCCGGGATGCGGGGGCGTGATGGGAACCCCGCGGATTTCGATCCTATCCCCATAATGGAAATCTCGCGCGTCAGAACGGACCAAAGCCCGCCCGACCACCGGGCGTTTTTCCTCGCCGTGCCATATTGCCTGTACATCCACCCAATACTGCGCGTAGGACTCTCGCAAAACAGGGTAGCCCACAATAACCCCCTCCATGACCCGAGGTCGATCATACGGGCTGTTGGCATGCTCATGCACCAGAGCGTGGGGACCGAAACAAGGTTGGTAAGGGTGAGCGAGATAGCGGGTGATCCCCAGCAACACCGCCAGAACCACAACGCCCAAGATCAACGGGCCGCGGCGCTGGCGGCCCCACCACAGGAAAGGCACCAGCAGAGCCATGGGCAGGAAAAACCCACGGATATCCGGTATCAGGTCCGCGGCCGCACAGGTGAACACCCCTTGCTCGCGCAGAACATGGCCCAGCCACACCCCCGCGGCCAGGCCCAGCCCCCCATAAACGAGCAGGTAGGGGGTGGGGAGATGATAGTCCTCCCAAAACCGAAACATGGCGGTTCGTCCATTGCGTAGAGGTTCGTTACAAAAATGGATTTCCTGAAAAAACCTTACGTGTTGAAAAATCTTTTTGTAGTGCATCCAAAAAATGCTTGCGCTGGTTAGCAACCCAATGGTGTCATTATAATCCGAAAAGGACTAGAAGAAAAAGCGAAATGGATGCGTTCCAGAAACCGTAACTGCTAACGTACTCGACTTTAGACCCCAAGAAGCCACGAAGTCTCGAAGTTTTTCAAAGACACGAAGGGAAAATAAAGAAAAATACTTCGTGCCTTCGCCTCTCCCCCGCACGCGGGGGAGCCGGAGGGGGCCTTCGTGTCTTCGTGGCAAAAGTGGCGGCGCGACCTTAGTTACTTCATCTCCCTGTACTGACTTTGTTCCCTCCCAAGCCCGCTTCCGCCTGCATCTTGGCCCCAAGAGGCAAATTGTCTATAATCGGGACGAGTTCCCCGGCCTGGTTCACCGATAGGAAGAAAGAACGCGGATTCCCGCAGATGTTCGTCATGCTGAGCGACCGGAGGGAGCGAAGCCTGCCCTGAGGAACCGAAGGGCATCTAGCGAGCGAAGCGAGCGCCATGCCGTGGTTTTTGCGCTTCGCTAGATTCCTCGGTCGCTGCGCTCCCTCGGAATGACGTCGCAAGGCTCCACTGAACACTGATTACTCTATTTACAAAGCACTCACCACGAACGGCAGTTCGCCGATACGGATGAAAACATCTCGCGGCCACGTTGGCGCGGGAAGCCGATTTCGTCAAGCGTCAAACGTCATGCGTCATGACCTGACGTTTCACGTTTTACGTTTGACGTTCGTTGTCGCCTCGCTCAACGTTGTCCTGATGATCTCAATCCTAATCCTGATCCAAATCCTATTTACAAAGCAGTCCAACGGCGGGCCAGCCCGCGCCGATACCGACGAAAATGCCTCGCGGCCAGGGCGGCGTGACTCGTATTCCGTATTGCGTATTGCGTAACGACTGGACGGAATACGGAATACGCAATACGAACCTTTGCCGACTCGCCCAACGTCGGCCTGGCGATTCCTCAGCAACCAGCGATCATTCTATTTTCATAGCAGTCACAACGAACGGCAGTTCGCCGATACGGATGAAAACATCTCGCGGCCACGTTGGCGCGGGAAGCCGATTTCGTCAAGCGTCAAACGTCATGCGTCATGAGCTGACGTTTCACGTTTTACGTTTGACGTTCGTTGGTGCCTCGCTCAACGTTGTCCTGATGATCTCAATCCTAATCCTGATCCGAATCCTATTTACATAGCAGCCGCGGCTCGCCAATACGAACGAAAATAGAACGCTGATTTGCGCCGATGCTTCGCAGCGCTGATTTCCGCAGATGTTCGTCATGCTGAGCGACCGGAGGGAGCGAAGCCTGCCCTGAGGAATCGAAGGGCATCTAGCGAGCGAAGCGAGCGCCATGCCGTGGTTTTTGCGCTTCGCTAGATTCCTCGGTCGCTTCGCTCCCTCGGAATGACGTTTCGTTGTCGCCTTTTTCGTGGCCCTATTTCTTGGCGTTGTCTAGCTGACCGAAGTGACATCTGCCACGCCAGCCCGCCCGGCGATGAAGGAACCTGTTGGTTTACTGCGCGAGTACGCCGAATAAATTCAGGTCTAGGGGCGTGCCGCCGCATGTCCCCCTTCGGGGACATGTTTTCCGCCCGGTTGGGCCTGTCTGCGCAGGGAGACAGGCGGCCAAAGGCCTCCAGCCCCGACTTCGAGTCGGCGGGGCCAAGGCGCCCGGCACCCTGATCGAGGTTTGCCAACAGCATCATGAAGTCCCGGGCTATAGAACGGCGCCGGATGAATCCGGCTAGCCCCGGAGGGGCGCTGTTTCTAGCCGGGGGAATTATCCCCCGGTGTTGGGTGATGATGCGAGCCTGTGGCATAGGGAATGCCGTCAGGGGTGTGTTAGCCGCCACCCGCCCGGCGATGAAGTCGCCGGGCTATAAAACGGCGCCGGATGAATCCGGCTAAGCCCCGGAGGGGCGCTGTTTTTTAGCCGGGGGAATTATCCCCCGGTGTTAGGTGATGACGCGAGCCTGGGGCATACGGCATGCCGTCGGGGGGGCGCTAGCCGCCGCCCGCCCGGCGATGAAGTCGCCGGGCTATAAAACGGCGCCGGATAATTCCGGCTAGCCCCGCGGCGCTGTTTCTTCAGCTCGGAGCGAAACCTCCGATCTACGGATACGAAGCCCTCCAGGCTGGCCATGGGAGCGCTACTGAACACTGGATGCCTGATCCCTGACTCCCCTGCGGAAAGGGTACTTACCGCAGAGAGCGCAGAGGACACAGAGTCAACTGAACA
>JALWZT010000131.1 GCA_027002405.1 Anaerolineae bacterium | reverse complement strand
CTGTGGGCGTGGGGGTGGGGGTGATGAAAGGGATGATCTGGTTCAGGCGGGCTTCGCATAAGGTATGGTTTTCAACGGGTAAGGTGCATGCTTTCCGGTACTGCTCAAAGGCCATAGGCAGGTCTTTCCGGTCTTGATAAAGATCGCCTGTGTGAATCAAGGCATCATACAGCAAGGCGGCAACATGGCCATGGAGGTAATTGGGGTCTTGTTGGTAGAGCAAGGAGAGCGCCTGGGCGGCCTTTTCCCATTGTCCCTGTCTTATGGCTTCGGTGGCCTGCAAGAAAAGTTGCGCCAGGTCCACTTGCTGTTGGGCTTCGGGATTTTGAGGGTCCTCTTGGAGGGCGGATTGGAAGTAAGCCAAAGCCTGGCGGGCATTGGTGACCGAGGTGTCGGAAGCCTCCAGCGCGGCATACCCCAGGTGCATGTAGATATCAAAAAGACGCTGGGAGACCAATTTGTGCCGATAGAGGTTATTGGTGGCTCGCAGCCGACGATAAAGCCGCGCGGCCCTTTCATAATCTCCTCCCAGGTAAGCCGCTTCCGCCTCGTCGAATAAACGACTCATTTCCTGCTGGCGCTGGATTTCCAAGATGCGTTGGGGGGCATCGCGATGGTAGGGGGTTTGGGTGACATAATCCATGAGATAACGCAGGGCTTCTTCATATTGCCCTGCTTCTTGCAACGCCACCCCTTTTTGGTAGAGCACCTCTGCCTTGCGTTGCCTTTGGATGGCTGCCAGGGCATCCAGGACCTCGGGCGCGCCGGGATTCAAAACCCCGGCTTTATGAAAGGCTTCATCCGCCGCGTCCAGGTCACCTCGGTTTAAGTACAGCCAACCTTCTTCCAATAAGTTTTTGGCCTGGACTTCCTGTTGCGTGGCCGCCAACACGGGCAAGATCTGTTGTTGGATAAAAAGCACCCCTGCCATGAGGAACCCCAGAAGGAAAAGGACAATGCCCCCTCCTAACACAAGGCGTTGCGTCCTGGTGCTCCAGCGCCGGGGTCGAATTTTACCCTGCGGGCTTTCCTCCAGGGCGGCCCGCAACTGGGCTTCGTTCAGAAGCTCCTCAAGTTTGGGCTCGTGGGGGTACCGGTTGCTCAGTTCCTCGAAGCACTGGAGGGCTTCGAGCCACCGAGCGTGCTGCATGTGCTCCACGCCCTTTTGGTAGAGGGGATCGCGGAAAAGAGGGTTGTCCATAATCAGAACCCTGTGCTGCTAAAGAGTTCGGCAAAGAGGGTCACAGCCGGACCCAGGATGACAATAAACAAGGCAGGGAAGATGAGGAACACCAGGGGGAAGATCATTTTGACCGTGGCCTGGTGGGCCAGCTCTTCGGCCCGTTGGCGCCGTTGGAGGCGCATTTCTTCGGCCTGACTGCGCAACACATTGGCGATGCTGATGCCCAATTGCACCGATTGATTGAGAATACCAACAAAGGAACGCAGCTCCTGAACACCGGTTCGATCCGCCATGCGTTGCAAGGCCACGGCGCGCGGGGTTCCCAGCCGGATTTCGGTGACCGCTTGTTTGAAAATCCGGGTGAGTTCGTTATCCCATTGGGTACCGACCCGCAGCATGGAAGCTTCGAAGCTGAGGCCTGCTTCCACCCCGATGGTGAGCATGTCGATGGCATCGGGCATGGCCCGGATGATCTCAGCCTGCCGTTTTTTGATGCGTCGCCGCAGCCAGAAGGAAGGAAGCATATACCCCACCAGCCCCAAAGTCAGGATGAAAAACAAACGCTGTTGTGCGGGGGCCCGCAGGGTCAAAAGAGCGCTCAATCCCAACATCAGCAACCCGCTCAGCACCCGCAACCCCATAAAATCCACGGGCGTCCATCCTCGCGGATTCCCTGCTTCATCCAGCATCTGTTGCCATTTCGTCATATTGCGACGAATGGCAAACTGGCCCAGGGTTCGCAGCAGGTGCTTGAAGCTCTCGCTCATCCCCTTTTGCTGTTCTACCTCGGCCCATTCTCCCTCTTCTCCAAACTCAAACCCACTCATATAATCATCCAGCCGCAGTTCCAGCTCATCCGGCGTGCGGAAAGCCTGGAACGCGAGCCAGAGAAAGAGTACAAAAAGGCTGACCAGGATACCTACCAACAGGGGTGAAAAAAGCAGGGGGTTCTGAGAAAGCAGAGGGATATCCATGCTTACACCTCAATCTGCACAATCTTGCGGATGACCAGAAAGCCCATGCCCATCATCACCAGCGCGGACGCGGGCAAGATGCGTACCCAACCAGGGGCGAATAGACGCATGATGTAGTCGGGGTTGATCACATAGAGGATCGCGGCCAGGGCGATGGGAAGAAAGGCCAGCACATAGCCGGACATGCGCTGCTGGGCGGTCAGGATCTGCACTTCCCGTTTGATGCGAATCCGATCCCGGATGGTCTGGCTGATGTTTTCCAGCGTGGGGGTCAGGTTGCCTCCTACCTCGTATTGTACCGTGATGGCCACCACCAGCATGTCCATTTCGTCGGATTGAATGCGTTGGGCCATCAATGCCAGGGCTTCGGGCAGGGAAAGGCCCACATGAATGGATTGCAACACATAGTGGATCTCTTCACGCATGGGGGAGGGCAACTGGTCGACTACGCTTTCCAAAGCCTGGTTGATGCCAAAACCCGCTTTCAGCGCCCCAACGAGAAATTGCAACAGGTCCGCCACTTGCATAGAGGCTTCGCGTTGGCGTTGTTTGACCCCGCGACGTAGAACCAGGTATGGCAATATGGTGCCGAGGATGCCTCCCACCAGCATAAAAAGCACGCGTCCCAATGAGAATCCAAGCAATCCGCCAATGAGGCCACTGGCTGCCATCATGACCACAAATTCCGCTGGCGTGAGAGACCAATGGGCAATGGAAAGCGCCACCGCCAGTTTGTTGCCGAAACGGCTTTGATGAACCCATGCTTGCAACCAGGCAGGGGCAAAGGAGCGCTTTCCCTCTTCCTCATCTTCCAGGAATTCCATGACCACCAGATCATGGGTGTGGATGACGGGGGCGCTTTCTTCGCGCAGACGCACCGCGCGCCAAATGCCCATGACGATCATAAAAGTCAGAACGCCAATAAGTGTGCCAAAAAGGATAAAGAGCGACGAGTTCATCGTGGTGGGATTTATGTCTTCCAAAGGGGGATGAAGGAAAGGCGGTTCGGACTTTGGTTCAGGGCCACGGCTGGCTGAAGCATTTCGTCGGTGGTAGGGCAATATTGCATCAAATGGCGGGCAAGCCCCAGATACGCCCGGGCCAATGCGCTTTTGGGATGGCTGAGGATCAAGGGGATGCCCCGGTTGTTGCTATAGGTAGCCAGGGGTTGATCGTCGGGAATGCGGTAGGCGATTTCAATGCGTAATCGTTTTTCGATTTCGGATGCAGGAATGCCCCCTTTCATATCCCAGCGATTGAGCACGATGATGGTTTTTTCCCGGGGATACCCGCGAGCAGCGAAAAGATCGAGCAAGAGCCGGGCGTTGCGCAGCACCGTGAGTTCGGGGGAAAGGCATAGGATGATGCCATCCACGCTTTCCAAAAAGGCGATAAAGGTATCATCGGGGCTGGTTTGGAGATCAATGAATTGCCAGGTAAAGACCTCTTTCAAAGCCAGGACGATCTCCTGGACCTGGGGCAACGGGATGGGTTGGATATGGCGCTGAGGGGGTGGGGAGGGAAGCGCATAGATGCCGGAGGTATGGTGAGTCATGACGCTCATGAGGATGCTTTCATCCAAATGCGATACCCGGGGCAGGAGGTCATAAATGGTGTATTGTTCATGCAGGTTCAGGGCCAGATCGACCCCGGGCGCGCGGAAATCGGCATCCACCAAAGCCACTTTCTTTTTCGACAATTGATGAATGGCAATGGCCGTATTGACGGCCAGGGTGGTGTGCCCCACCCCGTGTTTAGGGGCCACGATCACCACGGCCCGCCCCTTACGCGTGGAGCGTATAGGGATCCCGACCAGGTTCTCTTCGATCTCCACTTCGGGCTCTGCCATGATCTGTTCAATCACGGAGAGCAGGTCATCCCCATTGACGGGTTTAATCAAGAAGGCCCGTGCGCCTTCCAGGACCGCCTGCTGAGCTTCTCGGGTGTTGGTGGCATTCACCGCCACCACGCAGGCCGATTTGGGAACCTGTTGACGAAAGCGGCGCACCATGTGGCTGGCGGAGGTCCCTACCAGGGCGTCATCAATGATGATGATTTTGGGCAGGAGTTCACGAGCCCGTTTTTCCGCGACTTCGGGCAAGGTGACCCAAAAAAGCTGATAGCCTCCTGGCAGCCGCTCCGAAAGGATTTGATCGAGATTATCTCGAAATCCTTCGTGAGAGCTCAGGAGTAAGATACGAAGAGGATGACCGATAAGCGCCATGGTGCCCACCTGGGAGGGGGATTAAGGGGAAGGGAAGAGTTGATAGCGATTTTTAATGTAGCGAATATCCACGGGATCCGTGTCTTCGGGCTGGTCGTTGGCGGGAGAGCGCAATACCAGATCAAAAACGCCCCCCGCGTCTTGCAGGTACTTCAGCATGAGGGCATCCTGTGGCATCACTACGATGAGGATGGCATTGGCATTTTCTGAGGTCGGGTTGTTTGTATCGAAGGTTTGATCGTTTTGATTGGGCCCGTTCTCAGAAGCGATGGTGTTATCTGGACCTATCAAGGCTGCAATAACCACATTTTCCAGGGCGATGAAAGTCGATTTTTGGGTGTTGGTGGCGGAAGAGGCGATCGCGGGTTGCGTATTCAGAAGGGCCTCAAGCCCATTTCCGGATGAAGGGACATCCAGGGTATACAAGATATCCACATGGTCCCCGGGCTTCAGCAACGAGATATTGCTCATCAGATCTGTGGCGGGCAAAGCCATCAGGACATGTTCTTGTGCCATGATGGCGGCGACGCGGCCATCGCCCGAAGCTACGTCGGGCACTGCGATGCGCTGAGAAAGCACGACCTCGCCTGCGTACATGTCGGTGAGGGCCATTTTATCCACAGCATCACCGATATGTTGCAGGGCGCCATCCGGGACGAGTTTCACCGGCATTTTTTCCAGGGTCAGGTCCTCTTGGGTGAGGATCCGGCCTGGGTGAATCGCGCGGGCGGCCACCACCACATCTGCTTGAGCCCCAACAGCCTGAATGGTGGCTTGGGTCGCGGCGCTGGCCAACACCAGGTAAGCCACGAAGCCAGCCGTGATGGCCACCAGGAGGCCGACAATAAGCCAGAGGACACCCTTCAAACGAGCCATATGGTCATCCTTTTTGCTATGGGTGCGTCTCAAATGAGTTGGCGCCAGCGTCCTCACCGACTAAACTCGAGCTCTTTAGGCGCTTCGCGCCAGTGGTCGACCTTCGTCGACCGGAAGTTAGGACGGCGAAGGCCGTCCATTGGCCGTAGGCCTTAAGTGTCCGACTTCAGTCGGTGAGTACAGCCTCAACCGAAAAAGGACGCACCTTTTTGCTATTCGGTGGGCATGCGCGAGCTGGCGGAGAGGGTCCAGGTGGACTCTCCCCGCAACGCCTGCCATAGGAATCCCGTCATAACAGGGGTGGCGTGGGTAATACGAACCTCGATCCTGCCATGAGCACGAATCACTTGCACCTCGTCGGGGGTCAAGCCCACGCCCGGCGCGGCAGCCACCACGCGCGCCTGGACCTGCTCGGTGGTCGGGGGGTTGGCAACCATGCCATAACGAGCGCCCTCACGAGCAGCATGGGCCAGGGACACGGAAACCATGGTGATATGAGCCAGGTCCATGACGCCCAGAGTCAGCAGAAAGACAAAAGGCAGGACCAATGCAAATTCCACCAGGTCCTGCCCCCACTCGTTACCGGGCGTTCGTCGCGTCAAAAATCGCTGATGAAAGGACTGTCCAGGCGCGAGAAGAGACTTGACGGACATGCCATTCTTTGCTATCCTTAAAGAGATGGGCGCGGCGTTGGCTGTTCATACAGAGGCCGAGCAGCCAGGGGGAGCGTCGCGCGCATTGAAGAGAGGGGCATGCGAGAGTGATTGTTTCCTCTCGCATGCCTGCCGTTTAAGTTGGGGGGCGGATAGGACCAGTGAGCCTCCCTTACCGTAGGCGAGCTGTCATGTTGCGGAAGATGGTGTTCACACGGCCGCCCAACATGGTCAGTCCAGCTACGGCTACCAGAACCACCAACACGATGATGAGCGCGTACTCGATGAGGTCTTGGCCTCGCTCATCATCCACATAGGGGCTCAGGAACAGCGCGAGTTGCTGGATGAACAGCTCCAACATGGTAATACCTCCTTGGTAGATTGAGAGAATGAGATGGGATTGAAAATACCGAAGTGTAAGGGATTACAACATCGGTAAGGAAACACGCTTCCATCTGATTTCATCGCCCACCTGCACCCCCGCTTGTTGCAAAGTTCCCGCGGGTAATTCTAAAACGCTACGACTCCTTCGGCGTACGCGGCCGATGCGCCAGGGCTTCATGTGCACATCCATGTCAACCACTTTCCATGCTTCGTCAAGATAAAGCACATCGATGGGAAAGCGCATAAAGTGGGTGTGCACAGAGCGCGTCGAGAGAAGCAATAAACCTTCTCCCGCTGGCAAAGAGGAGCGACCCATCAACCCCCGCAAACGGGCCCAGAATGAATCCGCCACATGGCAGCGCTCAGCTAAGATCGCGTTGCGCGTGATATCTTCAATGACAAAGGGGGAATGGGGGACGTGGGGGAC
>JALWZT010000130.1 GCA_027002405.1 Anaerolineae bacterium | reverse complement strand
GAGGGAGGGGGCGCAGGCGGGGTTTGGACTTTATCGCCGATGAAGAAACGTTTGGCCGTAGCCAGGGTGGTGGGAAGTTCCATCCAGAAACGTCGGTTGGAAACTTTTTCCCAAACCCGTTTGGGGCGATAGAGGTAGAAGCGACGATAGGCTTCCCGCCATTTGCGGATGACCAGATCGGGATCGTATTGCCCATCGTAGATGGTAAAACGGGGCTTTTCGTCGTGGATGGCCAGGTCGCGCCAGGTGCTGGCAAACACATGCCCTTCGGTCTGGATCAAATCCCACATGGCCGTGCCAGGGAAGGGCGCGGCCAGCATGAAATTGGCCAGGTCGGGGTCCAGCTCCAGGGCGAGCTGGATGGTCTTTTCCATGCTCTCTTCGGTCTCGCGGGGCATGCCAAAGATGAAAAAGCCCATGGTCTCCAGGCCCGCGGCCTTGGCCCATCGAAACGCGTTGCGGACCTGGTCCAGGGTCTGGCCTTTTCGGATCACGTGCCGCAGCATCCAGGGGTCCCCATTTTCCACGCCAAAGCCCACCCGCTTGGCGCCCGCGGCCTTCATCAGGTGGAAGAGCTCAGGGTCGGTGTGATTCACCTTCATGCCGTGCACGGTCACCCAAGGCACGGTGTTGAGCCCCTCACGTACGATGGCCCGGCAGAGGTCCTTGGCCCGGGGTAATTTCAGATTCCAGATATCATCGGTGACCCCGATTTCCGTGGCGTGCAGGTCCTTCACCAGCCAACGCCACTCTGCGATGACGTTCTCCACGCTGCGCCCGCGCCAGGTATCGCCCGTGACCGGCTTGGAACAGAAGGTGCACTTGTAGGGGCAACCACGGCTGGTGAGGATGGTGAAGGAGCGGGCGTGGGGGTCCAGCCCATCGGTCAGGGGCTGGAGGTTGGTGTATTTGTCGATTTTGAAAAGATCGTGGGCTGGGAAGGGCAACGCGTCCAGGTCTTGAATCATGGGGGATTCCGGGGACACATAGATCGCATCCCCTTTGCGGAAGTTCAACCCAGGGATGCCCAGGGCCTCGGGCTTTTTCCCATGATCCAAGGCATCCACAAACGCGACGATGCCCTCTTCCGCCTCGCCTTTGAAGGTGTAGTCCACCTCGGGATGATCGGGCCCCAGGCTTTCCGCGGGCATGATGGTAAGGTGCGGCCCGCCCAGGATGGTGGTCATGCCGTATTTTTTGCCGATTTTGGCCATCTCCCACGCGTCCTCGATGAGGGGCGTGGCCGCGGTGATGCCCAGGACCCGGTAGGGCTTTCCTGCTTCTTGAGCCTGATCGAGGTAGTATTCGATAGGCTCGTCTTCGATGGAGGCATCGTATATCATGACATCATGGCCCGCCTCGCGCAACACCGCGGCCAGGTATCCCAGGCCAAGGGGGATGTGCTTACGAGAGGACCAGACTTTGGATTCGGGACTTGCGAGGATGACGCGCATGGGGTATTGTTATCCTGTTCGGTAAATAGAGTAATCAGTGATCAGTAATCAGTAATCAGTTGCGGGGTTAGTCGGAATCATCCGGCGCCGTTCTGTGAAGAAAAAAGGCTGGATGCACTGCAAAAAGGTATTTCAACACGGAGACACGGAGGACACAGAGAAAAATAAAAGGGGTTCACGGAGAAAATCCTCTCCAAACCTTATCTTTTTCTCTCTCCGTGCTCTCTGTGTCTCCGTGGTTAAGTTTTTTTCAGGGAAGCCAATCCTTAATCTTTGATCTTTAATCTTTGCTCTCGCTTTCGTTTCACGAACCAGCGGGCTGCATCACGGGGAAATAGCCCTGCTTCGACGCACCTTTGACCGCCTGGCCGATGCCGTCATCGCCCGGCACCCAGTCGCGATGGGCGCATTCCATGCGATAGCCCACATCGGTGCTGAAGCTGCCCAGGGCTTTACGAGGCCAATCCCGAAGGGGGGCTCGAGCCAGGTTGCGGGTTCCGCGCCAGGCCACGGCCCGCCAGCCATATACTTTGCGGGCCAGCCAGTCATACCCCTGGGCCAGTTGTTCCGGGGTCATCAGTTTGGGGTAGTAGGTCACATGGTTGGTGTCGTAAAGGGACCAGGGAATGCCGGGGATGAGGCGGTTTTCCTGTTCCCATTGGGCCCGCT
Organism: Anaerolineae bacterium; assembly: GCA_027002405.1. Lineage (GTDB taxonomy): Bacteria > Chloroflexota > Anaerolineae > J102 > J102 > M2005. The sequence goes on along the minus strand of JALWZT010000130.1, from coordinate 4,631 downwards.
GCGGGGTGCCCACATAGGGGGTAAGGATGGTGATGCTGACAGAATCCAGGCCGCTATGGCGGATGAAGTCGTAGGTGGTCTGGAAAATTTCGGGGGGGTCGCCATCGAAGCCGAAGACGAAGAGCCCGACCACCCCGATCCCTGCATCGTGAATGCGGTTGATGACCTGCCGATAGCGTTCGGTGTTGCCTTTGGCTTTGCCCCCCAGTTCGCGACGATTGTTGGGGTTGGCGCTTTCGAATCCGATGAAAAGTTTGTCCAGATGGGCTTCTCGGGCCAATTTGAGCAGATCAGGATGGTCCGCGGTGAGCTGTTCGGCCTGAGCGGTCCATCCCAGGAGGGGGAGCTTGCGCAGGGCCTTGAACAGCTTTTCCATGTAGTCGGGGTTTAGGCGGAAGTTAAGCCCGAAGTTGTCATCGGTGAGGAAGAAGCGTTTGATTTTGCGACGCTGGATTTCTTCCACCACCGCCTCGATGGGCCGCAGACGCATGACCCGGCCCGAAACCCGGATCGCGGTGCAAAAGGTGCAGTTGCGAGGGCAGCCCCGGGTAATCTCCAGGTAAGGGGTCCAATAGTGTCGGTTTTCATCCACCAGCTTCAGCACCCGATCCGAAAGAGGCTTCAGATCATCCAGGTCTGCCCATGCCTCATCCACATAAACACGCTGCAACCGGCCCGCGTCAAAATCCTCAATCATCTGCGGCCAGGTGCGGTACGCTTCGCCCACCGCGATGGCATCGGCCCAGCCCAAGACGTCATCCGGGGCCAGGGTGGCGTGGGTGCCCCCGATGACCACCGTGGCCCCTCGCGCTTTCAGGCGTTCGGTGAGCCAACGGGCCCGGTCGATTTGCAAGGTCTTGGCCGTGATGCCCACCAGATCACCCGGGCCAAATTGGGTGAAGTCTACAGGGCGCAGGTCTTCGTCAATAATATCGACAGGGACCGCTTCGGGGACCAACGAGGCCAGGCGCATGAGGGTGTAGGGCGCCATGGTGGCCTTGCCCCAGACGCGACCATCGCGGCCGGGTTGGATGAGGGTGACTTTGCGCAATGAAGGCATGGATGGGCGAGATAGCAGGAAGGCGAAAGGGGGGATAAAGATCAGGATTAGGATTGAGGATTAGGATTGAAGCCGGGCATCATCTTCTCAATCCTAGTCCCAATCCTAATCCAATTGCCGTCATCCCAAATTATCGATGTATTTCTGCAACTGGCGGGGATGGAACTTGACATACTCGTCCGGGATGATCTGTGCCATCTCTTCCGGGGTCAGCCGCCAACTCAGGATTTCCAGCGCGTCTTCGGGGGTTTCGCCGTAGGCAAGTTTGTTCTTGCCGTTTTTCATCTTGAAGAGAAACATGAAGGTAGGATGGTCGAAACTGCTCATGGTCTGGTTTTGTAAATAGGATTCGGATCAGGATTAGGATTGAGATCATCAGGACAACGTTGAGCGAGGCAGCAACGGGCGTGATGCGTGAAACGTGAAACGGGAGGACGTTACGCATCACGCATCACGTTTCACGGTCCATGCTGCCCGCGCCAGCTTGGCTGCGAGGCGTTTTCATCCGTCTTAACACGTTGTCAGGCGCGGCGTCGCTAGGCTTTGACCAAGGAGCCGCGGTAGAGCTCCGCACCGTGCATGACGGTGTCCAGCCCTTTGTTGACCTCGTCATCGTATTTGCCCGCGATGAGGTCGCGGTAGAACTGATAATCAATGCCCTTGACTTTCTCATCGCCCGGGAAGCGATGATAGTTGTCTTTGGACATGAGGCTCCTGCCCTCAGCAATGAGCTGGTACCCCAAGGCAGAGCCGGGATAGGGGGCATAGAAGGAAATTGAGGGCATGACCCGTTTCATGGTCTTGAGCATGCGCATGGTCTTGAACGCGTCCTCCCGGGTTTCGCCCGGGATACCCAGCATGATGTTGGACCAAAAGACCGGGGGCTGCTCGCCCTTGGCTTCCAGCTCATCCCCCAAGCGATTGACCAGATCGATGACAAAGAAGTTCTCCTCTTCGGTGACCTCTTTGTTCAGGATTTTCAGCACCCGGTCGCTGCCCGATTCAAAGCCGATGGAGATGGTACGCCAGTTGGTTTCCTTGACCAGGGCAATGAAGAGCTCGGGCCATTGAACGACCGTATCGGCCCGGGCCGCGGCCCAATAGGTCCAGCGTTTGGTCTTGCGGGGGTATTTTTCCAGCCATTCTTCCAGCCAGCTCGGGTTTTGGAAGAACATGGAATCGTGGATGACCACGGAGCCCACGCCATACTTGCGGTCCAGGTAGTTGAGCTCGTCGATGACCATATCCACGGGTCGGCGCCCCATGAGGGGGATGTAGGAACTTTCGTTGCAGAAGACGCATTTCCAGGGGCACACCCGGCTGGTGAGGATGGTGGCCACCGGGCCAGGGCCCCAGCCGCATTCCGGCTCCATGGGCCAGCGCCATTTCCAGCGCCGCCGCATGCGCCATCCACCCGCGGGCTTGGGCCACAGCTCCCGGTCGATCATGGGCCATTCGGCCATGCTTTTGGCGCTTTCGCCCGAAAAGACCCGGGGGAAGCTATGGGGGTCTTTTACCAGGTCCACGATGACCTTTTCCCCCGCGCCCATGCAGATTTTATCAAAGGCCTCCACTTCCATCATCTCGTCGGGCGCGACGGTGGCATGCATGCCCCCTACCAGGACCAAGCCATGGGGATTGATCTGCTTGAACAGCTCCGCGGCCTTTTTGGCGGGGGGATAGGTGTAGCTGCGCACGTTCATCAGGAGCATATCATACCCTTGCAGTTGCGGGATGAGCTGATCCCATGAGGTGACCGCGCGCGTGGAGGCCAGGTCGGTCATGATGCCGTGCTGGTGCAAGATGGTGCGCAGCAGGCCCAGACCGTGGTCCTGCCATTGTTCATGAGGCCCGCTGGGGTTGACCAGGTCGCCCAGGTCCCCCAGGTCGAGCCAAAGGATGTTCGAGGTTTTTTTCTTGCGCCAGGAGAAGAATGTGGACATGGTTCCGGTTCAGTAATCAGTAATCAGTGATCAGTGATCAGTAATCAGTGATAGCTCCACTGCAAAAAGGTTTTTCAACACGGAGACACGGAGGACACGGAGAAAATTTGGCAAGTATGCAAGTCGCACGTGGCAAGTTCTGGAGGGAGCGACCTTTTTCACCTGCCACTTGCTACCTGCCACCTGCCACTTCATTCTCTTTGCGCCCTTAGCGCCTTGGCGTGAGACATCTATCTTTCATCCTCATGTTTCAATTTCGTTTCTTCAGGAAGGATCAACGGGATCGCCGCGGGGCCGGTGCCCGAGCCGTTGGCGCCGCTGCTGCCATTGCCCCGATGCTTCCGTTCATCCTTCACATAGACCCGGTTCCCGCCAAAGGTCTCGTGGGAGTCTTCCGCGGGCCGGTTGCCAAAGGATTCGAAGGGGGTGGGTTTCCACCAGGCCCATTCCACGCAGGTGTTGCAGGGGCTGACTTCATCGTAGCGGCCTTCCAGGTGCAGGCGACGTAGTTTTTGCATCTTCGGGCCGTTCCAGTTCTTCATCACCCGCACCACGCCATCGTCATCGATGACATTGCCCAGATCGAAATCCAGGTTGAAGTCTCGATCACACATGGCAATGGAACCGTCCCAATAGATGTGGACATGATACCACAGGTTGGGACAGGCATACCGCTTGGGGAGATGCAATTCCTCTTGCGGGCGCAGAGCACTGATCTCTTCGATCTGGTCACCCCAGGAATCAAAGGGCTTGATGTGCACCAGGTCCACACCGGGCACCTGCTTCCAATACTCCACAAACGCGTCGGTCTCGTTTTTGGTGTGCTCCATCTCGATGATCTGGAGATTGACAAAGGTCTCGTACCCGCCCTGGTGCTTCATTTCCACAAAGCGACGAATGTTGGCGTTGGTGCGTTCGTAATCCGCGTTGACCCGGATGTTTTCGTAGGTTTCGGGCCGCACGCCATCCTGGCACAGGTAGATGACATTCAGGCCCGCTTCCAGCAACCGGCGACCTCGTTCTTCGGTGAGCAAGGTGGCATTGGTGCTGATCTCGGACCGCAGGCCCTTTTCGGTGCAGTAAGCCACCATGTCGTAAATTTTGGGATGCAGCAGAGGCTCCCCCCAAATGTGCAGGGTGGTGGCTTTGACCAGGGGGGCCATCTCATCCACGATCTGCTTAAAGACCTCCCACTTCATGAAGCCATTGGCGCGGTGGATTTCCCCCCGGCCCGTAGGGCACATGACACAACGCAAATTGCACACGTTGGTGGATTCGATGTACATGCGATCGGGCGGAGGGACGTATTTGGTCTGGCCGGTTTGGTAGGCCAGGTATTTGATCGGGCCCAAGGCCTTGTTGCGGTAGATTTTCGATTTGTTGCGAAGTTTCTCGCGAAAAGTAAGCTGACGTTTGGGCATGAGGGGGAGTTATCAGTGATCAGTGATCAGTCATCAGTTATCAGTCCAAGCCAGGCCTCGGACATTGGACCTTGGACATCGGACTTGCGATTCGCTGAAAAATTTTGGAAGTTCGGCGCGAGGTAGGTGGAAAGAGTTCTTTAAAAACTGAAGATACGGTTACAATGAGGGCATGAACGAGATAAAGCCTGAAATCAAACAAGAACC
>JALWZT010000129.1 GCA_027002405.1 Anaerolineae bacterium | reverse complement strand
CGGGGGGAGGGGCGACGGGGCGCGCGAGCGCCATTGGCGCCCAGAATATCCACCTTGTTGACGGGCAGATAATGGGCGCTGATGTCGGCATCGTAGGGGCATTGCAGGACCGCCTGCTTCAGATCATCAGTGAGATGATAGAAGATGAAGAGGTCACGGCGGTCGAAGTCATACCAGTAGAAGGGATGCAGAGGGATGAGGACGTCTCCTTCGGGGGATTGGAGATAGATCTGTTTGGGGCTGATCTTGTCGGGCCAGCGTCGCTCATACCCGTAGATGCCCACGCCCGCATTGAGGTCGTAGCCGGAAAGGAGAAAGTCGGGGTCTTCCCAGTTGACGGTCTCGATGGCGATGAGCTTCCATTGCGGCGGGAATTCCAGCCCGGCCAGCCATTGATCCATGGCCGCGGTCAATGGCCCGACCACCTGTCTGGCCTGCGCTTTGGTGAGCGCGCCGTGTCCGATCTTCTTGTTACGGAAGGTGACCAGGGTGTCCAGGAAGAGAACGTGCTTGATCCTTTTGGCGCCGGTCTGATTGAGGATGCGGGCCAGGATGGGCACAGCTTCGCTGATGGCGTCGTTGCGGTGAATTTTGTTCAGGGGCGGAGTGAGGAGCCGGGGCTGGAGGTCAGTCAGGGCCTTGTCCAGCTTCTTGAGCAAGTCCATCCAGTGTCCCAGGGATGGCCTGGCCAGTTTGGCCCGGGCCTGCTCCACGGCCTCGTCGTGCAATCCGCGATGGCGATAGATGGCCAACCCGCTCAAGGCCAGGTCCCGCACGACCTCTTCGAAGAGCAGGATCAGCTTGCGCACTTTCTGGCGGTCATCCTTCTCCAGTTGGGTGGATTCATAGACCTTGGCCAGATGGTAGGGGTAGGTGTTGCGGATGATCTCGGATGGATTCATGACGGATCAGCTCACAGATTTTTGCTCACGGATGACACGGATTGCACAGATTTTTATTTTTATCTGTGTTCATCCGTGAGCTACAACTGAGGGCGGTGGTATTTTTTGCGGTGGTTATCGAAGATTTTGCGCTTGACCTGCGCTTTGGGGCCGAAGTTGAGCAGCAGCCCCACTTCGTAGGACGTTGCATTCAGGTAGCTCAGCACTTGGGCTTCATGCTCGGTGGCCAATTCTCGGACGGCTTTGACTTCGACGATGACCTTGTCGTTGACCAAAAGATCGGCGAAGAATTCACCTACCACGTGGTCTTTATAAAACACACGGATAGGATATTGGCTTTGGACGTGCAGGCCGCGTTTGGTCAGTTCGATAATCATGGCCTGCTCGTACACTTTCTCCAAAAAGCCGTAGCCAAGGGTGTTGTAAACGTGGTAAAAAGCGCCGATGATCTGATCGGTCAGAGCCTTGTGTTTCATCTTGGCCTCCTTATTGGCTCACGGATTACACGGATGCACACAGATTGTCCTTTTTTCTTTTATCCGTGTCCATCTGTGTCCATCCGTGAACTAATCATCGAATAGCGTGGGTTGTTTGTAGTCGGGGTGGGAGCGGATTTCTTCCAGCACCTCGGCGCTGGCCCGCATGTAGCCCTCTTTGTTGATGAGCAGGCCTTCCAGCAGTTGCTTCTCTTTGCTGCCGTTGATGAGGCATTCGGCCACGGCCTGGCAGAACTGCCAGAACGCGCCGCTCTGCCCGTAGCCCGTGGCGCCCAACATGCGGGTGAGCTCCGCCTTCTGGCCCTGCTCCCACAACTGGCAGGCCCGGTGCATGGCGTCCACCATACTGCGCACCTCCTCCACGGGCTTGCGCTTGTGCGGGCCCAGCACCTCGATGGTGGCCTTGGTCTTCTTCACAAAAGGATTGCGGCGGGACCACAGCTCCTCCAGAGAGACGCCCTCCGCGCTGGCGATCTTGCGGGCGTCGTCGTAGGGAACTTTGTTTTCCAGATAGGTCCAGCGGAAGGTGAGGTAGAATTGGGCCTCTTTGTCGATGCTTTCCCCGCCCGCGTCCTCTAGCAGACGATTGACCAGAAAGTTGGTGGACACCTGGCGGATGAAAGCCAAAAGCTGGTCCGTGCCCACGGGCTCGCCCGCGTAGGTTTCCACCCGCTCGTAACGGGAGTACTCCTCCATGCCCGGGCCGATGGCGGAGATGAAGAAATCCCCGCCGGCGATGCCTTCATCCCAGAACTGCTTCAGCTTCTCCTCCACCCGGGCCTGGATCACCGGCTGGATTTCGTTCCAGAACCCCACCGGTTCCCGTTCCATCTTGCGGCAGACCATGTAGATGGAGGATGCCAGCGCGGCGGAGGCAGAAGCGCGGAGTCTAGACTTCATTTCTGTATGAACAGGCCACGATCCAGTAACCACTAAACCCGCTTTCAGTAACGCATTGAGCATCGTCTCCCAGCCAGCGGTAGTTTTATGGGCGTAAACAATGACTGCAATACCGCCAGATTTGAGAACACGATACATTTCCTGAAAAGATTTCCCCAGTCTGTCCTCAAAGAAAAGTTTAGCTGCTGCTTTGTCTTCATGGCGCGTCGGCTCCATAATTGCTTCTTCAGATTTGGGGATGAGAGGAGTAGCGAACAGCTCGGGGAAATATTCACCTACGGAGCGTTTTAACCAAACATAAAAGAAGTCAGAAAGAGCAGCATATGGAACACTGTCGTAATATGGAGGATCCGAAAGGATTGCGTCTAACGAGTTATTTGGGTGTGGAATTCGTGTTGCAGAAGCCCTTTGTACAGAAACACTTACACTCTCCGAAAAAGCCGGATTATTGCTGATAAAGCGCAAAACCCATTCAGTCGCTCCTTGCCAATCACCGGTTGAACCACTCAGTGGGTTTAACTCAAGATAATCCCAAGTCATTGGAAGCGCTTGACGCGTAAATGTATTTCCCGCAAATTCCCCGGGGCTCACCCAGCGGGTAACTTTTGAGTTATAATCGGCACTTCTATTGATAAGAATTCCGAGATATCCGATTATGGCTTTTGCCATTTCCTCTGAAGAAATTGTACCGAAATCTTCTCGCAAGAATTCTTTCAGTTGGGTGACTTTGTCTTCAATGCCGCTTTCATTTTCTTTGATTTTTGCAATAAAGGTTGTCAATATCAATTTTTGCCGGGCATTGAAAAGGTCTTGCCAGCGGGTCATTCCGTATGTTGTCGGTACCATGTACCGCGAATTGACTGTCATTTCCTCATCCGGCAACGGGCTTTCCATATAAGGCCAGCTAGCGATCTTCTCCTCCAGATAGGCCGCGGCTTCCTGGAACACCCGCACGTCATCCTCGGTGGCCAGGCGGTAGCGCTTGCCTTTGTATTTGGGATGGTGCAGCACCACAGCCACCATGCGTTCGCCCATCTTGCCCTCTTTGGCCAGGCGGCGCGTGTCCGCGGCCTTGGTCACCTGCCCGCACACCGGGCAGCGCGCGTCCCCGCGGGTCACCGTGCCCTGGCTCGGATCAAACCCCGCAGCCTTGATCGCCTCCTCCCCCTCCAGGATTTCAAAGCTCACGGATTTCACGGATGACACAGATTTTTTATTTTCATCCGCGTCCATCTGTGTCCCTCCGTGAGCATTGACCACCGGCCGGTAGGCGATCTTCTTGTTGGGCTTTTTGGCCAGCCAGAATTGCTTCACCAGGGGAATCTCCGCGCCGCAGGTGGGGTTCTGGCAGGGGATGGTGCGGGCCCAGATGTAGCCTACGGGAATCCAGCCATCAGGGTCGGGCGGGTAAAAGCGGCCGATCTCGGCCCGGGCCTCCTCCAGGATGATGTTGGCCCACTTCTCCACCAGATAAGCCAGCAAATTCACCTTCACCGTCTCGTTGTCTTCCCACAGGTGATCCTGGCTCATGGATTCATGGCTCACGGATTGCACGGATTTCACAGATTTTTTATTTTTGTCATCTGTGTCCATCTGTGTTAATCCGTGAGCTATCTCGCGCGGCAATTCCACCTCGATACCGAATTTCTGCGGCCATTCCAGGGTCGCTTTCTCGATGAACACGGCCACGGGGTTGTAGTCGCTGGCATAGGTCTCGCAACCCAGGCGCAGGGCCTCCAGGGGAATGGAGCCGCCGCCCGCGAAGGGGTCTAGCACCTTGGGCGGGCGTCCATACTGCTGGCGGATGAGCTCCCGGGCCTCCTCGATGACCTCGCTGTTGCCATCCTTCACCGCCTCCCAGGGCGCCATGCGGGCGATGAGGTCCATCAGCCGCTCCCGCTCCTCGGGGTGGTCCGGGCCGGGGTCGTCGATGAGTGCGGCGAACGCGGTGGCGCGGGACGCGGCCAGCGGGCGTCGGGCCCACCAGATGTGCAGCGTGGAGGGGTGGCCGTGGCGGATGTTTTTCTCGCGGGCCGAAGCTTCGGATATCTCGGCCAGGGGCAGGTTGTATTCGATGAGGCGTTTTTTCATGGGGGATTTTTGGCTCACGGATTTCACGGATGACACGGATGGGAGGGAGTGGCAGGAATTATACTTGAGTTATATTTGAGGTAATGAAATTATAGTTTTTGGGTGTAAAGTATAATTTCATGTGCTGACGTCGTCCTCAAGGACGGCTAAAATCTCTCTGGCAAGGAATGTCTTGTTGTATGAACTCTCGCCAACTTGTTCCAGGATACCGGCCTGGACGAGTTTTTCAACATTGCGCTGTGCGCTCGGATAGGTGACGTCGAGAATGCGTTGCGCCTGAGTAATGGTGATGATCGGTGAAATGAAGAGCTGATCCACCAGGCGAAGCAGGAGCACCGACCTGCGGGCCTGGCTCAAGCGATTGCGCCAGGCAATCTGCAAGTCTTGCAATTTTCGGGCCTTGTCGCTGGCGTCGCGCGCTTGTTCCGCGATACCGCTCAGGAAAAATCCCACCCAATCCCCCCAGGCGCCGCGCTGGCTGACCGCCATCAACAACTCATAATAGGTCTGGCGATGGCGGTGGAAATAGGCGCTCAGGTAGAGCAGAGGGAGGGGCAACAGTTCCCAATGGCTCAGCAGCAGCGAAATGAGCAGACGCCCGATGCGGCCATTGCCATCGAGAAAGGGATGAATGGCCTCGAACTGGTAATGGATCAGCGCCAGGCGGATCAAGGGCGGGTAATCGTGTTCCCGGTTGATGTAGGCTTCGAGATCGGAAAGGACGTCCAGCAATTGGTCGGGTGGAGGCGGCACATACTCCGCTTCGTCCAGCGTGCATCCCGGGCGGCCAATCCAGTTCTGGCTGCGGCGGAACTCGCCGGGCGTCATCTTTTCGCCCCGAACGCCCTGCATCAGCCGCGCATGGAGCTCGCGAAACAGGCGCAGGCTGACGGGCAGGGTGTGCAATCGTTCCAGGCCATATTCCAGCGCGTGCACATAGTTCAGCACCTCGCGCACGTCTGACTCGGGCGGGCGAGGCTCCATGCCGGGCAAGGCCAGTTGCCCCGCCTCATAAGCGTACAGATCCGCGACGTCGGCTTGCGTGCCTTCGATGCGAGATGACAGCACGGCTTCTTTGCGGATGAAAGGACGGATAAGCAGATGGGGGTTGGGGATGGTGCGGCCCAGCCCGGCCAGCTCGCCCAGCGCCCGGTCGGCCTCCGAAAGCGTTTGCAAAAGCGGGCGGTCGAGCAAGAGCTCGGGCGGAAGCGGGTTGGGGACAAAGGCCCAGTAGGCGTATGGTCCTTGTCCCACTCGCACCAGGCGGCCGGAGGAGCTGTTTCGGAAGAGATCGGGGTTCATGGGTGGTTTTTGGGCTCACGGATTACACGGATTGCACGGATAAAAGATGCATGCGGCCGAATCAAAAAGTCCTTGTTGGGTTACCCCCTGAGATTGTGCAAAAGGATGATCTGAATGCCTGCGCCCGTCAGCTTACGGGCCAGGCGCTCGTCCGCGGTGATGAGGGGCAGGGAGAGTTGACGGGCCAGGGACGCGTAACTGGCGTCGTAGGTGGTGATGTCATACGCCATGGCCAATTCCAAAGCAAGGCCGATCAAGTCCGCCGTCGACACGGTGAGCAACGCCAGGGCGCGCAGGTCGACCACGTCTTGCCGGGCGTTTTCAGGGGGATAGCCGTAGCGACGGACGTATTTCCACAGGATGTTGGCGCATTCCACGAAGAACAGATCGGGCACATAGAATCGGGCCAGAGGATTGTTCGCCAACGCCCCGAACAAGCGATCCGCCATGTCGGAACCGGGCTCTTCCACAAAGAGCTTGATGCCGACGCTGGCGTCCACGACACACGCGCTGATCATCGCGCCCGGTCCTCACGCAACAGGGTCAGGGTATCGGGCGCGCCCGCGTCCGCGGGCCGGAAGAAACGTCGTCGCCGGATACCGGCCAAGACCTCATCCTGCTCCCGCTCCGACTGAAGCAGCGCGCGCTGCAACAGCACAATCACCTCGGCGCTGATGGAGCGATTTTGGGCCGCGGCTTGTTTGCGGATTTTGTCGTAAAGGTCATCGGGCACGTTTCGGACGTGAAGGGTGGGCATGGTCTATCATCTCCCTGGAGGATACAGGCATCCTAACACAAATGGTTGCATAACGCAACCGACCTGGATTCATGAAACCACAGTCTTCTCTCGCCACGCGTCCTCGGGGATGATGAAGCCCGAGGCGAAGATGTCCTCCCCCTCGCGGAAGAGGGCCGCGGGGTTGGGGATGCGGTGCAGTTGGGGATGGTCGGTGGCCGCGTCGGTGACGATGTAAAGCCAGAATCGGTCATCGAAATGGCGGGCTTTCTTCCATTCGTTGGCCGAAAGCCGGATCGCGCCCGACCGAGCCCGGGCCTTGACCTCGATGTAGCGCACGTCCGCCAGCGTCCCATCCTCCCCATAGCGCATCGAGCGGATATCAAAGCCGTGGTTCTCGGCCGAGACGTCCTCGGGCGTCCAGCCATGCTCTCGCTCATACTGCATGGCCACCGCCATGCCCATGGCCTCCACCAGGTCATCCGCACGCATGCCCGGGCCGTGCTCCAGGGGTTCCCGCAAGATGTTTCCGTCTTTCACCGGGGCCTCATGAGCTGCATCCACCAGGGGCCATGGCATGACCAGAGCCGCGCCCAGCAATCGCGGGTCGTTGATGGTCAGACTCCGCTCCAGTCGAATCTCCTCTTCCAGCGTTTTGCGGCGTTGCTGCAGCCGCTCCAGATTGCGCCGCTCATTCAGCAAGGGCAAATCCATCTGGTCGCCGAAATCCAGCCGCATCTCGTATTCCAGAATCTTCTGGTTCGATTCCGAAATGAGATAATCCAGCGAACGCAGCCCATACTTCTCCTTGATGCGCGCGTCCCGATCCCGGCGCTGCTGGATTTCCGCCAGGAAGTCGAACAGCACCTCGGTCACCAGATAATCCTCGATTTCCTCTTGTCTCTCCAGCATCGCTTTCAGGTCATCGGCCGCGTCTTCGGGCGACAATGGCTCCAAATCCCACAACACTGCCGGATTGACCTGCTGCACGCGGCCATCCTCTCGGGCGTGATAGAGGCAGAACACCCGCTTGCCCGCGGTCTCCCCCCGGCCATCCGCGACCTCCCCTTCCACAAACCACAGCACGCCATGCCTCCGGCCCGTGGGATCGCCAAAGCAGGCGTACGCGTCCCCACAGCCATCCTCGCACGAAAGCCAGGTCTCATTCACCGCCTCCAGCAGGGGATGGCCGGGCGCCACGAATTCCGCCTCGGGATGGGCGCGGGCGTAACGCTTGTCGAAGGTGATGCGGCGATATTCCCGATGAATCAGGCCATAGCGGGTTTTGAAATCATAGTCATTCCCCAAACGGCGCAACGCGTACGGGACTTGACGGATGCGCCAGACGTCCCCCACCGGTTCGATGGTCCCGCCCAACTTGCGGAACGCGCGCACGAAATAGTCTTCCACATACTCGGGCACCAGACGGTTCTCCTCCGCGACCAGGGTCTCTCGCTGGATGCCCAGATAATCGATGTGCCGCGTGGCCAGACTCATCATGAACACCTTCTCCAGCGTCGCCTTCACCTGCGACGCCTGCACCTGGTCGATGGTTGCTTCGATCTCCTCGATGCGGCGCTGGTTGAAGATGGCATCCCGGATCAGATCGTCCAATCTCGTATTGGGAATGATCTCGCCGATGATATCAAACACCCGATCCGACCCCAACTGATCCCGCATCCGTTCCAGCTTCTCGAACAGCCGGTTGAGGATCATCCCCTCCCGCGTGTCCTTGCTGATGAGATTCCACACGTGCACCTCATACTGCTGGCCATAGCGGTGGATGCGGCCCATGCGCTGTTCCAGTCGGTTCGGATTCCAGGGAATGTCGTAATTCACCATCAGGGAACAGAATTGCAGATTGATGCCTTCTCCCGCGGCCTCGGTGGCCACCAGGATCTGCGTTTTGTCCCGAAATTCATGCTCCGCGGCGATGCGGTCGTCCATCTTCATCTGGCCGTGGATGGTGGTGACGCTGTATCCCCACTCCCGCAACTTGCCCAGAGGCCGCCCATCCCGGCCATCGCCCGCCAGGTAATCCAGGGTGTCCCGAAACTCGGTGAAAATGAGCAGCTTGCGGTCGCCCAGATGCCGGAGCACATGATCCCGCAACCCCACCAGCTTGCTTTCCACCTCCTGCTCTCGCACCTGCTCCGCCTGATCGATGAGCAGGTCCAACTGCTCGATCTCCGCCTCCACGTCCTTGATATTTCTGGCGATGGTCAGATGCTCCAGCCGCTCCTCGATGCGCAGCCGGTCTTCCTCGGGCATATCCTCCAGTTCTTCCGGGGTGATGTTCCGCGCCCGCAGGTAATCCTCCGACTCCTGGTTGATCCGCTCAGGCAGGCGCAGCAGTTCCTGGAGTCGGTCTCGGCGGCGTTTCAGCGAACGCAGCACCGCATACGTGCTCGAGGTCAGCCGTCGTTGCAAAATCATCAGGGCAAAGGAAATGCTGCGATGATGGCGGGCCTTGTCGTAGTAATCTTGCACATAGCGGGTGACGTTGTTGTACAACGCGATTTCATCGTCGGACAGGGCAAAGGGCACCGTATGCACGTACCGGGGCGGGAAGATGAGCTTGCCCTCGAAGGTTTTCATATCCTCCTTCAGCCGCCGGATGAACACCGGATTGTCTTTATTCTCAATGGATTCCCGCAATAGCCCTGTCTCGGCAAAAAAGCCGGGGCGCAGCAGATCCAGAAACAGCCGGAAATTCTCGTCATCTCCCCGGTGGGGCGTCGCAGTGAGAAAAAGCAAATGGTCCGTGTGTTGCGACAGGAGTTCGCCCACCTGATAGCGTTTGGTCTTGTTCACCTTGACCGTGTTGCGGGTGGCGTAGGCATAGGCGCTCATCTTGTGGGCCTCGTCCACGATGACCAGGTCCCACTGCACGTCGGCCAGGGTGGCCCGCACTTCTTCCCGCTTGATAAAATCAATGGACGTGATCAGCCTGTCCCGCTCCTTCCATACATTCTCCCCCCAGGCTGAATCCAGACGCCCCCGGTCCACAAGGCCGAAGGTGGTCTGGAATTTCTCCTTCATCTCCCGCTGCCACTGATATTTGAGATGGCCCGGCGCCACGATGAGCACCCGTTGCGCCAGCCGCCGATATTGCAATTCCTTCAAGATAAGCCCGGCCATGATGGTTTTGCCCGCGCCGGGGTCGTCGGCAATGAGGAAACGGATGCGCGGCGACTCCAGCGCGTAGTGGTAGACCGCCTCGATCTGATGGGGCAGCGGGTCCACCTGCGAGATGCTCACCGCCAGATGGGGATCGAACTGATAGGCCAGGCGGATGCGGTGGGCCTCAATGAGAAAAAAGAAATCCTCGGCGTCTTCGGCCAGCGACGTCTCTCTGCTATCCAGGATGGTGATCTGCGCCAGTTGGGCCTCGGTCAGATTTTTTACCTGATATGTATTCCTCCCGTCCTTCAACAGCAGTTCCACTCGCACATACCCCCGTCGTCGCTCGAATCCCTTCACCTCGGCAGGGGCCGATAAAAATGGCGCCGTGATCAGTTGACCAGGATGTAAGTCCAAGGGAAACACGCTCCGCAGCAATCCATGCTGGATGAGAAAGGAAAAGCTAACAAATTTCCACAATCATACCAACCCTGGCCCACTCTGTCAAAGAAAGCCGGCATGGTTCATTTGCAGTAAAACCAGCTTGACAAATCGATCTGGCGCCGAGCCAGTTTCCCAGCACCTTAATACTTGAAGAAACGGGAAGATTCCTGTAGATATGGGTTATTCCCTTCTCACTAAGGAGGAATCTTCCCAATGACATGGTATCAGAGCTATCCCCATTCTGCCTATTGGCCCGAACCGATTGAACGTCTCTTCCAACTCAGATGCCCCTGGCCTCCTTAGGGCCGGTGCTCGTGGTGCGGGATGAGAAGTTTTTCCAAAACCAGCCCATCTTGATGGTCATCGAGCCGGTGAGCGCCGCCATTCTGGGCATTTGGGCTCTGTCGGACCGGCAGGCGGAGACATGGGCGCTGGCATTGAGGGAACTGACTGACCAAATTTTATCCGCAGATAAGGTATATATCCTTACTCTATTCCATTACCAGACAATTATCATGCTCAAGGAACATATTCGCCGCCTCACCAGCAAGGGCCAGGTCACCGTGCCCGCAGCGGGCGGTGAACAGGGATTTGTAAAGCGATTGGGGAAGCATGTATAATGACTGTACATTTGTACAGGAGAATTGGATTTCCCGATGCAAGCCGTTATCGACGCCTCAGCCATCATCGCTGTCATCGCCAATGAACCGGAAAAAGAAGCGCTCATTCGCCTCACCTCCGGAGTCGACTTGATTGCGCCTGTTTCCATTCATTTTGAAATCGGAAACGCCTTTTCGGCTATGCTGAAACGTCAACGCATCACCCTGATTCAGGCATTGTCAGCTTTACGACGGTATCAAGAGATTCCCATTCGCTTTGTCGATGTTGAGCTGAATGCGTCGTTGCATATTGCCAACAAGCTGTCGATTTACGCTTATGACGCCTATCTGATCCGAGCAGCAGAGCGTTATCGCGCTCCCTTGTTGACGCTGGACAAAGCATTGCAACGACAGGCCCGCGCTTACGGCGTCAACGTCATGGAGATCGCATTATGAGCACCGTAGTCACCTATACCGAGGCTCGCCAGAATCTGGCATCCCTTCTGGAAAAAGCCCTGGCAGAGGGCGAAGTGTATATTAAACGCCGGGATGGCCGGGTGTTTGTGCTCAAACCCGCGGAGATCAAGGCCTCCCCTTTGGATGTGGAAGGGGTGGACCTGGGCGTTAGCACCGACGAGATCATCGCCTTCATTGCCGAATCGCGACGGTTTGGGGGATAAAGGGCGTCGCCAATTTGCAAACCTCCATAACCACCCGCGCCAGCCGGGAGGACCTGCAACGGGCGGTGAATGGGTAGAGAGGCGGGCCGATTGAAAAGGGTTTGATGCAATCCCAGAAGTGTCTTATAATGAAGTCACCTCAAGCAGAGGATACTGAACCATGGCAGCGATGAATACTTCTGCTCAACTCACAGCTCGCCGCCTGGAGCGCCTGGCCCAACTTGTGCGCAAACAGCAGGTCAGCGAGGTGATGGCGCGTACTCTGGACAAGCTATTCGATGTGGAGCGGGAGGAAAGCTTGCGCCAGCTCGCGCAGATTCAAGATGATCTAGAGCAGTTGGAGAAGGCCTACCACATGGATTCTGAGACGTTTTATCGACGCTGGCAGGCCGGGGAAATGGATGATCGGATGGATTTCGTGGAATGGGCGTCGTTATACCAGATGGCGCAGAATTTGAAGGAACGCCTGGCGATCCTTGAGCTGGAATCGGAGTCATGACGCCGCGGGAATACCTGGACGCGGTCAAGGAGCGGCTGATTGCAGACCCCATCGTCCAGCATTTTTCCCTGCGCAAAGAGCGGTGGACCGTGCAGGATGGTTTTCTCCGCGCCCGGTTGACGCTGGTGGATGGGAGTATGCTGGAGTTTGGGGAATATGTTCAGGTGACTGAAAGCGGGGATATCGAAGTGGTGACCTACAGTTACCATTGGGCCGATGAAAATGGCGCATTGCGCAAGCGATGGGACAATACGCCTCATTTTCCAGATTTGGAGGGATTTCCTCATCATGTCCATGATGGCGCAACAGGCCGCGTATCGCCGTCACGACCGATGAGTCTTTTTCAGGTATTGGATATTCTGACTGAAGCATTACGCTGAGGCCACATGCTTTCGCCAATAACCTCATCGATGCGGGCCGTCCCCTGACCGTTGTGGCCGCGCTCATGGGTCATGAAAGCCTGAACACCCTGGCCATCTACACCCGCCCCAGCCGGGATAATCAGGCGCGGGCGGTGAATGGGTGAGGATGTTCGCCCTCTGCAGGGTTTTTGCAAAGTCCTCTGATTACGTCATTCCGAGGGAGCGAAGCGACCGAGGCATGTCCTGAGCGCAGTCGAAGGAAATCCAGCGAAGCGCCCTTGGGGCTGGATTCCTCCTCCCCTCGGTCGTCGGAATGACGCGATAACCAGGCGCTTTCGTCGTTCAGCCGTGACTTTGACAAGACCCTGTCGCCCTCTGCGAAGTGATTGTAAGCCCGTTACGTTTCTGTTAAAATGGCAGCATGACAGTCACCGAGGCGTCCAGGTCAGCCGACCTTTTAATCGCTGAATTACAGGCCCGAGGACTCCATTATCTCATCGGGCCATTGCTCGCGCTCCCTGCTCCCCGGCTGACGGATGAAGAACTTTTGGCTGCGTTGGCGCAACAGCATGACGCCCGGGTTCGTTCCTCCCTGATTCCCTTATTCCTGCAACAGCCCCACCTGACGAAAGCGCTCCCATTGGCTTTGCAATGGTTGGCGCCGCGAGAGCAAATGGTTTTGAAGATTTACTACACAGCGGCGGTGATTCTGCAAGAGCAGTACGAGCCGTTTTTGCGCCAGTCCTTGCCCCGATGGCATCCATTGCCTGATCTATACGGCGCAGAGCTCGGTATTTCGCAAGAGGAGAGCGGGGAAGAACGATTGCGCCAATTGGGCGCGTTTCATGCGCAACTCACCGGTTTGCGGATCAACTGGTCGGGCACCTATCAGCAAGCCGCTACAACCTGGATTCGGCATCTGAAACGCATAGAACAACGGGCGGCATAGCTTCCAGGGAAATTCAACGATTTTTACAACGGCTTGGCGAGGCCTATCCAGAGCCCGCCAGGCTTTTTCTGATTGGCGGCGGGGCGTTATGTATGTTGGGGCACACGAGACGAACCATGGATATCGATTTCTCGCTGTCGCTTTCGGAGCAGACCAAACCCTTGCGAGACATTATGCACAGCGTGGCCGACGAGCTGGGCCTGGAACTGGAAGTGATCACCCTGGAGGAATTCGTACCGATTCCTGCAAATGCCTCTCATCGTCATCATTTCGTTGGTCAATTTGGATCCATCGAGGTCTATGTCTATGATCCTTACACGATTGCGTTGAGCAAACTGGCGCGAGGATTTGAGACCGACATTCAGGACATTCTCTTTTTGTTGGACCAGGGGTTTATTCGCTTGGATGAATTGGCCTCCTTTGTGGATGCTGCGATTCCGGTGGCTTGGGAGTATGATGTTGATCCCGCAAACTTGCGAGCATACCTGAGCGAAGTTCGTCGGCTTGTTGAAGAAACGTAATGGGGCTCGGGGACGCGCTGGCCATCACCACCCGCCCCAGCCGGGAAGACCTGGTGCGGGCGGTGAATGGGGAGTAGAAATGATTGGCGACTTGCAGGATACACACAATTGGGATAGGATATACACACCAGCACGTTCTTCTTCATCGCCTCAGGAGACAAGCCATGGAAACCCGAACCAATGTCGTGCTCGACCAGGACCTGGTGCAGGAAGCCAAGGCGCTTACCGGCATCAAGACGACGCGCGGGGTCATCCATGAAGCCCTGCGCACGCTGGTTACGCTACGGCGCCAGGAACAGGTGCGGGCGCTCAGGGGCCAGCTTCATTGGGAAGGCGATCTCGACGCACTGCGACGCGACCGTTTTGATGAGGTAGCGGTGAGGCATGAGACTACTCGTTGATTCCTCGGTGTGGATCGATTACTTCAATGGTCGGCTCACGCCCGAGACCGACGCGCTGGATGCCATGTTGGGGCGGGAAGAGATCCTGGTGGGGGATATCATCCTGGGCGAGGTGCTCCAGGGATTCCGACGGGATGCCGATTTCCAGCAGGCCCTGGAGGCGCTGCGCTTGTTTCCCTGGGTGGCGCTTTTGGGCCCGGAAGTGGCTGTGGAAAGCGCGCAGAACTATCGTAGGCTCCGGAAGATGGGGATGACCGTGCGCAAGACCATCGACAGCTTCATCGCCACCTGGTGCATTATCAACCACGTGCCTCTTTTGCACAGCGACAGAGATTTCGAGCCGTTTGAGAGGCAGGGCCTGAGGGTAATCCACTTTTCCCCTTGAACAGGCCATTTTCAACCTCATCAAGAGGCACATTATGACAGCTCATGACAAGCAAGAAATTGTTTTGAGTGCTTCTGCAGAGTTCATTGAGCTTGCCCAATTTGCATTTAATATTTCGCAACAATGTGGCAGGGAAGGGGAGGATAGCTTAAACGACGGCATATTGGCATGGAATGCCGTAATCTCCCATCGAGATTTTTCTACTACCAATGAAGAATTTCAGGCCATAGCTTACGATGAGGCAGCCGATTGTTATTTACAACGTTATTGGGAGCAAAAGCGCCCTTCCGATCTAGATGCAGCCATCCAATTGTGGATGCAGTCGGTTGATAAAACACCAAATGAAGACACTCTGCTCATAGAGCGCTTAAATGATTTGGGGCTTGTCCTACGGGAAAAACACCTTCTCACAAAACACGCTGAATACCTCGAAAAAGCAATGCGCGTCTGGAGGAGAGCTTTGTCTCTGACTCACCCTGAAAGCCCTGAGTACTATAAACTTCTCTGTAACTTGGGCATAGCGCATTATGACAGATATCTGCGGACTCAAAGTGTCCATGATTTGAATCAAGCTATTGTCACTTGGAAGAGAGCCCTGAATTTGATGCCTGACGATGCCTCGGATCTGCCAGTTTGTGCGAACAATTTAGGCAATGGACTTATCGATCGCTATCAACAGGAAGGTAAAAAGATAGATCTGGATGAAGCCGTGACAGCTTATCGCCAAGCCGTCGCACACATAGATATTTCACATCCTGAACGCCCGGGGTTTCTCACCAACTTGGGTCTTGCTCTCCATGAAAGGTATGTGCACACAGGACGTGAGGAGGATATCGAGGACGCCGTTCCCCTGCTACAGGAAGCCCTCGAGTTGACTCCTCAAGACGCCCCCACTTTGTCAGGACGTTTGACAAATCTTGGAATCGGTTTGCAAGCCCGATATCATCAGCTAAGACAAGATAGCGATTTAGAAAGAGCAATTCAGGTGTTTCGACTTGCCGTCGAGCGAACCTCTAGAGAAGATGTTGCTTATCCGATGTATCTTAATAATCTTGCCAACGGCTTGCTTGACTACTTTCTTTGCTGTAGTGATTCGACTTACCTGGATGAAGCGATTGCTCTGGAAGAAGAAGCTGTAAATCTTACTCCCTCTCACTCGCTAGACTTGCCAATTTACTTGACTTCTTTGGGAGCAGGTTATCGCACCCGATATGTCTTTCGTGGAGATCCCGCAGACTTAGACAACGCTATCAAAGCGTATGAAAAAGCAGCCCACTGTGAATTCATTGTTTATCGAGATCGGGCAGCCATTCTAAATAATCTGGGGGCGGGTTACAGCGATCGCTACACTCTCCATGGAAATATAGAGGACTTGAATAAGGCGATTCAGTCTTGGAATGAGGCTCGAATATATCTGTCTCCAGATTCTCAGGAACTTGCTCCCGTTCTCAATAACCTCAGTATAGGGCTAAGGGATCGATATTTGCGTCTTGGACAATGGGGAGATCTGGTACAAGCCATTCGTCTGATACGAGAAGCTATCGAGATAACTCCCTCGCGCTCTCTCGATAGAGTTGATTATCTCAACACCCTAGCCAATGCCTTGCGGACTCGATACGAACGGACGAAACAACTCAACGATCTTCAGGATGCAATCGACGCTTACGAAGATGCCTTTCAAATCATCTCGAAAGAATCGCCGGAGTTACCCGTCCTGCTTAATAATTGGGCCACAGCTCTCAGTGATCGCTATCTTCAAACGCGTCAGATTCGGGAACTTAGGCAGGCCGTCAAATACTGGATTCGAGCCATCCGTTTGACTACGCCGAACTCGCCAGATGTATCTGGTATCCTCAATAACTTGGGCACGGGGTTTCATGACCTATTCTTACATACTAAGCGGAGCGCCTATCTTTTAGCGGCTATCAAAGCATGGGAGAAATCCGTGGAAAAAACGCCATCCAACTCTCCTGATTTACCCCATCGATTAAATAATCTAGCCTCTGGCTATCTAGCAGAGTATGCTCAGACGTACCGTCCCCAGGATTTGGAAAAAGCGCTTCGAACCCTGCGGAGCGGTTTGGCTTGTATGCCGCCTCGAGATTTTCCGGAACGCCGCAGAACTCTTGCCTATAATCTTGGTAATCTTTATGAGAGCCAGCAACACTGGCCCGAGGCGCGTCGAGCTTACGAACAAGCCGCCCAGGCTGCAAATCAACTTCACCTGGGCTCCATCACCCAGGAAGCCATGAAGCATCTGGCTCGTCAGAATGCAGACCTATATGCCCGGCTGGTGCATTCTTGCCTGAAAGTTGGAGATGAAACCGCCGCACTCACGCATATCTTCGCATCCCAAGGTCGGGCACTGGCCGATATGATCGCCTCCCACCCTCTGGATATGGATGCCCTGCCACCTGAGCTGAGGGACCGGATTGGCGCCATCCTCGACCTGGGTGAGCGCATTCGGGCCATCGAAAGACAACAGCCCCTTGGAAACGTGGATAAGCGCACATCCCTACACGCGACCCTGGAACGCCTTCGCCAACAGGAAACGGACGCCTGGCGCGCATTGCAACGGGATTATCCCGAGTTCTTCCGTCTCCAGGCTGGCGATCCCTTGACCTTGCCCCAGGCCCAGAACCTGGCCGGTGAACTGGACGCCACCCTGGTCGGCTATTATCGTCATACGGGCGGCTGGCTGGCTTACGTGATCCCTCCCCACGCCGGAGAGCCCACCCTGATCCCCCTCGACACCCTGGATGACTACCATCTCTCTCAACTGCTCAGAGCCACCTATTACCGGCTCGACCGCCGTCCTCAGCAGACCTGGCGTCGTCTCCGTGATATGTACGCTCGCCTCCTCGCGCCCCTTCAGGCCTACCTGCCTGCCCCCGATCCCTCACATCCATCTAAACTGGTGCTGGTTCCCTTTGGCCCATTGCACTTTCTTCCCCTCAGCGCTATGATTCTGGATGATGAGGCTTTGGATGGATCACGGCATCTGAACGAGGCCTATATCGTCGGTATCGTTCCCAATCTCTCGGTATTACGGCGTATGCTGGAAAAGGCCCAAACGCATTCCGAGCGAAACCGACTGCTGGCCGTGGCCTACTCTGATCCCCAGGGTCCCTTGACCCTGCATCGGGTCGATGCCGAGGTTCGGGCCGTTGCTGCGCACTTCCCTTCAGGCAGCGTCCCTCCTCTTTCTGAAGCAGAAGCCACGACAGGGCGAGTGATTGCCGCGGCCCCCCAGGCCCATGTGTTGCATTTCGCCTGCCACGGGCGTTTTCATCCAGATCCCAATCAGGCCGGGCTGCGTTTGGCCGATGGATGGCTGCGTGTGTTGGACATAATCTATCGTCTGCGTCTGGATCAGACAAGCCTGGTCACCCTGAGCGCGTGCGAAACAGGACGTGTCCAGGTTGACGCGGGGGATGAGCTCGCGGGCCTCAACCTGGCCTTCATGCACGCGGGCGCGGCCGCTGTTCTTGCCAGCCTTTGGCCCGTGGATGACCATGCAACCGAAAGGCTTTTCCACCACTTCTACACCCACTATCGTGCCGGGCGCAGCGTCGCAGCCAGCCTGAGCGCAGCCCAGCGCGACCTGCGCCGCGAAGGATTCCACCATCCCTTTCATTGGGCTGCGTTCCAACCCATGGGTATGGTGTTTTGAAGCTCCCTTGGCATCTCCTATCCAGAGGCAACCCCATGTCCCAAGCACGCGACATACTCGAAGACGCCCGATCCCTGTTGGACACCCTCTCCCTGGACCTGCCCCATCTGGTCCGCATCCTCTCTCCGGAAGAACGCGATCTTCTGGTGGGCGCATTGCAAAACATCCTGGCCTCATTGCCACAGTCGAAGCCCAGGGATGAAGACTTATTGCACGTGGTCGACGCTCTCTTGACCGCCATCGAAACCTCTCCCGCTCTGCGCAAAGAGTACCTGGGCGAGATCGATCCCCAGCAGGAAATCCATCTGCGGTCTGTCTCCATTCGGGAATTTGAGGCCCGCCAGGAAGCTGTGTTGATCAATGGTTATGAAGAGCGCGTAAGTATTGCCAATACGATGCGCACTCAGCTCCAGGCCATTATCGATGCCCTGCTCTTATCCGATAGCCCAACCTCCCATCCCCCAGCAGATCAACCTCCCTCCGGCCACGATGATGAGCCCCATCCCCAGGAGCCCTTCTCATGATCCATGAATCCGCCCTCATTGTGACCTGGCTGTGCCATGCCAGCGAAAACCAGAGCATTCAGGCGTGCGTCCAGCATCTGGCCAGACCCGCAGAAGGAGGAGGAGGAGGAGGAGGAGGATTCGCTCTGGTGCAACGGCATGAATCCGAGTGGGTGAGTTCGGACGAGCGCATTTTGCTCATTCGATTCCAGCATCACGAACTTCCAGATATCATCTTTCTGCAATTGAGCGTCAACGCCCGGATCTCTGGTGGGGAAGGATGGGTAAACGCCCTCCAACAGGTGGAAACAGCGTTGGAGGGTTTGACGCCTGCAATGGAGCAAGCCTTCCTTGGCCGCACCCTGGTTTATCAGGCCTGGACGTCGAATACGCTTGAAGACGCGGCTCAGAAGGTCTTGAATTCGGGAGTTTTGCGCATGTCTACTGGCCCGAAGCTGAGTCGCGCCCTGGCTGTCGCCCGGGAAGCGCCTGGAGGTGCACTATGGTTGCTGGCATCGCCGGGAGAGGCCAATGAGGAAGCGGTTTATCTGGCCCTAGGTCCCAAACAGGGCCAGGAAACCCTGGTCTTTGGGGTATTGGTGGGCCGCGAAGCCGCGCTTCTCTGGCCCGACGCCATCGTGCACAAGGTGCGGAACGTGGCCGCGCCCTATACGAGGGATAGACGGGCGCACTATCTGCAGGCCATGGAACGTCTCCAGCAGCGCACGGTGGCGTTATTACAAGCGAGGACCTCCCCGTCGCCCGAGGCGTTGTTCGATCTCAATGGGGACATCGCCCGTTTGAGCGTCATTCAGGCGGAGTTGCAGCGGTTACATAGTGTTTTGGCGATCCAGCAATGGAACCATGACCGTGCAGTTTTCTCTCTGCCCTGGTTCGAACCTATAGCGGCTTACCAGCGCTTGCGTATCGAAAGCATTCTCCAGCGTGTGGCGCACGACTGTGAGGAAAGCAAAGGCGTGCTGGATGCCGCGCAGAGGGCTGTGAACAGCTCGCGCGCCGAATATGAAGCTCGCCGAGCCAAAGCGGCCGAGCGCACCAACTGGATATTGGCTTTGGGCGGACTCCTTCTGGCCTTGCTTCAGGTGATCGATGCTGACGCCGAGTCCATGTGGCGACGTCTGATTGTGCTTGTGTTCATCCTGGCCGCGATCGCAGGAGCATTGGCAGTCACAAAGCTTCTTCGTCGCAGATAGCGCGATCGCTGCCCCGGCGCACGACTTCAACTCTGCAAGAAGGTCTCTTCGAACTCCTCTCACACGTCCCCAGATTTGAAGATGCGTGTATGCGGATGGGTGACAGGACGGCGAAGGCCGTCCTTCAGGCTGTGGCTCCAGCCACCGATTTCAATCGGCGGCCAGAGGGGTCAGAGATCAGAGGGAAATGGGGAGAGCAACACCACCCGAAAACCGATGCGGTAGTCGCGGAGGTACGGGACGAGCCCGTACCGGACGGCGGCGCGGACGAGGCCGTCGAGGTCGCCGAAGGAGCCGCCGCGCAACACCCGCTCGGCATTGCCCTCGATCGAGTCATTCACTGCTTGTTCATAGTTTTCGTAATTGCCGCGCCACTTGGTGCGGCACCATTCCAATACATGACCACTCATCTCCTGCGCGCCGCAAACAGCCCCTCCAGCAGGAAAGATGCCCACCGCGCTGGTGGCGCCGATGCCGGTTTCTCGATAATTCATGCGGTTGGGGTCGGGAGCGGCCAGCCCTTTGGCCCACGGGTAACGCCGACCGTCGGTGTGCCGCGCGGCCCGCTCCCACTGCGCTTCGGTGGGCAACTGGATGACCAAGCCCGTGACCTCGCTCAACCAGTTGCAGAACGCGACCGCCTCGTACCAGCTCACCCCCACCTGGGGATGGTTGTCCAGATTGAAGGGCTCACCAAACTCGCGAGGCCCCGAGATTTTGTTTCTTTCCTTCCATTTCCAGCCAGCATCCGTCCAATACCTGGACTTTTCATAGCCTTTGGCATCCTTGACAAAGGCCCGGTATTGAGCCACGGTGATGGGATAGACGCTGATGCGATAGGGCTCGGTAATGAGGTTGCAGGTGAACCGCGGCGCTTCGTCATCCCAGGCCATGGGATCGGTTTCTTTCGTGTTGCCCATGGGGAAAGGCCCGGGCTCGATGGGCTCGGACCAGAGGATATCGGGCAGGCCCTGGGCGTTCAGGCCCACGCCCGGGCGCGGGTCGCCGAGTTTCCCTACAATGCGCCCGGCCGCGGCCCGGCGTTTGGGATCATCATCCTTTAACATGGCATCCATCAGTTCATCCATGACGCGACGCCATAACGAAGCCTCCGCCCGATTCTCTCCCACGTCCACCAGGCATTCCCCCGCAAAAAGCAGCCGTTGGAAAGGATCACCGGGCGCTTCTAAGATGGCCTGCACCAACTTGCTGACGCGGCTGCGACCGCTCTCGCTGAGATGTCCAGCTTCCAGCAAAATCACCTCTTTCCACCAACTATCATCTAGATGGGACAACGTTTGTTGAATGTAGTCATCGCTGTCAGCCATTTTGCGCGCCGTAAGATATTCCTGAAAGGAGAGATGCAGGAACCCATAAATCCCCAATTCCACCTCCTGAATCAATCCGCTGCGCACGACCACAGCGTCCAAAAAGTCCCCCGCCATGTCTTGAGATTCTCTCTGGGAATACCCGCGCTCGTGGAATTGATGAGCCAACAGCTCGGTTACTTGATCTCGATCCCATTCTCGCACCTGGGTCTGATGCATGGCCAGAGCCAAAGGCTCCAGGAAGGCCCGCTTCTCCCCCGCATCCATTTCCTGCTGGGTGCCGGTGTATCGGGCCAGGCGCTTGCTCTCCTCACCTGGTTTTCCCAGCTCGAAATAGCCCAATAGCACCTCGGTCGCTTCATTATAGAGTTCACTACGGCGTTCAGGCAGTTTGGCCCGATATTGGTGAACCAGGGCAATGACGGTGAGCAGCAGGGGATTTTCGGCGAGCTCCCGTATCTTGGGATTGGCCTGGATGGCTCGCAGCAAGTCGCGGGCATTGTCGGCTGCTTTCTTTCGTATGGATTCGCTGTCGCTTTGGGCCTGGGAAGCCGCCACGGCCAAAGACCAGGCATGGACGAAACGTCGGATATCCGCGTCGGTAAAGGGCAAAATCGTGGTGGTGATGAAACGCTGGCCCAGCCGGGCCTGGCCTTCATAGCCCCGCACCCGACAGGTGATCACAAAACGATTGCCTCGATCACCATATCGTTGCGCAAACGCCTCGATTTGCTCACTGACCAGAACGCGTTCAGTGAAATCGGCCACCTCATCGAGACCATCCAGCATCAGCAGGCAACGTCCCTGTTCCAAATGATGGGTGAAGAAATCCTGTGGCAAATCCAAGTTCCAACTTCTGATTCGCTGAAATTTTATCGAACTAAGGCGGAAGAGGCGCAGGATGAGCTAAACTGGTAGCTAAACTGGTATAAATGGAGGGAGAGAACTTTAACAACTGAAGAATACGGTTTTGTAGAG
>JALWZT010000128.1 GCA_027002405.1 Anaerolineae bacterium | reverse complement strand
GCAGCCCTTGACAGGGCTGGCTGACGGATAGACTGGGCTATGGGTGACGGCGCCGTCCTATCCACCTTATCTCTTTATGGTAAAGTTCTTCATCCCTTCAATATAAACATATTTCAGGACTTGACAGAGGACGCAGAGTCAACTGATCACTGATTACTTCCTTCGTGCCTTGGCCTCTTCTCCCGCGTGCGGGGGAGCCGGAGGGGGCCTTTCTTCGCACGCGCCACTGCCGAAATAGTGACCGATAATTTTTGACTATTTGGAGGGGAGTCGTTAAAATACGCTCCAATTATTTACTGACCCCTGGCGCTTTTGGATTTTCATACGAATTCACGCGAATGTAACGAGGAATCAAGAGTACCATTACAAAGGATCGATTCCCTCAGGTTCTCCCCCTCCTGGACTCTGGGAAAAAAACGAAGATAGAGCATCGCCATGGACGGCGACTCGCGGATACGGAACAGTCACCATGAGCAATAGCTCACCACATAACGATGAAAATGGGACACAGTTTGCAGGTTTGCAAGTGGCACGTGGCAGGTGGTCACGGTGTGCATCTCAGACATTTGGCGTGGTTTAGCCGACCGAAGTGGCGTTTGCCACGCCCGCCCGGCGATGAAGTCGCCGGGCTATAAAACGGCGCCGGATGAATCCGGCTAGGCCCGCAGGGGCGCTGTTTCGAGCCGGGAGAATTATCCCCCACCGCTAGCGGCTGCCCCTCGCATCGCCACCCGCGGGGCCAACGCCAGCCCCAGACCTTGAAGCGTCTCCCAGACCTTCAAGGTCTTTGACGCCCGCCCGGCGATGAAGTCGCCTTCTGCTCGCGCCTAACCTCGGCCTAACAATCCTCAATCCTAATCCTGATCCTATTTACGGAACAGGGGTACACGTCTGCCATTTGCCTTATCCAATTTATCTTTCTCTTTATATGCTTCACATCAAAGGTGCTGGACATGTTTTCTCGAATCCATTGGAAAATCTTTCTTCTTGTCGTGATTGTGTTGGTTTTGGGGTCCGGGGCCCAGGGGGCCATGGCTCAAGATGGGCCCGCCGCAGAAACAACGCCCATTCATCTCATCACGGGCGATGTGCAACTCCCCGTCATCCCTCCTCAGCGGGTGCATCCCTCGCCCGGAGAGCTTTTCGATGGCAAGTACTTCCGCATCATCCAGTTCGAAGAGCTCCCCACCCTGGAGATGCGCCAGGCCTGGGAGAAACAAGGACTGATATTGGTGGATTATCTCCCTGAACGCGCTTATTTCGCCGTGATTGATCGGCGCTTCGACCTGCGTACCCTGGCAGGATATGTGACCACCATCGTGCCTGTCTACAACGTCTTTCGGTTCGAGCCCGCCTTCCGCCCCATCCTTTCAAAGGCGGCCTCTCAGTCTCGGGAGATGGCAGGGGAGACGCGGCTGACCATCACCTATTACGCGCCCCTCGATGCAGACGCGGTGATGGCCGATTTGCGGGCCCGGGGCGTCACCATCGAACGCCATCGGGACTATTCCGCTCAGATCGATATTCAGGTTCCCAACTCCCTGGTGGATGATATCGCCCACCTGCCTTATATCCAATTTATCGGGCCTGCCCTGGACGAAACCAAACTGATCCTGGAAGAAGGCTCCATCCTGAAACCAGCCGAGCCCCCCACCGCGGCCTCCTATATCCTCGAATCCTACTACCACGGCACCACCGGCCGCGCCAATTATATCAACAGCGGCTTCAACGGCCTCACCTACAATGGCGCGGGGGTTACCATCGCCATCGGGGAAGCGCGCTCCGCCGGGGATTACGTCGATGTCCATGGCCGGCTCATCGAAGAACTACCGGGTCAACCGGTCAATGACCATAAAGTAGGCTGCATGCGCAATGCCGCGGGTGGGGGCAATCTGGACCCCACCGAGCGCAACAACGCTTGGGGCGCCACGATGATGAGTATTTCGGGCACCCCCAACTACGCGGGGTATTACAATACCCACAACCTTCGTTTTACGAACCATTCCTTTGGCAGTACCATTGATGGTTCCTATTGCCAGACGGCCCGGGATCACGACGCCCGCATCCAAAACTATCCCCTCCACATCGTTTCCTATTCTTCAGGCAATGTGGGGGATCGCAACGGGTACGCGCC
Organism: Anaerolineae bacterium; assembly: GCA_027002405.1. GTDB lineage: Bacteria > Chloroflexota > Anaerolineae > J102 > J102 > M2005. Next base: position 4,636 of record JALWZT010000128.1, on the reverse strand, counting down.
CTATAACGGCATCGCGGGATGGGCCAACATCACTGGATGCTTCAAACAGAGCAAGAACCATCTGGTCGTCCGCAACCTCGACCGCCAGGATAATATCCTCAGTTGGGGTTGTAAGGGGCCGGCTGGTGATGGCCGCATCCTCCCTCATGTGATCATCGAAGGCGAGGAAGGCACCTCTTATGCTTCCCCCAAGGTTATCGGTTTCATGGCCATTCTGGCCCAAATATACAAGGACAAACATGGCGGCGCAGAGGCCCCTTCCAATCTGCTGCGGGCTATTTTGATGAACACCGCGGACGATCTGGATGACCCAGGCCCCGACTACCGCACAGGGTACGGACGGCCCAACCTGCGCCGGGCTTACAACGTGCTGAACAACGGCTATTATTTCTCCAACAGCCTCACCAATACGGGGGATGTGAAGACCCACAGCATTACCGTGCCTCCGGGCGTGAAGCAGCTTCGGGTGATGCTCATGTGGCCCGACAAAGCCGCCGCCATCAACGCGAGTCCCACCATCGTCAATGACCTGGACCTCACCCTCATCCACGCTTCGGGAACCACCTATCAGCCCTGGGTGCTGGATCCCTCGCCCAATGTGGCCAGTCTGGACGCACCTGCCACCCGGGGCGAGGATCATCTGAATACCATGGAGCAGGTGACCGTGGACAACCCCTCATCGGGAACCTGGACCATTCAGGTCAAAGGCCATGCCATCCCTCAAGGGCCGCAGACCTATTACATCACCTACGAGTTCATCGTGGATGAGCTCAAGATCATGTTCCCCCTGAAGGATGTACGCCTCGTTCCTGGCGACACCTATTATCTCCGCTGGGATAGCTTCGGTAGCACGGGGACCTTCAATCTCGACTATCAGATCGACGGCGGCGCCTGGGTCAACATCGTCAGCAATTATGACGCGAATAAACGGGTGTATGAGTGGACCGCACCCAATGTGGGGACCGGTATCCACACCATCAAATTCCGGGTGAGCCGGGGCGGTCTCCTTTCGATGAGCGATGTCAACTACATCGGCGACGTGCCCCAGCAACTCCACCTGGATTGGGCCTGTGGCAATGCCGTGCACCTCAGTTGGGAGGGCATCAGCGGTGCGAGTGGTTACTATATCTATCACCTGGGCCCCAAATACATGGAAAAGGTGAATGGGGCCAACATCACCTTCGACTCTTCCACCTCGGCCCTGGTCACCGGCATCGATCCCAACGCGCGTGAACTTTTCGCGGTCAGCGCCTACACCGGCGCTAATGAAGGCCTGCGTACCATGGGCGTGGAAAAGAACCCCGGCGACTTCAACTGCTACAACGTCAAGACCGGCATGGCGAGCCAGATCGGAAAGACGAACCTGACCTTGAACGGGCTGGTGAATCCCCACAACACCACCATGACCCACGTCCATTTTGAATACGGGCCCTCCACCGGCTACGGTTCCACGACATCCGATATCCCTATCACTGCTACGGGGCATCAGGTGCAAAAGGTGAGCTCGACCATCGCTTCCTCTTTGCACAGCCGCAATGACGTGCTTCATTACCGCCTGGTGGGTAAATCCAATGGAGCCGACGTTGTCGGTGAGGATCAGGAAGCCCGGTTGGCTCCTGGATATCACATGAATATGGATGGCTCGGATGACGACATCAACCTGGGGCAGCGTTTCCAGGTGCGGGGCAATGGCGCCCGCTCGGTGGCCATGTGGGCTTACACCCGCAGCTTCAACAGCGGAGGCCTCTTCCAGGCGGGCGAGACCTATGCCACCGCGGATTTCTCTCTGCGAACGACGACCACCGATAATCTCTGGCGCATGGAGACCTGGGATTGGAACAACGGCACGGTGGACATCACCATGCCCGGAAGCAAAAACGCCTGGCATTTCTACGCGGTCACCTACGATGGGTCCACCCTGAAGGTTTACTATGATGGGAAGCTCATGAAAACCGTCTCGGGCATTACCCTGAACACCTGGGCCCACGACGTGTATCTGGGCCGCCATGGCGGCGATTGGTTCGACGGTATCATCGATGAAGCCAGCTTCTGGAATGTGGCCCTCTCCCAAAGCCAGATTCGCGAGATCATGCATCATTCCCTCACAGGGACGGAAAGCGGCCTGGTGGCTTACTACACCTTTGATGGTCGGGCCGATAAGGTCATCAATGTGGTCGATGCAGGGGAAGAAACCGTGGAAGGCGGCCTGAGCAAAGAAACTTCCAGCGCGCCGGTGGGCATCGGCGCCAACGATGTGCAAAATGAAAGCGCGGGCGTGGTGAACTTCCCCCAGGCGGGCGTTTCCATGAATTTCACCCAGGCGGGAACCGGGGAGATTATCGCTGCTCGCATCAATGTGGAGCCCAACACCACCAGTGGTTTGCCCGCGGGGGTCATGGTTTTCGATGAACAGTACTGGGTCATCCATCGCCATGGCTCGGGCAGCATGAAGGCGGACATCACGTTCAGCCTGACCGAAGACCTCACCGCCGCGGACGCGGCCGCGCCCGGGCAGATCCAGCTCTTTGTCCGCGACAAGGGGTCCTATGGCCCCTGGGCCTACCTGCTCCCTGCCACCACGGTGGACGCGGCCAATGACACGGCCACGTTCTCCGGCCTGACCGCGTTGGACAAACAATTCATCATCGTCCGTAACGCGACGCCTTTTATCCAGTTGACCCCTCAGACGACGCTGGAAATCCCCAACGCCAATCCCGTCTGTGAGCCACGCAGCTACCATGTTTTGGGCATCAATCTCACTTCGGACCTGGTGATCACCCCCTCTGCCAACTTCCTGGTTTCCACCAGCGCCACTGGGGGCTTCACCAACCACCTGGTCCTCACCCCCTCCAGCGGTGGGGTTGTGGACAAGACCATCTATGTGAAGTTGAATGTCACCACACCGGGAAACTATTCGGGCTCCATCACCCACACCAGCGCCGGCGCGACCACCCAAACCCTTACCATCCCCACCTTGCGTTTCAATATGCCCTCCCGGGCCGCGGAGAAAGCGCTGAAATTCGATGGTTGGAACGACTACCTGGACATCCTCGATCTCAACTGGAATCCCAACAGCACGTTCACCATCGAATTCTGGCTGTATCCCACCAGACTCAAGTACGACTGGAGCCAGCGGATCGGCAATGGCTGGGGTGAATTCCTATTCGAAAGCAGAACGGTCGCGGAACAAACTGTGGACGTGGGCGTGAACAACAACGCCTATATCAGTCCCCCCAGCGGTTCGTTGCAGGAAGAGGTGTGGCACCACTTCGCCTTCACCCTGGATGGCCGCCATGCCAAACTCTACCGAAACGGTCAATTGGTGGGTGAAATCACCAACTCCGATCGCCTGGATAAAGTGCTTACCCACTTCCTTATCGGCGACAATGCCGGTTACAAAAGAACCATCTACGGCATCCTGGATGAATTCCGCTTGTGGGACACGGTACGTACCCAGCAACAGATCCGGGACAACATGCACAACGTGATCCCCGGCGACACACCGGGGCTTATGGCCTATCTCCAATTCAACCATGATCCCTCCTCGCAAAGTGTTGATTACCTCAATGACTACTCCGCGAAATGCCAGCGAGTCAAGGCAGAAAAATTCTACCTGCAGGGCGGCGTCCTGACCACCTCCACCGCGCCGGTAGGCACTGCGGGGGAATTCGTGCAGACCACCTCACCCACCACTGTGGGCGACCCCGGCAAGGCGATGACGGTGACCATCACCTCCACCCCCAATTCGAGTAACTATCTGGGCATCTACCGCACTGGCGATGGCAACGGCGTCATCACCAACGAAACCTTCCCCGCGGGTATTACAGAGCGTGTCGATCTCCTTTGGGGCATCCATGAATACGGCAATGTCACCGCGGACCTGGTCTTTGACTACAGCAACCTCCATGTGAGTAACGCCAAATTGCTCAAGCGGACCAATGCCACCAGCGCCTGGGTGGACGTCACCAGTGAATTCACCCATGATCCCGTGCATCATACCTTTACGAAGACCGGTGTGACCGATTTTTCGGAATACACCATTACGGGCATTGTGTCGACACCTACACCTACGCCCACGTACACCCCCACAGCTACACCGAAGCGCACATCGACGCCGCGCCCCACGCGCACCCCCACGCCTACCTTTACCCCCACGCCCACCGGTACGCCAACCAATACGCCGACCTTTACCCCCACGCCTACCGGTACGCCAACCAATACGCCTCCTACCTTCACTCCCACGCCTACCGGTACATCTGCGCCACCAACCCCGTCAACAGCCTTCCAGGTGAACCCCGACGGCTTCAACTTCCACAACTTTAGATACACTGGAACCAGTTGGGAGCATTTTAAGGCCACTTTCCCCGACACTGAGATGGAATTACCTGATGGTACGCCGCGTAAAGGTCCGCTACTTTACTATAACAGCGACACCTATCAAACCGTTGGGCAGGGGGGAAATTGCGCCGGGTTTACTGCTGTCAGTCTCATCCGCTTCCTCAATTTAACGGAATCAGTGGAGCAAAGCGTGCTATCTCCCAGTCATCGAGGAATAAGTTCGAGCTATAATTATCCAGAAGTATATGCGGGGGATGTGACGCTTGGACAAAGCGATGTGAAAGATTACATTCACCTC
>JALWZT010000127.1 GCA_027002405.1 Anaerolineae bacterium | reverse complement strand
TCCGTATTGCGTATTGCGTAACGACTGGACGGAATACGGAATACGCAATACGAACCTTTGCCGACTCGCCCAACGTCGGCCTGGCGATTCCTCAGCAACCAGCGATCATTCTATTTTCATAGCAGTCGCCACGCGCGGCAGCGCGCCGATACGAATGAAAACGTCTCGCGGCCACGTTGGCGCGGGAAGCCGATTTCGTCAAGCGTCAAACGTCATGCGTCATGACCTGACGTTTCACGTTTTACGTTTGACGCCCATTGTCGCCTCGCTCAACGTTGTCCTGATGATCTCAATCCTAATCCTGATCCGAATCCTATTTACAAAGCAGATTTGCCAAAAATCACCATGTGAGGTATCATGAAAAAAAGATGAGTATTTTCGCAGAAACGCCAGAAGAGGAAGATGGCGAGGGATATTTGCGCGTTTTTTTTCGGTTTGGCACTTGACAACGGGGTTCGTATGTGCTAAACTTTTTGTTCGCGTCAGACAGAAAACTCACCCCCCCTTACGCTGCTGGAAAAAGCCCCTGCCTTGATCTTTCATCCCCCTGGGCGTTGCACCCGCTGCACACAGCTAGATTCCCCAAAAACGACGACATCGACGCGTCCCTTTCTTTGCCCGGCCCGCCCCCGAGGTGGGCTTTCCGCGCGTCTGGATTGGGTATTATTGGATATTAGGTATTAGATGTTGGGTATTTGAATCCTTTTGAAACAGAAGAATATCCAATATCCAATATCCAGTATCCAATATCCATTCCCCAACCTGTCAAACTCCCAAACGCCCATGGGAACCACGCCCTCAATCCTAATCCTAATCCTAATCCTAATCCTGATCCTATTTCCAACGGCGGGCAAGCCCGCGCCGATACGGACGAAAATGGGAACGCAGATACACGCAGATGCGACGCAGATTCCCACTGATTACTGATCACTGATCACTCTATCTTCAAAGCAGTCGCCACGCGCGGCAGCTCGCCGATACCGAGGAAAACGCCTCGCGGCCAGGCTGGCGGGCCGTGAAACGTGATGCGTGATGCGTAAGGCTCTCACGTTTTACGTTTCACGCATCACGCCCGTTGCCGTCTCGCTCAACGTCGGCCTGACGACCTCAATCCTAATCCTGATCCGAATCCTATTTACATAGCAGGAGTCTTCTCTACTATGCCCGCGACTCGAATGCCGAACCTCATGGTTCAACGCAAGTCTTACGCTCGCTTGAAGCCGGTGATGCCCCTTCCTCACCTCATCGAGGTGCAACTCAAATCCTACAACTGGTTTTTGGAAGTGGGGCTGCGGGAACTCTTCGACGAGATCTCGCCCATCATCTCCTACAACAAAAATCTGGAATTGCACTTCGGGGATTATTACTTTGGCGAACCCAAATTCACCGTCAAAGAATGCCGGGACCGGGAATCCACCTACAACATGCCCCTCTATGTGCAGGTGAAACTGATCAATCGCGAGACCGGCGAAGTGCAAGAGCAGGAGGTCTTCATGGGGGATTTCCCCAAGATGACCGACAACGCGACCTTTATTTACAATGGCGCGGAGCGCGTCATCGTCAGCCAGCTCATCCGCTCCCCCGGGGCTTACTTCATGGCTGACGAGGACCGCCAGACCGGTCGTCGCCTCTGCTCGGCCAAAATCATCCCCTACCGGGGGGCCTGGCTGGAATTTGAAACCAGCAAACGGGATGTGATCTCGGTCAAGGTGGATCGCAAGCGCAAGCTGCCCGTCACCATCTTGCTGCGCGCCCTGGGCTATGGCACCGACGAGGAGCTCCTGGCCCTCTTTGCCAACGACGACACCAACCCCGATCATCCTTTTATCCTCAGCACCATCGAGAAAGAGGACCCCAACAAGCGCACCCCCGAAGAAGCGCTCATCGATTTTTATCGCCGCCTGCGACCGGTGGACCCGCCCACCCTGGAGAATGCTCGCAACCATCTTCAGCGCCTCTTTTTCGATCCCCGGCGTTATGATTTGGGTAAGGTGGGGCGCTATAAACTCAATCGCCGTTTGAACGTGGATGTGGACCTGGACCACCGGCTTATCACCAAGGAGGACATCATCCAGGTCATCCGCCATATCATCCGCATCAACAACGGGGTGGAAGACCCGGATGACATCGATCACCTGGGCAACCGCCGGGTGAAAACCGTGGGCGAGCTGCTGCAAAATCAACTGCGGGTGGGCCTGCTGCGCATGGAGCGCACCGTGCGCGAGCGCATGAGCACCCGCGACATCGAGCAGATCAGCCCCCTTTCTTTGATCAACATTCGGCCCGTGGTGGCCGCGGTGCGGGAATTCTTTGGTGGGTCCCAGCTCAGCCAGTTCATGGACCAGACCAACCCCCTTTCCGAACTGACCAACAAACGCCGGCTTTCGGCCCTGGGGCCCGGCGGGTTGCGCCGCGAACGCGCGGGGTTCGAAGTACGCGACGTGCATCATTCCCACTACGGTCGTATCTGCCCCATCGAAACCCCCGAAGGTCCCAACATCGGTCTCATCGGCTCCCTGGCCACCCACGCCCGCATCAATGCCTTTGGGTTCATCGAAACCCCCTATCGCAAGGTGATCCACCAGGTGGAAAACCATCCTGAAAAAAGCGTGGGTTACGTGCTGGATAAGGAGATCAAAGACCCCGAAACCGGAGAGACCCTGGCCCGGCCAGGCACCCGCATTGACCAGGAATTGGCCGAACGCCTGGCTCAATTCGCCGAAACCATGCCCACCCTCCCCATCGAGCCTGTCGCTACCAACGAAATCCACTACCTGAGCGCAGACGAAGAAGACAACTACCACATCGCCCAGGCTTCTACCCCCCTGGATGACGATGGTCGCTTTTTGCGGAAGCGGGTTTCGGTGCGCCATAAGCACGATTTCTTGCTGGAAGACCCTCGAAACGTGGAGTTCATGGACGTTTCGGCCCAGCAGATCGTGTCTATTTCCGCGTCCTTGATCCCCTTCCTGGAACATGACGACGCCAACCGCGCATTGATGGGTTCCAACATGCAGCGCCAGGCCGTGCCTCTGATGGAGCCCAAATCGCCGGTGGTGGGCACGGGCATGGAATACCCGGCCGCGGTGGATTCGGGCCATGTGGTTTTGGCCCAAAAGAAGGGCAAAGTCGTCAGCGTCACCGCGAATCACATCATCGTGCAGGAAGAGGATGGCTTCCGCCGGGTTTACGAACTGCGTAAATTCTCCCGCTCCAACCAGTCCACCTGCATCAACCAACAACCCATTGTGCGGAAGGGAGAGGTGGTACAGCCCGGCCAGGTCCTGGCCGATAGCTCCTCCACCGAACTGGGCGAGCTGGCCCTGGGCCGCAACGTCACCGTGGCCTTTATCGCCTGGGATGGCGGCAACTACGAGGACGCGATCCTTATTTCCGAACGCCTGGTGCGAGACGACATCTACAGCTCCATCCATATCGAAAAATACGAAGCCGAGGCCCGGGATACCAAGCTGGGCCCCGAAGAGATCACCCGGGACATCCCCAACGTGGGCGAAGACGCCCTCAAGAACCTGGATGAACATGGCATCATCCGCATTGGTGCCGAAGTCAAGCCCGGCGACATCCTGGTAGGCAAGATCTCGCCCAAAGGGGAAACCGAACTCACCCCCGAAGAAAAACTTCTGCGGGCCATTTTTGGCGAAAAGGCCCGGGAAGTCAAGGATTCCTCCCTGCGCCTGCCTCATGGCGAGCGGGGCAAAGTGGTGGATATCAAGGTCTTCACCCGAGAGGATAACCGAGACCTGCCCGCGGGGGTGGAAAGCATGGTGCGGGTGAGCGTGGCCCAACGCCGTAAGCTCATGGTGGGCGACAAAATGGCCGGTCGCCATGGCAACAAAGGCGTGGTCTCCCGCATCGTGGCCGAAGCCGATATGCCCTTCCTGCCCGACGGCACCCCCGTGGACATCATCCTCAATCCTTTGGGCGTGCCTGCCCGGATGAACATCGGCCAGGTGTTGGAAACCCACCTGGGTTGGGCCGCGGACCGTCTGGGCTTCAAAGTGAAGACCCCGGTCTTTGACGGGGCCACGGAACGTCAAATCGAAGCCGAGCTGGCTCGGGCCTGGCTCATCGACAAAGCCTGGAAAGATGTCACCGAGGCCGCGCTGGCCTGGTCCCGGGAACTGGGCGATGAGGTCGAATTCGAGGATGATGACGACATCCGTATCGCTTACATCGAGGAAGTCTACCTGGTCGACGATGAGGACGTGGATTTCGAAAAGGTGTATTACGACACCACCTACGCCCGCCGCGCGGTCTTGCATCACTGGCTGCGAGCACGAGGGTATGATCCCGGCTTCCTCATGGTTTACGAGGATGACCCTCGTAAGCTGGACGAGAAAGCCGTGGCCGACGAAGCAGTCATTGATGTGGCTCTGGCCGAATGGATGCGCCACTACGGCCACGAGCCCGGAGAGCTTTCGGGGCAGGCCCTGGAAGAGGCCGCCAACGAGCTTTCCAGGCGCATTGGCTGGCCCACCCCCATCACCGGTAAGATGAAGGTCTACGATGGCCGCACCGGTGAACCCTTCGAGCAGTTCGTCACGGTGGGCACCATCTACATGCTCAAACTCCACCACCTGGTGGAAGACAAAGTCCACGCCCGCTCCATCGGCCCTTACAGCCTGGTCACCCAACAGCCCCTGGGTGGGAAGGCCCAATTCGGCGGCCAGCGCTTTGGCGAAATGGAAGTCTGGGCCCTGGAAGCCTATGGCGTGGCCTACACCTTGCAAGAAATGCTCACCGTCAAATCGGACGACGTCACCGGCCGGGTGCGTACCTATGAAGCCATTGTCAAAGGCGAGCCCATCCAGCCGCCGGGCGTGCCCGAATCCTTCAAGGTCCTGGTCAAAGAACTGCAATCCCTGGCCCTGGATGTGGAAGTCTTCAACGAGAATGAAGAGAGCATCCAACTGGCCCGAGAAGACGCCACCGACCTGCCCAGCCTGGGCTTCAGCCTCAAACTCCCCGGCTCCATGACAGGACGCAGTAGACGATAATATAAGGAGGTTTTCACCTTGGAAGTCAATAACTTCGACGCGATCCGTATCAGCCTGGCTTCGCCCGAAAAGATCTTGGAATGGTCTCATGGCGAAGTCTTGAAACCGGAAACCATCAACTATCGCACCCTGCGCCCAGAACGAGATGGCCTGTTTTGCGAGCGCATTTTTGGGCCCACCAAAGACTACGAATGCTATTGTGGAAAGTACAAGCGCATTCGACATAAAGGCGTGGTCTGCGAAAAATGTGGGGTCGAGGTGGCCCCGGCCCGGGTGCGCCGTGAGCGCATGGGGCATATCCAGCTTGTCTCCCCGGTGAGCCACATCTGGTATGTCAAGGGCGTCCCCAGCCGCCTGGGCCTTTTGCTGGATATCTCCCCCCGTTATCTGGAGCGCGTCCTTTATTTTGCCCAATACATCATCACCAAAGTGGATGAGGACCACCGCACGCGCACCTTGCAGCGCCTGGAACGGGAAATGCAGGCCCGTTTCGCGCGGGTGGAATCGGAAGCCAGCGCCCAACTGGAAGCCGTGGAAAACGCGCGGGACGAGGCCATCGCCGCGGTGGACCAGGAAGAAGCCCGGGCCATTGCCCAGGCCGAAGAGGAACTGGAACGCAAAGCCGCGGAAGTCAGCGAAATCGGCCGCGAATTGCAGGCGTATATCCAGGAAAACCGGGGCAAAAAACTGAGCAACCCCATCACCCTGCCCTGGCGCGAAGAACCTCTGATCCCCGCGGGCGAGGTGCTGGATTCGGGACACCAGGAAGTCTTGAACCGGGCCCTGCAAGACCGGCTGACCGACCTGCAAGAAGAGCGCAATCAAACCGTTGACGCGGCGCGACGGCGGGCCCAGGTCAAGCGGGAAGAACACCGCCGCGAGGCCGAAGAGCTCTTGGACCGGTTGTACGAACACATCGACGCGCGCAAGGAAAAGATCCGGGCCCATATCGAAGCCCAAATGCAAGAGCTGAAGAGCCTGCGCGAGGGGGAATTGCTCACCGAGCAGGAATTCCGCGACTACGAAGACCGCTGGGGGAACATCTTCAAGGCGGGCATGGGCGCCGAAGCCATCTACGAGCTGGTCAAGCGCATCGACCTGGACAAACTGTCCCAGGAACTGCGCGAAGAGATCCGCACCACCCGCTCCAAGCAACGCCAGCACAAGGCTGCCAAGCGCCTGCGGGTGGTGGAAGCCTTCCGCAAGAGCGGCAATAAGCCCGAATGGATGATCCTCACCGTCCTGCCCGTGATCCCCCCTGACCTCCGGCCCATGGTGCAATTGGACGGCGGGCGCTTCGCCACCAGCGACCTCAATGACCTCTATCGCCGGGTCATCAACCGCAACAACCGCCTGAAGCGGCTGCTGGACCTGGGCGCACCCAGTGTCATCGTCCGCAATGAAAAGCGCATGTTGCAAGAGGCCGTGGATAGCCTCATCGACAACGGGCGCCGCGGGCATGCGGTCAGCCGCAGTGGCAAACGCAAGCTCAAATCCCTCAGCGACCTTCTGAAGGGGAAGCAGGGCCGCTTCCGCCGCAACCTGCTGGGGAAGCGCGTCGACTATTCGGGCCGTTCCGTGATCGTGGTCGGCCCCACCCTGAAGCTGCACCAATGCGGTCTGCCCAAGAAGATGGCTTTGGAGCTGTTCAAGCCCTTTGTCATGCAAAAACTGGTGGAACACAACTACGCGCACAATATCAAAAGCGCCAAGCGCATGGTGGACCGCATGGACCCCGCGGTGTGGGATGTGCTGGAAGAGGTGATCAAGACCCGCCCCGTGCTCCTGAACCGGGCCCCCACCCTCCACCGTCTTTCCATCCAGGCCTTCGAACCCATCCTCATCGAAGACAACGCCATCCAGCTCCACCCCCTGGCCTGTGCCGCGTTCAACGCGGACTTCGACGGCGACCAGATGGCGGTCCACGTGCCCCTGTCGGACAAAGCGGTGCAGGAAGCCCGGGAGCTCATGCTTTCTACCAAGAACCTGCTCAAGCCCGCATCGGGTGAACCCATCGTGGGGCCGTCCAAAGACATGGTCATGGGATGCTACTACCTGACCGTGGAAGATCCCGAAGCCAAGGGCAAAGGCAAGATCTTTGGTGACTACGAAGAGGTGCTCATGGCCTACGAAATGGGCCATGTGGACCTGCGCGCGCCCATCAAGTTCTACTACAAGAGCTGGCTGGATAACATCTCGGTAGAAGAGCTAAACCTGCCGGAACGGGTGGAACGGGCCCTGCACGAGGCTGGCATCGAACACGCGGGCCAGATTGTCAGCCTGTATCAGCAGCGAGGTCGTAAGGGTCTTGTGGACTTGCCGGGCATCGGCCCCGCGGCTTTCCGCGACATCATGGACGCGTTCAAAGCCAAGGCCATCCTGCCCGATGAGGAAACACCTACCGGGATGATCGAGACCACCGTCGGCCGGGTGATTTTCAACTTCTACATGCCCCCTAAGATCCGCTTCATCAACAAATTGCTGGATAAAAAGGTGCTCAATGAATTCGTGGGCACGGTGTACCAGCGCATGGGGCCGGAAGGCACCCCCGAAGTGGTGGACACCATCAAAGATATTGGCTTCTATTTTGCCACCCGCTCCGGCATGACCATTGCGGTGTCCGATATCCACGTGCCCCCCAACAAAGAGGAGATCGTGCGCCGCGCGTCGGAAGAAGCGGAAAAGGTGGAGCGCCAATATCGCCGCGGCCTGATCACCGAAGACGAGAAATACAACAAGATCGTGGAGCTATGGACCCACGCCACGGATGAGCTGACTCGCGAGGTGCAGCGGCTGTTGGACCCCCGCGAGGGGTTGGGCGCCATGTCCCATTCCGGTGCCACCAAGGGTGGGGTTCAGCCTATCCGGCAGCTTGCGGGCATGCGTGGGCTCATGGCCGATCCCTCGGGCCGCATCATCCCCTTGCCTATTCGCTCCAACTTCCGGGAAGGCCTCACCGCGCTGGAATACTTCCTTTCCACCCATGGTTCCCGCAAGGGCCTGGCCGACACCGCGTTGCGCACCGCGGACGCGGGGTATCTCACCCGGCGCCTGGTGGATGTGGCCCAGGATGTCATCGTGACCGAAGAGGATTGCGGCACCGACCACGGCATCTGGCTGACGCGACAAGAGGCTGCCGAAGCCGGGGTGCCCTTTGTGGAACGCATCAAGGGCCGCTCTTTGCTGGAGGATGTGTACGATCCCGAAACCGGCGCGCTTTTGGCTTCGAAAGATGAGATCATCGATCAGGAAGCGGCCAGTGCTATTGCCAATTCGGAGATCGAGCGGGTGTATGTGCGTTCGCCCTTCACTTGTGAAACCGAATTCGGCATCTGCCGCAAATGCTACGGCGAAGACCTGGCCCGGGGCGGCGTTGTGGAACTGGGCGAAGCCGTGGGCATCATCGCGGCGCAATCCATTGGCGAACCGGGCACCCAGCTCACCCTGCGTACCTTCCACACCGGCGGTGTGGCCGCGGGCGGCGACATCACCCAAGGTTTGCCCCGGGTGGAGGAGCTCTTCGAAGCCCGCAACCCGCGCGGGGAAGCGGTCATCGCAGAAATCGACGGTATCTTCGATGTCTATTGGGAAGAAGAACAGCGCTACGTTTCTGTGACCTCCACCCAGCTTATTCGTCATCAGGTCACCATTCCCCAAGGATTTGAGCTGGTGATCTCCGATGGCGACCGGGTGAGCCCGGATACGGTGGTGGCCCGCAATGCCGAGGGTGAGGAGATCCTGGCGGGCGAAGAGGGCGATGCCTTCTTCGAAGATGGCGAACTGATCATCCGCCGGGAGGAAAAGCAGGTGTGGACCAAGCCCATTTCTCCCACAGCCCGGCTGCGGGCGGAAAAGGGCCAGCATGTCCATGCCGGGCAGCAGCTCACCGAAGGCTCCAAGAACCCCAAAGAGGTGCTGCGCATCCAGGGCCGCGAGGCCACGGCCATGTACATCCTCAACGAGGTGCAGAAGGTCTATCGCTCCCAGGGTGTGGGCATCCACGATAAGTACATCGAAATCATCCTTCGCCAGATGCTGCGCCGAGTCAATGTCATTGATCCGGGTGATACAGAATTCCTGCCCGGGGAAGTGGTGGATCACTTCACCATCCGCAAGGTCAACGACGAAGTGCGAGCCAAGGGTGGCCAGCCCGCGGAGTACGAATATGTGCTCATGGGCCTGACCAAAGCCTCTTTGAACACGGAAAGCTTCCTGGCCGCAGCTTCCTTCCAGGAAACCACCCGGGTGCTCACCGACGCCGCGGTGCGGGGCGCGGTGGACCACCTGCGCGGGCTGAAGGAGAACGTGATCATCGGCAAGTTGATCCCAGTGGGCACGGGCTTCAAGGCACGGATGGAAGCCGCGGCCCGACGTAAGGCTCTGGAGAAGGAAGCCGAGGAAGAACAGAAGGAGGAGATCGAAACCCTGGAGACCATCATCGGTGAAGATGTCACCGAGATGGGCATGGGTGAGCTGGATGAGCTGGGCATGCCCATGGGCGGCCTGGCCGGTGCCGACCTGGACGAACTGCTGGCAGAAGATAGCGGCATGAGCCTGGAAGGCGACCTGGATGATCTGCTATGAGAATAGAGTAATCAGTGATCAGTAATCAGTAATCAGTGGAAATCTGCGAAGCATCTGCGGAAATCTGCGTTCTCTCCACCTGCCACCTGCCACCTGCCACTTGCCACTTGCGACTTGGCGTGAGATTTTCGTGCGTAATCGCAAGGATGTTCAAGCGGTGCGCCATAGCGGAAATGGCTGGCTCCTACACCATTTTGACAAAATCCCGGCTTTCGTTATAATACCGTTGGATGTTTCGCCCTTTCCCCCATGCATCTTACAAGGAGGTTTGCCTATCGGAAAAAGCGTTCCTTACCTACCCTTCTCTCCATCGCATTTCTTTTCCATCAACCTTAAGACGACGTCCATTGGGCGGTTTTGGCGGTAATGCCCGCAGTCAGGAATCCCAAGGACGCGACGGCCACGGAGATGGCGAGGCTAGTCCCCTCCCGCTCCGGCGTCCAGGCCCTGGACTGGCGACCGAACAGTTCTGCCAATGAACGCCGTCTTCCATCTCACCAAGGAGATTTTTCATGGCCAGCGTTGATTACGAACATGTCACCAAGCGTTGGGGTGATGTCGTTGCCGTCAATGACCTCACCTTGCACATCAACGACAAAGAGTTCATGGTGTATGTAGGCCCCTCGGGGTGCGGGAAGTCCACCTCTTTGCGCCTGTTGGCGGGGCTGGAGGAGGTGACCGAAGGGATCATCAAAATCGACGATCGCATCGTGAACGATGTGCCCCCCAAAGACCGGGACATCGCCATGGTGTTCCAGTCGTACGCGCTCTACCCCCACATGACCGTGTACGACAACATGGCTTTCGGCCTGAAGTTGCGCAAGGTGCCCAAGAAGGAGATCGACAAAAAGGTCAAGGAAGCCGCGGAGCTTTTGGGCATCAGCAACTTGTTGGACCGGAAGCCCAAGGCCCTTTCGGGTGGTCAACGGCAGCGCGTCGCTTTGGGCCGGGCCATCGTCCGTAATCCCAAGGTCTTCCTCTTGGACGAGCCTCTTTCGAACCTGGACGCGAAATTGCGCGTGGAAACCCGGGCCAACCTGACCCGCCTGCACAAACGTCTGGGCGCCACCTTCATCTACGTGACCCACGACCAGGTGGAAGCCATGACCATGGCCGACCGCATCGCGGTGCTGCGGGATGGCATCCTCCAGCAGGTGGATAAGCCCCAGGTGCTTTACAACCATCCGGCCAACATCTTTGTGGCGGGCTTTATCGGCAGCCCCAGCATGAATTTCTTCGACGTCACCCTGGTCGAAGAGATGGACACCAAAAAGCTTTTTGTAGATGGCGGCTCCTTCCGCCTGGAGGTGCCCCCAAGCATTGCGGAGAAGGTGCGCAAATATCGGGGCCAGCAGCTCATCTTCGGGATTCGCCCCGAAGACATCCACGCCCGAGCCTTCACCCCGCCCGACATCGAGGCCGCGGCATTCACCGCGGAAGTGGACTTCTCCGAGCTTATGGGCAACGAGATCTTCGTCTATGCCCTCACGGGCGGCAAACAGTTCATCGCCCGGGTGGACCCTCGCACCAAAGCCGTGCCCGGTCAGCCCATCGACCTGGTGGTGAACATGGGGAATATGCACCTCTTTGACCCCAACACCGAGATGGCCATCATTTGATGGGCCTTTCTAATACCTGACTTCACGGGGTGGTCGCCCACAGCGGAGGCCGCCCCTTTTTTCGATTTGGCATTTTCAACTTCCTGCTATGTAAATAGGATTCGGATCAGGATTAGGATTGAGATCATCAGGACAACGTTGAGCGAGGCACCAACGAATGTCAAACGTAAAACGTGAAACGTCAGCTCATGACGTTTGACGCTTGACGAAATCGGCTTCCCGCGCCAACGTGGCCGCGAGATGTTTTCATCCGTATCGGCGAACTGCCGTTCGTTGTGACTGCTGCTATGTAAATAGGATTCGGATCAGGATTAGGATTGAGATCATCAGGACAACGTTGAGCGAGGCACCAACGAACGTCAAACGTAAAACGTGAAACGTCAGCTCATGACGCATGACGTTTGACGCTTGACGAAATCGGCTTCCCGCGCCAACGTGGCCGCGAGATGTTTTCATCCGTATCGGCGAGCTGCCGTTCGGGGTGACTGCTTTGTAAATAGGATTCGGATCAGGATTAGGATTGAGGATCGTCAGGACAACGTTGAGCGAGGCGACAACGGGCGTGATGCGTGAAACGTAAAACGTGAGAGCCTTACGCATCACGCATTACGCATCACGTGCTCGGCTTCCCGCGCCAGCCTGGCCGCGAGGCGTTTTCCTTGGTATCGACGAACTGCCGCTCGTGGCGACTGATTGGACGCAGGCTTACGTTTTTCTCATGAAATTCTAACATCCTGTACATCTTCAGGTTGTTCCGGACCCCGCGCGGCATGATATAATGAAAACACCATCTTTGTTCGTATAAGCTCGCTCCGCTGTAACTATACAGGTATCCCATACAACGCTTTGCCACGAAGGCTCGAAGCTTTTCGAAGACACGAAGGGGAAATAAAGAAAATACTTCGTGCCTTCGTTCTCTTCGTCTCTTCGTGGCAAAAGTGGCGGCGCGACCTTAGTAGTTTCCAAGTTCTTCTAGCAGCGACGTTTTTCACCTGCCACCTGCCACCTGCCACCTGCCACCTGCCACTTTTCCCCTTTGTGTCTTAGTGTTCTTAGTAGTTCTATCCCCTGGAGTCCTTTATGACTGAACCTGTTGTTCCCCAGCCCAAAATCGCGGCCAAAAACCCCAATAAGAAGTTGAAATTCATCATCGGTGGCCTTCTTATTGTCCTGGCCATTGCCTATTTGGGCTATGGTGCGATCAAAAACACAGGCGCCTATTACATCCCTCTGGATGAGCTGAACAAAAATCCTCAGGCCTATGTGGGAAAGAAAATTCGCGTCTCGGGCGCGATTGTGCAGGGCAGCGAGGATTGGGATGCCACCAACCTGATGCTGCGCTTCAAGATGACCGATCAAACGGGCCAGGAGGTCCTGGTAAGCTTCCATGGCAGCCGGCCCAGCAACTTCAGCCGGGCCACAGAAGCCATTGTGGAAGGTGAAATCCAGCCCAACGGCGTTTTCAAAGCCGATAACCTCCTGCTCAAATGTCCCTCTCGTTACGAAGAAGCGCCCGAGGTCACCCAGTTCCAGGCCGCGCCCGACGGTCAATAACCCTACATTATCTGCTTCTGCGATTCTCCTCTTTTGTGCGGTCGTCTGAACTCAGGCGACCGCAAGCCATGTCATCTCCTTATGCTCTTCATTTCTATTTCTCAATGACGCGAACAATTGCCCGTATTGCATCCTTTTTGATTTTATTTTCCTTGTTTTTTTGGGGGATAAGCACCGGCCCCGGCACCATGAAAGCGCTGGCCCAGGGCGGGGACCAGCCCCTAGGGCCCGTGGGGAAGGCATATCGGGGCCAAAGCCTTTTTTCCCAGCGTTGTGCCTCCTGCCACGGTGAACAAGGGGATGGCAAGAGCGAATTGGCGGATAAACTGCCCGATACGTTGCCCGATTTCACTGCCAGGGATTACACCCAGGGGAAGAGCCCCCAATTCATTTTTGATGTGATCACCAACGGCCGCATGGACCGCATGATGCCACCTTGGGGGAATGAGCTCAGCGAGGAAGCACGTTGGGACTTGACCGCGTATATCTGGTCTCTTTCCCAATCCCCTCATCGGGTGGCCGCGGCCGAGCGAATATATGAACAGCAATGCGCGTCCTGCCATGGTTCCAGCGGCGCGGGGGTGGAGGCCGATGTCCCGGACCTGCGAGATCCAAAGTGGCTGCAAGCCACCGATGATGAGATGGTGGCGGCCGTGACCAGCGAGGCCCATCCCACCGTAGAGGGGCTCCAGGAAAATGATTTACCCGCCCTGGTCCTGGCTGTCCGCCGTTTTAGCCTGGGGTTTGATCAAACCCAGGTGGCGGTAGAAGGCACCGGGGATGTATCGGTGCTGGCTAAAAATGGGACCACAGGCGAAATCCTGGCCCAACAGCCCGTGCGTTTGCTCATCTTCCAGCAGGAACAATTTGTCAATACCAAGGAAGGGGTGACCGACGACAAGGGCCGGGTCCACTTTACAGGCCTGCCCACCAATCCCACCTGGGCTTACATTGCAGAGACCACCTATCACGATCTCCCCTACCATAGCGAGGTGGGGCAATTCACCCCGGGCCAGGAAACCCTGGAGATGACCGTGGCGGTGTATGATCCCGGTGCCACCAGGGATGCCATCAGCATCGACCGGGCCCATTGGCTGATCGATATTTCCACGCCGGGCTTTGTGGATGTGGGGGAGGTGTATGTGTTCGCCAATTCGGCCAACCGGGTGTATACGGGCGAACGGCCGGACCCCAACGCCGCGGCCCGGGTTCTGGAAATCCCTCTGCCCGAAGACGCGGTGGGCATCAATGTGGAAGGCCAGGCCATGGGGGACCGTTTCCAACTGGACGGCACCACGGTCATCGATACCCAGCCCCTGGCCCCGGGCACGGTTCAGATTTTCCTGCGTTACGCCCTTCCTGTGACCCATGGCCAGGTGACGTTGGGGCATCCTTTGCCCTATTACACCCGGATGCTCAACTTGCTGGCCCCGGATGTGGGGATTTCGGTCGACGCTCCCGATTGGAATCAGGATGATCCCATCTCCACCCAGGGGGGGGATTTCCTGAACTACACCCTGTTCGATTTGCCCGCGGGGGCCAGTCCCCAGGCCGTGATCTCGGGCATCAGCGAGAAAACCATCACCAGCGATCAAGAGAAGGAGGCCCCCCGCGAGGTGGTGGACCGCAACGCGGCCCCCGGTATTTCCGGGTTCCCTGCGTTCCCCTGGATTGTGAGCGGCGTGGGGGTGCTTTTGCTGGTGGCCAGTATGGCTTTGGGCTGGCGCAAACATCAGCAAACATTGGCCGCGATGCCCCTGATTCGGGAGGAGCAGAAGAAGGCCCTGACCGCACAAATCGCCGCGCTGGACGAGGCCTTCGAAGCCGGGGAGTTACCACGGGATCAATACGATGAGCAGCGGAATTTGTTGAAGTTACAGCTCATCGCTTTGCTGCAGGAGGAACACGCGGCCCGAGACGATGAGGTCAGCCTGACCGCGCTGGCGGAAACGCCCAAAATCCATCCCGAGGAGGAGGCTGCATCGGCCCAGCCGCCATCCCCACCCCAGGAGGACGCGGGTCATGAGCACGGCGCTGATTGAAGTTCGGGCCTTGCGCAAGGCCTTTGGCCGCCAACGGGTGCTGAAAGGCATTGACCTGTCCATTGCAGCCGGGAGTTCTGTGGTGATCTTTGGCCCCAACGGCGCGGGCAAGACCACCTTTTTGCGGATTTTGGCCACCCTCAGCAAGCCCACCTCGGGCGAGGTACGGATTTCGGGGGTGAATGTGAAGGATAACCCCGAAGGCATCCGCCAGTATCTGGGCCTGGTGACCCACGCGCCTTTACTCTATGAGGACCTCACCGCGCAGGAAAATCTGCGATTTTACGCCCGGCTTTATGGCATGAAGGATGCGGAACCTCGCATTCAGGAGCTGTTGGAACGGGTGGGCCTGTGGCACCGGCGCCATGATCTGGTGCGCACCTTTTCCCGAGGCATGGTGCAGCGAATGGCCATTGCCCGGGCCTTGCTCCATAATCCCCCCATCCTGCTTTTGGATGAACCCGACACGGGCCTGGACCCCCAGGCCGCGGAGATGATGACGGGCTTGTTGCGAGAGATCGGAGGCAGCCAACGCACCATCCTCATGACCACCCATCATCTGGAGCGGGGCTTGGAGCTGGCTGATCGGGTGTTGATTCTGGTAGGAGGGCGTATCGTGTTCGATCAGCGGGCCGACGCGATCTCGTATGAGCGCTTGCGACCGATTTATGATGAATATGTAGGGGAGGGCGCGGTGACATGAAGCATTACTTGCAAGTGGTCTGGGTTATTCTATGGAAGGACCTGCGCATCGAACTGCGCAGCAAAGATGTCTTCACCAGCATGGCGGTTTTTGCGGTGCTGGCTGTGATGATTTTCAATTTCGCGTTCGAGCTGCGGGTGCCCGATAAGACGGTGGTCATCCCCGGCGTGCTTTGGGTGACCGTCACCTTTTCCGGGATCCTGGGCCTGGGCCGGGCCTTTATCAGCGAAAAGGACCGGGGGAGCATGGCCGGGCTTTTGCTGGCCCCCGTAGACCGCAGCGCCATCTATTTCGGCAAGATGCTGGCCAGCCTGGTTTTCATCCTGGTGGTGGAAGCCTTTTTGCTGCCCTTGATGGTGGTGTTCTTCAATACCAACTTTCTTTCTCTGCCCTTGTTGCTGATTTTATTCCTGGGCACCCTGGGGTTTGCCGTGGTGGGGTCCATCTTTTCCGCCCTGGCTGTAAACACCCGGACCCGGGAGATTTTGTTGCCGGTGCTTCTCTTTCCCATCATGTTGCCCGTGCTCATGGCGGGCATCCGCGCCACCATTGGTTTTATGGAAGGAGACACCCTGGCCGACATGATGAAATGGTTCCGTCTCATTTTCTTTTTCGACATCCTTTACGTGGTAGTCGCGTACCTGACCTTCGACTACGTGGTGGAGGAATAGCCTTATGACCCTATCCCGCTCCCTGCTTCGTATCCTCAATGTGATAGCCCTTATCGGCATGTTGCTGGCAGTGTACATGGCCCTGATCCAGGCCCCGGACGCGGTGAATGTGGACCCCAGCATTCGGCCCGCGCAACGCATCATCTACTTCCACGTCCCTTCGGCCTGGTCCAGCATGCTGGCTTTCCTGGTGGCCTTTGTGTCCAGCATTCTCTATCTGGTCACCAAGCATATCCGTTGGGATATCTGGGCCCGGTCCGCGTCCGAGTTGGGCATTGCGTTCACCATCGCGGCCGTCATCAGTGGTTCCTTGTGGGCCAAGCCCGCGTGGAACACCTATTGGACCTGGGACCCCCGGCTGACCACCTACACCATTGTGCTCTTGCTCTACATCGCTTATTTCATGCTGCGCGGGGCCATTGACGAGCCCAGTCGTCGGGCCAGGTTGGCCGCGGTGTATGGCATCTTCGCGTTCCTCAGCGTCCCCCTCACCTTCATGTCCATCCGGTGGTGGAACACCATCCATCCCGTCATTGTGGATGCGCCCAGCAACGAAAACAAATTCGGCCTGGGCCCCAACATGCTTCAGGCTTTTGGGGTCACCAATCTCGCGTTCCTCTTGCTTTTCGTGGCCTTGCTGGCGAATCGCATCTCCCTGGGCTGGGCCGAAGAACGGCTGGAGGCTTTGAAAGACCGTCTTCATTTTTGACTACCACGCGTTTTCTTTCGGAGGTCTTTTCTCATGATTTATCTGGCTGCTGCTTACGCTGCCATCTGGCTGGCTCTGTTCATCTTCCTTTTCAGCATCTTTCGTCGTCAACAGCGCATTGATCAGGAGCTTGCGGCTTTGGAGGATGCCCTGGAGCGCGTCCTTCCTCAGGAAGAAGCGTAACATTTAGTCGGGCCGCTGCATCTAAAAATGGCATTTATGAGGCGCCACGAACGACGGTTCGCCGATACCGAGGGAAACGCCTCGCGGCCAGGTTGGCGGGCCGTGAAACGTGATGCGTAATGCGTGTGGTTTTTTGCGCTTCGCTAGAGGCTGTTATGCACTTTGCTTCCCTCAAAGCTCAGGATCGCCGCATCGGAGGTTGGAATTGGCCGCGGATAACGCGGATAAAGCAGATTTTCTTCATAGCAGACATTTGGCGTTGTCTAGCCGACCGAAGTGGCGTCTGCCACGCCCGCCCGCCCGGCGATGAAGTGAACCTGTTGGCAAACTCCATACAGGCTGCTGGGCGCCTTGGCCCCGCCGACTCGAAGTCGGGGCTGGGGGCCTTTGGCCGCCTGTCTGCCTGCGCAGACAGGTCCAACCGGGCGGAAAACATGTCCCCGAAGGGGGACATGCGGCGGAACGCCCTCAGACCTGAATTTATTCGGCGTACTCGCGCAGTAAACCAACAGTATCATGAAGTCGCCGGGCTATAAAACGGCGCCGGATAATTCCGGCTACTCCCGTAGGGGCGCTGTTTCTTCTGCTCGGAGCTAAACCTCCGAGCTACAGATACGAAGCCCTGCGGGCTGGCTACGGGAGTGCTACTGAACACTGAACACTGAACACTGGATGACTGATTCCTGCCCCCTACGGAAAGGTTACTTACCGCAGAGGACGCGGAGTCAACTGATTACTGATCACTGATTACTCTATTTTCAAAGCAGTCCAACGGCGGGCTCGCCCGCGCCGATACCGATGAAAACGCCTCGCGGCCACGTTGGCGCGGGAAGCCGATTTCGTTAAGCGTCAAACGTCATACGTCATGACCTGACGTTTCACGTTTTACGTTTGACGTCCGTTGTCGCCTCGCTCAACGTTGTCCTGACGATCCTCAATCCTAATCCTGGTCCGAATCCTATTTACAAAGCAGTCGGAGTTCTCTATGCCAACCACCATCCGTTCTCGCGTCACCTTCTTACACGCCCTGGCTTTGGTGCTGGGGTTCAGTGCGATTTTCACCCTGTTAGGCGCGTCGGTGGGGCTTTTGGGCGGTTATGCGCTGTACGATGCCTTGCCCACCATCACCCGCGTGGGCGCGATCTTGCTCATCGTGTTTTCCCTGAAGGTCGCCCACATCAAGCTGAGCTATCTGGGATGGGGGATCATCGCGGTGGTCTTTGGCGCGATCACCTATTGGCTGGATCGCTATCAATTGGACCCGACCCACCGGGTGTTGAACGCTCTGCTTATCGCCCTGGCTGTCTTTGCCGGTGCGGAATGGGAGCCTTTTGTACTCTTGATTTTGGGGGTACTGGTAGGGGGCTTGAGCTTCATGACCAGCGCTTCGCCCGTTCTGTGGTTGAAGGTCCTGGAGACGCTCCTGGTGATTGTCACCATCTATTTCGGCTATCAGACCGATGTGTTCGACCGGGAATTCCGCATGGACATGGGGGATCGCTTCGGCTCCGAAGCGTCCTACTGGCGCAGTGCCCTGGTGGGGGTCATCTTTGCTGCAGGATGGACGCCCTGTGTGGGGCCCATTCTTTCGGGCATTCTGCTGCTGGCCGCGCAGGAGCAGACATGGCTGCAAGGCGCGGTGTTGTTGGCCGCGTATTCCGTGGGCCTGGGGATCCCCTTCTTGCTCGCGGGGGCCCTTTTTTCCAAACTCACCGACTACCTGCCCCGATTTTATAAATGGCTCCCAACTATCAGTCTCATTAGCGGGGTGTTATTGATTCTCATTGCTTTGCTTCTCTTTACCGATACATTGTCTCGATTGTCTCAATTCGGCGGATTCTTGAGCGTAGAACAAAGTCTCGTAGGAGAAGGAACCACGCAGGTTTCCCTGCTGCTGGCCTTTTTAGGTGGCCTGGTTTCCTTCCTTTCGCCCTGTGTGTTGCCTTTGGTTCCTGCCTATCTGGGTTACCTGAGCGGCGCGGTTTTCGGCGCGGCCGCGGTAGCCACCGAAGCTTGATCCTTGCCTGTAACTATACAGCTCCTTCTGCAAGACGTTTTTACCACGAAGGCACAAAGTCACAAAGACACGAAGAAAATTTTTTATTTTTTCCCTTTGTGCCTTAGTGTCCTTGGTGTCCTTAGTGGTTTTTGCCTTGCTATGAGAGAGTACGTGTATAGTTACCCTTGCCTTTTGTTTTTTGATCGATCATGGCTAAAAAATCCAAAAAACGCACAACCCGAGCTCAAAAAACCAAGAAAAATACTTCTCGGCAAATCGCATTTGCTTTGATCCTCGTGGGCGTGGCCCTGTTCGCGGTGGTAGCCTGGCTATGGTTGGGGGCCTCGCACACCACCGGCGGGGGTGATATCACCGCGATCCCCGATGATCTGGCCATGGCGACCCTTTCCGGCATCAAGCGCAGCGGCTCCCCTGTCAAAGGCCAGCCCGCGCCCAATTTCGGATTCCGCTATCCTGATGGCAAATCCTACACCCTGGCCGACTTCCGAGGCCGGCCCGTCATTGTCAATTTCTGGGCCACCTGGTGCCCGCCCTGTCGTCGGGAGATGCCGGGCCTGGTCAAAGCTTATGAGGCCCACAAGGATGAGGGCTTGGTCATTCTGGAAGTGGATGTAGGGGAAACCCCCGACCGGGTTGCTCCTTTTGTAGAGGAATATGGGATGACCATGCCCGTGATTCTGGATGAGCGGCAGGAAATCACCCGGCTTTATCGCACCGATTCCTTCCCCACTTCCTTTTTCATCGACAAGGATGGGGTGATCCAGGTCCGCTGGGTGGGCTATCTGCCCGAAGAGCAACTCGCGTTGAATCTGCAAACCATCATGCCGTGATGGGAGCGGGATTAGGATCAGGATCAGGATCAGGATTAGGATTAGGATTGCCAGGCCGAGGTTAGGCGCGAGCCGGAGTAATCAGTGATCAGTTATCAGTAATCAGTGGGAGTCAGCGTTCCCTCCACCTGCTACTTGCCACCTGCCACCTGCCACTTGCTACTTGCCACCTGCCACTTGCTACGTGCGTCCTATTTTCGTCGTTATGTGGTGAGCCATCGCTCATGCTGCCGGTTATGCAAATAAGCCACGAAGGGAAAAAGGTATTATGTCGGATGAGCCCTTGAAAGCCCGTGTTCAAACCCACACGCCGGCATTTTTGTCCAGGCTTGAGGGGTGGATCAATCGCGTGGCCGAGGGGATCATCCGGCATTGGTTGGCGATTGTGAACATCCTTTTCCTGGTGTATGTGGGGCTTCCTCTTCTGGCGCCGGTATTGATGGAGGTGGGCGCCGAAACCCCGGCCCGCGTCATCTACCTGGTCTATCGCCCCGCGTGTCATCAGTTGCCCGAGCGTTCCTTTTTCCTCTTTGGACCTCAGGCGACGTACAGCCGGGATGAATTGCCTGCCGAAGGCCCTGCGGCCAGCGACAACATCTTTGTCCGCCGCCGCTACATCGGGGACCCTCAACATGGCTACAAGGTGGCCATCTGTGAGCGGGAT
This sequence comes from Anaerolineae bacterium, assembly GCA_027002405.1. GTDB lineage: Bacteria > Chloroflexota > Anaerolineae > J102 > J102 > M2005. The sequence continues at coordinate 1,563 of JALWZT010000127.1, read as the reverse complement.
GTGGCCATCTATGGCAGCATGTTCCTCATGGGCTTTCTCTTTGCCCTTCTGCGCGGGCGCTTGCCCAGGCTCAAGGCCCGCTATCTGCTGCTCTTTGTCTTGCCCATGGTTCTGGATGGCTTCACCCAGTTGGTGGGGTTGCGGGAAAGCACCTGGGTGCTGCGGGTCATCACCGGGGGGCTTTTCGGGATAGGCCTGGTGTGGTTTGCTTACCCTTACATCGAGGCTTCCATGCGGGAGACTTTCCGAAAAACGCGGTGAACGGGGGAAACTAAATACGCAGACTTGGAATATGAAACCAAAAGCAAAAAATACGTAGATCTACGTATTGACAAATCCCCCCCGTTAAAATAGAGTATGCATAGGTGCCTATTAAGTTGCTCCAAGAGCACCTATCGATTAACGATCTTGGATAACTTGAGCTTAATGGTACAGCATCTGATTATGGTGGTGAGTGCTATGACGCATATCAACGGACGTAGGGACGGGCCTCATTTTGGGACCCTCCCTACGTCCAATATTGGAGTTGAATGATGATGACTGATTTTATCTTTATTGTACCATTCTTATTTGCCAGCTTATTGCTTTATGCTACCAAAAAAACTAAGAGATTATATTTTATTACGCATCATTGTTTTAGGATTGTCTGTCATTTTATTTGGGGCGTTTATTGATCTTAGCATAGCTGGCATAAACAAATCTTCGGTGGGAGATTTATTCCGTATTTTACAATTGTCACTTCTGTTAGGAGGGACGGTTTATTACATCTGCGCTTTAACTGATTTAGTAGCGAGTATAAAGGATGAACGGAACGGCGATAAAATCGTATCTTCTCAAAAATCCAAGGGTCGGGACTGGAGGCTCTGGCCTTAGTATGAATAGTCTGAACGAATGAGCCAGAAAGAAATGAAGTGCTTATGAAAATCAAACGTGGGGCCATGAATGACTGACAAAAGTCCGCCACGCTTTTCCCGCATGCCAAAACCGCCGACTGGAAGTCGGGGCTGAGGGCCCTTGGCCGCACGTCCGCACAGTCGCCATGAGCAAGAGCTCACCACATAACGACGAAAATAGGGACGCAGATGTTCGTCATGCTGAGCGACCGAAGGGAGCGAAGCATCTAGCGAGCGAAGCGAGCGCCATGCCATGGTTTTTGCGCTTCGCTAGATTCCTCGGTCGCTTCGCTCCCTCGGAATGACGTCGCGAGGCCCTATTTACGGAACAGTCACCATGAGCAATAGCTCACCGCATAACGATGAAAATAGGACGCAGGTTGCAGGTATTGCAAGTGGCAAGTGGCAAGTGGTCACGGTGTGCATCTCAGACATTTGGCGTGGTTTAGCCGAGCGAAGTGGCGTCTGCCACGCCCGCCCGGCGATGAAGTCGCCGGGCTATAAAACGGCGCCGGATAATTCCGGCTAAGCCCCGCAGGGGCGCTGTTTTTTAGCCGGGGGAATTATCCCACGGTGTTGGGTGACGATGCGAGCCTGTGGCATACGGAATGCCGTCGGGGGTGCGCTAGCCGCCGCCCGCCCGGCGATGAAGTCGCCGGGCTATAAAACG
>JALWZT010000126.1 GCA_027002405.1 Anaerolineae bacterium | reverse complement strand
CATGCGTCATGACCTGACGTTTCACGTTTTACGTTTGACGTTCGTTGGTGCCTCGCTCAACGTTGTCCTGATGATCTCAATCCTAATCCTGATCCGAATCCTATTTACAAAGCAGCGTTGCCAACGCGGCGAGGACCTCTTCGCGGGGGATGTCGTCGTACAGGGCCACGCGGCCAATGGCCCGGGGCAGAACGAAACGCAGGCGGCCCTGGTGCCGTTTTTTGTCCGTGCCCATGGCCTCCAGCAGGGCCTGAGGCTCGTAGGACGCAGGCAGGGTGGTGGGCAGGCCCAGGCGTTCCACCACCTGTTCGACGCGCTGTGGCACCTGGGCAGCGCATAGATGTTGGTTTTGGGCCAGCCGGGCCGCGGCAATGAGTCCCAGGGCCACGGCCTGGCCGTGAGGGATGGTGTATTGGCTGACTCGCTCGATGGCGTGGGCAAAGGTGTGTCCCAGATTCAAATAGGCGCGTTCCCCTTGTTCGAAGGGGTCTCGCTGCACGATCTGGATTTTGACCCGCAAGGCCCGGGCAATGAGGGATTCCAACGATTCCGGCCCCGAGCCTTCCAATTGGGCGAAGAGGTCGGGGTCCGCGATGATGCCATGTTTGATCACTTCGGCCAGGCCGTTGCGGAATTCTTCCGCGGGCAGGGTGGCGAGCGTGTCGGGGTCCACGATCACCAGTTCGGGCTGCTTGAAAGCCCCAACCAGGTTTTTCCCCTGGGGCAGGTCCACGCCGGTTTTCCCCCCCACCGAGGCATCCACCATGGCCAGAAGGGAGGTAGGAATTTGCACCAGACGCACCCCGCGCAGATAGGTGGCCGCGGCGAATCCGGCCATGTCGCCGATCACCCCGCCGCCCAGGGCCACCACCACGCCCGAGCGGTCCAGGCCCATGGTCAGGAAGGCGTCGTAAAGCTGGCGGATGGTGTCCAGGGTCTTGTGAGCTTCTCCCGGGGGCAGGGTGATAAGCCGGGCTTGAACCCCGGCCCGGGTGAACGCATCACGCAAGGGCGGCCCCCAATGGGCCGCGACATGGGTGTCGCTGACGATAGCCACTGGGCCGTCCAGACCACGTTGGGCCATCAACGCGGGCGCGTGGCTCAGGAGCCCTGCCCCTACCAGGATATCGTAGCGACCTCCCTGGGGGATGGTCACAGGCAGCCGCAGGTGCGGAATCCCGGTTTGGGCCATCTGGATGACCTCCTGCGCGACCTGGTCCACGGTACGGCCCGTGGTGTCGATCTGGTAAGGGATCTCCGCGTAGGCCGCGGCCCGTTGCGCCAGGAGCTGTTGGATGGTTTCACGACGATGGTTGCCTGCCAGCAGGGGGCGGGTGTCGTCGTCGGCCAGCCGCTCCAGGATGGTATCCACCCCCGCGTGCAAGCAGATGACGATGCTGGTGCGCGCGGCCAGGGCACGATTTTCCGGAGGGATCAGCGCGCCCCCGCCCGTGGCAATGACCAGCTCGCGCTGCATGCTGAGTTCTCGCAGCAGTTCTTTTTCCAGGGCCCGGAACACCGCTTCGCCTTGCTGCGCGAAGATGTCCGCGATGCGTGTGCCTGTCTGGCGCTCGATGGCTTCATCCATGTCGATGAAGGTTCGCCCCAGGCGCCGGGCCACTTCTCGGCCCACCGCGCTTTTGCCCACCCCCATAAAGCCGGTGATAACGATGTTGGGAAGGGAGGCGTGAGATGTCATGATTCTCAAAGTAATCGACTGAAAATAGGACGCTGATTTGCGCCGATGCTTCGTAACGCAGATTGACGCAGATGTTCGTCATGCTGAGCGACCGAAGGGAGCGAAGCATCTAGCGAGCGAAGCGAGCGCCATGCCGTGTTTTTTGCGCTTCGCTAGATTCCTCGGTCGCTTCGCTCCCTCGGAATGACGTCGCGGGGCTCTACTGATTACTGATAACTAATCACTGATTACTCTATTTTCAAAGCAGTCACCACGAACGGCAGTTCGCCGATACGGATGAAAACATCTCGCGGCCAGGCTGGCGCGGGAAGCCGAGTTCGTCAAGCGTCAAACGTCATACGTCATGACCTGACGTTTCACGTTTTACGTTTGACGCCCATTGTCGCCTCGCTCAACGTTGTCCTGACGGCCTCAATCCTAATCCTGATCCGAATCCTATTTACGGAACAGCGGCTGCAAAGGGGTGGGGATCTCCACCCACGTGAATTCGTGGGTTTCGGTATCGTACAGCCCCCAGGTGGGGGGATGTTTCAGGCCCAGGATTTCGCCCGGATTGACCAGCAAGGTCTGGCCCAGGGTCTCCCGGTGCCGGGTGTGGTCGTGGCCGTAGCACACCAGATCGAATTGTTGGGATTGGGCCAGGCGTCGGGCCGGGTCGGGGTAGTGGATCATGGCGATCCGGCGGTCGCCCAGGGTGAGTTCCGCGTAGTCGCCATGATGGGTGACCTGGGGGTATTTGGCCGCCTGGGTCTGGATCAAGCGACCGTCGCCTTCGTTGTTGCCGAAAATCAGGTGGATAGGCCCCGAGAAATGGCGGGCCAGCAGTCCCACAATGAAAGGCGCGTTCATGTCGCCACAATGGAGCAAGACCTCCGCGCCCAGGTCTCGGGCTTGCTCCAGCGCGGTCATCAGGTGCCAGACCTGATCATGGGAATCGGAGAAAATGGCAATTTTGGTCATCGCTGCACCCATTTCCAGCCTAAAGGCAAGAGCCACGCGGCGAGGATGATCTTGAAGAGGTCTCCCAGCAAGAAGGGGAAAAGCCCAACCATGATGGCTTGTTGAAGGCCCAGGAAATGGCTGAGCCATCCCACGCCCAGAAGATAGATGACGCTATTGCCCGCGATCATGGCCAGGATGGTGAGGAACGGGTGGCGGTCCCAGCCTTTTTCGGCCAGCCATCCGGCCAGGAAGGCTGCGGGCACAAAGCCCAGCAGGTATCCGGCCGTGGGGCCCATCAACACGGCTGGGCCAGCTCCTCCCCCGGCAAAAACGGGCCAGCCCATCAGCCCCTGGCCCAAATAGAGGAGGATGGTGCCCGCGCCCCGCCGCGAACCCAGCATCATGGCCAGGAAGAGCACGGCAAAGGTCTGCCCTGTGATGGGAACCGGGCTGAAAGGCAAGGGGATGGTGATCTGCGCGGAAAGGGCGATGAGCCAGGAGCCCACCACCATCATGGAAAGGTCGTAGAGGAGTCCTGCCCGCCGGGACGCGGGCCGCAGGAGATCGGCATACGTGGGGATCATACACGCCTCGCAACAGGGGAAGAGTGGTTTTGGCAATGGCTACCCGGTATTTTATCATACATGAAAGCGAGATAATAAGGTTCAAAAGATAAGGAGTTAATCCCATGTCTTACGTTGCGACCCTGGCCGATATCGAGGCCATCGAACAAATCCCTTTGGAGGAGCGGGACCTCCCGCCCAACACCTACGAAGCCATCCGTCGGGGCGCGGCCCTGAATCCCGACGGGGTGGCCTTGCACTTTTTCCTTCAGGGCCAGAGTTATGCTCAGGGGATTGCTTTCACCTATCGGGAATGGTTGGGGGCCCTGCACCAAACCGCCAACATGTTCCATGCCCTGGGGCTGCGGCCGGGCCAGGTGGTGACCATGATCTTGCCCAACCTGCCCCAGGCGTTCCTTACCATTTTCGGGGGAGAGATCGCAGGGATCGTGGGGCCCATCAACCCCTTGCTGGAGCCCGACGCGTTTGTGGACATCATGAACGCGGCTCAAAGCCGGATGCTGGTGACCCTCGCGCCCTTCCCAGGGGTGGATATCTGGGAAAAGGCCTCTTCGGTGGTGGAAAAGGTGCCCACCCTGGAGACGGTCCTGGTGGTGGACCTGGCCGATTTCATCCCAGGGATGCCCAAGCCCTCCCTGCCCGAAACCATCGCCCACGCCCGGGTGGTGGATTTCAACGCGGCCATGAAGGCGCAGCCCGGGGATAAGCTCATCTTTCAGCGGGATATCCGCCCAGACGACATCGCCTCTTATTTCCACACCGGAGGCACCACAGGCGCGCCGAAGATCGCCCAACATACCCATGGCAACGAGGTGTTCGATGCCTGGTCGCCGGGCATGGTGCTGGAGGTGGAGCCGGGCCAGGTGTTCTTGTGTGGATTGCCTTTGTATCACGTGAACGCGGTCATCGTCACCGGGCTGATCCCCTGGATGTTCGGGGCCACGGTGGTGCTGGCTACCCCTATGGGGTATCGGGATAAAACCCTGTTCCCCAATTTCTGGAAGATCGTGGAGCATTACCGGGTGACCTTCTTCAGCGGTGTGCCCACGGTGTACGCGGGATTGCTGCATGTGCCCATTGGGGATGCGGACGTGAGCTCCCTGAAATACGCGATCTGCGGCGCGGCCCCCATGCCGGTGGAGGTGTTCAAGGAATTCGAGCGGCGTACCGGGCTGCGCATCCTGGAAGGCTATGGGCTTACAGAAGGGACGTGCGTGAGTTCTGTGAATCCTCCGGAAGGGGAACGGCGCATCGGCTCCATTGGTTTTCGCATCCCTTATCAAGAGATGGTGATCGCGCGGGTGGATGAGGATGGCACGGGCGAGGTTCTGCCGGCCAATGAGATCGGCTCGGTGCTTATCCGGGGCGCCAACGTCTTCCCCGGCTATCTGGAGGATATCCACAACCAGGGCATCTGGGTGGATTTGGGCGACGGCCGCGGGCCGTGGCTGAACACGGGTGATCTGGGCCGGCAGGATGAGGATGGGTATTTCTGGCTGACGGGCCGGAAGAAAGAGCTGATCATTCGCGGGGGCCACAACATCGATCCCAAATTGATCGAAGAGCCCATGCATCGTCATCCCGCGGTGGCTCTGGCCGCGGCCGTGGGCCGACCCGATCCCAGGGTGGGCGAGGTGCCCGTGGTCTATGTGCAGCTCAAACCGGGCGCGGAAGCAACCGCGGAGGAGCTCCTCGCTTTTGCCCAGGCCCATGTGCCCGAACGCGCGGCCATCCCCAAACAGGTGTACCTCATCGAGCAAATGCCCGTCACCGCGGTGGGCAAGATCTTCAAGCCCGCGTTGGTACGGATGCAAATCCAGGAGGTGCTGACCGCGGCTTTGAACGCGCTGGACGAGGTGGCCGAAGCGGTGGTGCAGGCCCTGCCCAGCAAGTTGCACGGCACCCAGGTGCATGTTTCGGTAGTATTGGTCCCTGGGGTCGAACAGGCCGCGGGCGAGGCCGCGGTGCAGGCCGTGTTGGGCCAGTACGCCTTCCATTACCAGGTCGAAGTCAGGACGTCGTAATCGCGCCGTCGACAGGACGCGGACAAACGCGGATGAACGCGGATGATTGTTCCGTAAATAAGCCACGAAGGAAATGGCGACAACGAAACGTCATTCCGAGGGAGCGAAGCGACCGAGGCATGTCCTGAGCTTGTCCTGAACGAAGTGAAGGACCTCGCCGAAGGAAATCTAGCGAAGCGCAAAAAACACGGCATGGCGCTCGCTTCACTCGCTAGATGCTTCGCTCCCTCCGGTCGCTCAGCATGACGAACATCTGCGGAAATCTGCGTCCCCCATTTCTCCGTTTTTCATCCCCATCAACAGATTCCCCGGAAAACAAGCCCATGCAAACCATCATGGATACCCTCCACACCCACAAAGCGCAACAGGACCTCCAGGCTTTCTCCCTGGCCCTGGAGCAGGTCGCCCCCGGCTTGCGGAACTACATCCGTCAACGCCTGGGTTCGGCCGAACGCCGCGGCCTGCTGCCGCCCGGGCTTTACGAACCCAATGACGTCATAGACGACCTCTGGCTCGCGGTCTATCAGCAGTGGGAGTCTCTGCCTCAGGACGAAAAAAGCCTGCGCGTGGCGCTCTTCCAGATGGCCAATCGCCGGTTAGATGAAATCATTCAGCAAGAAGCCTGGCATCGCCGCGCGGTCAGCCTGGAAGATATCCTCAAGGATGAAATCCAGATGATGGATGAAATCCCCCAGATCACCGTGGATGCGGATGGGGATATCCTTCTGGTGGAAGAGTTGGATGATGCGGAATGGGAGCCGCCAGAGCCCTCCATGGTGTTGCTGGAAGAGAGTTTCGAAGATGAGCTTTTGGAAACCCTGGGGGTGGAACCCGAGCCCGTGAAAGGCAGCCTCCCCCAGCGGGCCCGACTGGCCCATCTTTACGATGAACTTCCCGAACAGACCCGCATCCTTCTGGACCTGTGGACCCGAGGGCGGCTCACCCCCGAAGAAATCGCCCAGGTGCAGGGTGTGACCGTGGCGCAAGTGGAGGCCACCCTGGAACGCGTTCGCATCGAATTTCGCCGTCGCCTGAATCAGGCATAAAGGAGGCCCCATGAGACCCCGACGTGCCCTTCTTTACGTGCCCGGCACCAGCATGAAAATGATGACCAAGGCCGCGGGCCTGGAGGTCGATAGTGTGTGCCTGGACCTGGAAGACGCGGTGGCCCTGAATCAGAAGCAAGAGGCCCGAACCCTTGTGGCTCGGGCCTTGAGCCGGTTGGATTTCGGCGCCACCGAGCGCTGCGTGCGCATCAACGAAGCGCACACCTCCCTGGCCCAGGCGGACCTGGAAGCGATCCTCCCCCTTCGTCCGGATGCCATCATGGTTCCCAAGGTGAGTTCGGCCAAGGACCTGTTGTGGGTGGATGCTCGCATCCTGGAAGCCGAAACCCATCACGGTTGGCCCATAGGCAGCATCGCACTGCTGGCCCTTATCGAAACCGCGCTGGGGGTGGTTCGCCTGACTGAAATCGCAGAAGCCACCCCCCGTTTGCAAGCCCTGGCCTTTGGGGCCGAGGACCTCATGGCCGATGTCGGGGGGCGGCGCA
>JALWZT010000125.1 GCA_027002405.1 Anaerolineae bacterium | reverse complement strand
CCCACCCCTGCCCCTCCCCCGCTTGCGGGGGAGGGGTGATCGCCCGGAACGGAGGGGCTACGTAAGACCCATCCCCTCTTGGAAAAACGGCCGGGAGGGAGTATCCTCAGCGGACCAATAGTAAACCAACAGGTTCGTTCAGCCTCGGGCGCTAAAGAACGGCGCCGGATAATTCCGGCTAGCCCCGCGGGGGCACTGTTTCTAGCCTCGGCGCTACTGAACACTGAACACTGAACACTGAATACTGAACACTCCCATTGTTGCCTCGCTCAACGTTGTCCTGATGATCTCAATCCTAATCCTGATCCAAATCCTATTTACAAAGCAGGACGGCCTGTCGTAAGTATGCTCGAACTCCCTAAACTCATGGACCAAGTGGCCGACATGAGCCAGGCCATCGCGCGGCAACGGGCCGATTATGCCCAGAAGATCGCGCAGGCCCGTCGCGCCCTGGCTCAGTACGCCCAGGTGGATCAAGAAGCCCTGGACGAGAAAATCCGGACCGTGAAAAGGGCGGACCCCACCTGGCGGGGCGCGTGGCCTTGTGAAGACCGCCTGGATGCCCGCTATACCCCTGCGCCTGCGGATGAGGAGGCGACCCTCATCGCGGTGGATGGGTCCCAAATCTACCCCGACCGGCATGGCCCGGCCCTTTATTACCTGATCAACACCGGGGTCATTCTTTTGCGCCAGGGCTCGGGCCAGGCCCCTTGGGTGAGCACCCATCCGCAACTTTTCTACCAGGAACGCGATCTCTATGATGACGAGCTCAACCTGCGTACTGCCCAGGATATCAATGATCACCGGGAATTGGAGGAGATGAGAGAGCTGGCGCGATGGGCGGCCCGGGAGCGCGCGTACCTGGGGGAAGACCGGGAACGCTTGGTCCTGGCCCTGACCGATGGGCCTTTGTTGACCTGGGTTCGAGAAGAACGCAAAGGGCGGGAACAAGCCCTGGGCCAGGCCCGGGTGCAGGCGTATTTGCGGGCTCTGGCCGATATCCAGGCCAGCGGTGCCATTCCCATCGGCTACGTGGCGCGGCCTCGTTCTGCCAATGTGCTGCGTCTGCTGCACATCCTGCAGTTGCCAGAGGACGCCATAACCACGCAAAATGTACGCAACTCGCGTTATCGGGCCTTGACCGACACCGCGCTTTTCGCTGATCTGGCTCCCAACCAGCGTACTGTTCTTTTCCGCAGCACAGCTCAGGCAAACGAAGAAGACTTTGCCCGCGCGGGGCAAACCATTTGTTTTTTCTACCTCAATGTTTCTCGCGATCCTCAAACCCCTTACATCGCCCGGGTGGAAATCCCCCAATGGGCTGCCGAACAACCGGGCCTGGTGGATCGCGTGCATCGCGCCCTGGTGCGAGACGCCGAAGGGGCGAACTACCCTTACGTCCTCATTCGGGCCCATGAACTGGCCCTGGTGACCCACGGTGAACGCCAGGAACTGGAAGCCATGCTCAACATCGAAGTCATGCAACGCACCGGCGAACCCCTCTTCGCCTCCATCAAAGAAACCCTCAAGGCCAGCCTGGGTTGAGGCTTTGATGAGGTATTGGGTATTTGATATTGGATATTCGAATCGCTCCAACCCAAGGGAGATACCCAATATCCACTATCCATTCTCCTAATAACGACGGCAATAGAACGCTGATGACGCAGATGCTTCGCAACGCTGATTTCCCCAGATGGCTTTTATGTTTATCATCTGAACACTGAACACTGAACACCGCCTACCACTCACCTCGAGCCTGCCAATCCTCAATCCTGATCCTAATCCTAATCCTAATCCTGCTCCTATTTCCCTCATCATGACCACCTACCCCCGCCCCCTTCTCCTAATCCTTGCTTTCTTGATTCTGTTGGTCCCCCTGGCCGGGTGTGGAATCCCCGAGCTACCGCCCGCGAGCCAGCCCACCATCGAGCGCACGCCTACCCCGACCCCCACACTC
>JALWZT010000124.1 GCA_027002405.1 Anaerolineae bacterium | reverse complement strand
CATTTGCACCTTATCAACCCTTGATACCCCTTTTTGTTGTCTATCTGGAGCAACAAAAAAGAGCCAACCTTTGGCGGAAGGTTGGCTCAGGTAAGTAAAATCCAGAACAGCCCAGTCCAGGATTTTTACTTGAGGCGGGAGCGACGGGACTCGAACCCGCGATCTCCGGCTTGACAGGCCGGCGTGTTGACCACTACACTACGCCCCCTTGCTTATTTGATTACGAGGGGCATTGTACCGGATTTCTCGCCCTTTGTCAAATCCAGACATGTCTGTCATGCGGGATGATCGACTATACTTCGGAAGTCTTCTCAAGCGGGGATTGGGAGCAGGGAAGGTTATTCGGGCAAGAGAAACGCTTTCACCTGCGGTATGACCCGTTCCGGCTGTTCCCGATGGGGAATGTGCCCGGCGTTGGGAATGGTGTGGAACGTTGCCCTGGGAAGCAGATGTTGTAAGGTCCGGCCTACCTCCAAGGGCACCACCTGATCCTCCTCGCCCCAAAGGATGAGGATGGGGATGTCCAGTTGGGAAAGGGCCTGAAACGCGTCTTGGGTGTTGGTCAGTAGCCCGGAACGCAGGGTGGAAAGCAGCGCGCGTTTGAAGCCAGGAAATTGCATCTGGACTCGATAGCGCTCGATGTATGTCTCCAGATCCCCAGGCTCCTTGAAATCCTTTTTCAATCCACCCAACAGAATGCGGTCTCCCAACAAGGCGAACAATAGGTCGCCCAGGATGGGCATTCGGGCGAGACGCTGCTGCCAGGTTTCAGGCATGGGCAAACCGGCCGGGTCCAACAGCAATAGCCTGGAGACCTGATGCGGGCGTCGTTGGGTGTAGACCGCGGCAATGGCACCGCCCATGGAAAGACCAGCCAGCCCGGTGGGCCGGGGCCAATCCAGCGCGTCCAGTAACTCCGCGAGCTGACGGTCGAATCGATCCCGATGGTAAGGGCCTGGAGGACGATCCGAGTAACCCCGACCGTATAAATCATACCGCAGCACCCGCGCCCCGGCCTGAACCAGGGCCTGATACAAAGGGTCCCAAATGAACATGGGGGTGGAAAATCCGTGAATGAGGACAACCGGGGGGCCCTCTGCTGGACCATCCACCTGGTAATGGGTATAGCCTTCCGTCCGAAGGATAAATTCGCCCGGCGCTTCGGCACGGGCCTGGTCATCAAGGGGACGTTTAGGTGACATCATGAATTGCGGGGCGAGAAGAAATGAGGTTGGAGAAAGAAAAACCCGCCACGCCGAAGCGTGACGGGTTGAGGGCAGGGGGGAAGGGGTTAGAGCAGGTCGTCGAGATCGCCTTCGACGCTCATGCCGCTGTCGTCGCCCAGAAGTTCATCCAGGTCCGCACCGGCCAGGCCGCCCACTGGCATGCCCAGCTCATCCAGGTCGCCCAGATTCATCTCCTGGGCTTCCTCACTGATGATGGCGTCCAGGGTTTCGATCTCTTCCTTTTCTTCCTTCTTGGCTTCTTCCTCCAGGGCCTTGCGTCGGGCAGCAGCCTCCATCCGGGCCTTGAAGCCTGTGCCCACCGGGATCAACTTACCGATGATCACATTCTCCTTGAGCCCGCGCAGATGGTCCACCGCACCCCGCACCGCGGCATCGGTCAGAACCCGGGTGGTTTCCTGGAAGGATGCAGCCGCCAGGAAGCTCTCCGTGTTCAGCGAGGCCTTGGTCAGGCCCATGAGGACGTACTCATATTCCGCAGGTTGACCGCCTTGCTCGCGGATCTGGTCGTTGATCTTGCGGATGGTGAAGTGATCCACCACTTCGCCGGGCAGGAATTCGGTGTCACCCGGATCGATGATGTTGACCCGCCGCAGCATCTGGCGGAGGATGATCTCGATGTATTTGTCGTGGATGCCCACACCCTGGGAGCGGTAAACCTTCTGGACCTCGTTGAGGATGTACATGGCCGTGGCCTCGCGACCCTGGATGCGCAG
>JALWZT010000123.1 GCA_027002405.1 Anaerolineae bacterium | reverse complement strand
ATTTGATTTTTCCAGCGCCCTCCTCCCTAGCTGATTTGGATGCAGAAAGTGGTTTTAACGTCGCCAATCGTGTTCTTGTCGCAATCAAGGAGGATTCACCTCCTGTCGATCTCGATAAGCTCATCAGTCAGGCGTTGAATGAAAGGTTGAAATGTATTCGACAGGAGGCATTTGGACGCATTAAGGGGGCCTTTGACAGAAAAGTGGCCAACGATCAAGTGGATGATTTGATCGAGTATTATTGGGTGTCTGTGACTTTTGAAAATACGACAGCGTATCATCGCCAACGGAGATCGCTCGAATCGCTCATGGCCGCCCGAAAGAATACCCGGGCATTTCGGCAACCCTCATGGGGTGATGCAATTCCCAAATCCTCTCTGGATGGCCAGCGGGAATCGGTCTTGCCTGAAACCATCTTTGATGATCTCAGCCCCGTGCAGTTATATCAACAGTACCATGTCCGGCCCGGCGAGAGACTTTCCGGAGTTGGTTTGTTGAAACGACATGGCAGCCGACGCAAAGATATCCGATTCTTCAGCACCTCTCATGTAGCCGCCTTGCCCTATCTAGCCCAGTTGGATGCTTCTCAAAAGCATGCGGTTGACAACTATGTGCAGAGTCTGCTCAAACTTGGGCTGGACAAAGAAGCGCTTGGCAATGTTCCTGGCTCGCCTCATCCCGCTTTTGGCCGGTATGATGGGCACATCCTCTATCCTGGTCGTCTGGCGGAATTTTTCAGCGGCGAAGTGCTGGGTTCTGCCGAAGCTGCACTGGAGACATTCTTTCGCACCATCAACGACGGTCGTCGTCCACAATCCTATTACGCACTGCTGGTGGGAGATGGCGATCACATAGGCAAGATGATTGACGCTCAGCAGACGACCGAGGATCACAGGAAGTTCTCGCTCACTCTGGCGGGGTTTGCGAACGAAGTGAAGAAGGTTGTCGAAAACCATCAGGGATCGCTGATCTATGCCGGAGGCGATGATGTGATGGCGTTTCTCCCAGTCCATACCGTGTTGTCATGCGCCGCTGAATTATCTCGAACATTCGTGGACATCATGAAGGAAAGCGGCTTGAAAAACAAGGAGGGACAGGTCCCCACGTTCTCTGTAGGGATTGCCATTAGCCATCATCTCGATCCTCTGGCTGATGCACTGACACTGGCCCGCAAAGCAGAATACGATGCAAAAACCCTGCGACCGGAGAAGAATGCGTTGACGATTGCCGTGGCCAAACGCAGTGGCGCTACGACCACAGTCATCGGCCCTTGGGGCGAGCTGGATCGCCGTATTGCTTTGTTTACCTATCTTCATCAAAAAGAGGCTATCCCCGATAAGATCGGCTACGAATTACGAGATATGACTCGACGGATTGGCGTGGATAAAGATGATCCTGCTTATCCAGCGCTTTCAGATGTAATCATTCTGGAGGCCGTGCGTTTGCTGGGGAGAAAACGATCGGAGCGAGGCCAAAGCCCTATAGATAAGACCCTGCAAAAGTGTCTCACAACGCTTTTCAAAACTTCTACGGCAGGCGTTGCAGGCATTGCCGATGAGCTAATTGTGGCGCGTTTGTTTGCTGAGGTCGCGGATCTGGCCGGACAGCAGCCTGATGACGCCGTTATGGAGGTATGCAAGCATGAGTAAAGTATGGATAATCGAACCTCGTGATCCACTCATCGTACGTGATGGCAGGCCATTTGGCCCCACGCCCGGCGCCCGGGCCGCGACGCTGCCATTTCCCCTGCCTTCGACGATGGCCGGGGGCGTCAGAACCCAATCAGGCCTGGATAACAAGACCGGGATTTTTACGTTGGAACCTGAAGAAGCCCGTCAGATTCCTATCCAGGGGCCCCTGCTGATCGATCTCAAAGACAATGATCCGGAATGGTATGCGCCTGCGCCAGCGGACGCGTTGCTGCTGGCGGCGGAGCCAGGGGACTCGGCGCAGGCCCTGCGCAAGTGGCTGGCCCCCCTGCCCCAGACGTCGGGCGAAACCAACCTGCCGCCGGGACTGCGTCTGGTGGGGATGCGAAGCTACGATCCGCGGAAACCTCTGAAAGAGCCTCCCCGCTTCTGGCATTGGCGGGCATTCGATCAATGGCTGTTGGCTCCTGGCGATGACGCCGTTCATCCGGAGGCGCTGGGCATTGATGGCCCGGTCGAAGAAGCGCGCATTCATGTCAAAATCAACATCCAAACCGGAATAGCCGAAGAGGGCGCGCTCTTTCAGACGCGCGGGCTGGTTTTTGAGGCATGGAACCGCAGACTGGCGCTGGCGGTGCGATCTTCGAAACAGCCTGCATTCTCTGTCGGGCCGCTGGGCGGTGAGCGCAGAATTGCGGCCTGGCGCACCGTTGAGCAAGATTTTCCCGTGTTGCCATCGAACGTTAAAAAGACCATCGTCAGTCAAAAACGCTGCCGCCTGATTTTGCTTACGCCAGCGATCTTTGGCAGCGAGAAGGAAGGCCCTGCTTATACCCCCAACGTGTTGCTGAAAGGCGGGGATGGCGTGCAACCCCACCTCGAAGCCGCGGCGGTGCGTCGATATCAGGTGGTTTCGGGTTGGGACCTGGAGAAAAAACGCCCCAAGCCCACCCGTCGCCTCACGCCCGCCGGTTCTGTTTTCTTCCTGCGTCTGGAAGGGGATGATGCGGCTATCGGGCGATGGGTTGAAAATCACTGGATGACCAACATCAGCGACGCCGAACAGGATCAACTGGACGGTTTTGGTCTGGCGGTTTTGGGCGTCTGGCCCGAGACCGCCCCCTCAAAGGAGGAAATCTGATGCGAAAAGACCCCACTCTGTCGCCCCCTGAAGTCAAACCCAAGGCGGGCGTTATCACCCAACTACGTCATTACAAGATCATCACGCCGTTGTATGGCGGCGGCGTCGAGCCTGCTCAAGCGGACCCGGTGACCATCGTACGCGGCGCCGAGATACGCGGGCAATTGCGTTTCTGGTGGCGGGCCACCCGCGGTGGCCAGTTCGGCGGTGATCTGGTTGCCATGAAGCAAGCGGAAGAAGCTATCTGGGGCTCGCCAGCAGCCGCGGGCAAGCCGGGTCCATCAAAGCTCTCAATTCATGTTGTAAAGACGAGTGGAGGCAAGATCGACAGACCTTTTGAGGTTGTTTCAGGAAAAGGGGGCTCCCCCAAAGTGCAACCAAGAAAAGACAGCGTTGTTCCGCCTTATGCTGCTTTTCCTCTTCAACCGAGTCAGGATAAGGCCGAGGTTGGCATGGACACAAAAGGCGTGCTGGTTGGTGTCGAGTTTTGGATGGATATCCATTTTTCTGACTCCCTCAGGGAAGATGTTGAAGCTGCACTGTGGGCCTGGGAAACGTTTGGCGGCGTCGGAGCGCGCACGCGTCGCGGGTTTGGCGCTTTGCAGCTTGTATCTTTGCATGAAAATGGACGAATGAAGCATATTGATGTTCCCAAATGTTCAGAAGTTGATGATTGGATTTATCAAAATCTGAAACATTATGCCGTGGGGCATTGGCATCCATATGTGCCTCATCTAGGCGTCGATATGCACATCAAGACGATCGGTTCGTACAAAACTGCAACAGACGCCTGGCGGACGTTAATTGATGATCTTCAGTCGTTCAGACAATGGCGACACAAGAAGTTTGGATTAAGCCTGTGGCCCGAAGCCAACTATATTCGCAAGCGTTTTGGGAAATCTCTCAAATGGCCTCCCAATGTCAGCAGGCCTGCTCTGATAGAAAAATTCCCTCGCGGCAAGTTTGGTCTTCCCATCATCTTCCACATGCCCCATGACAAGGGACTGCTGCCTACCGATTCATTTACATTACAAGGCAGGCCTGTTCAAGGAAAGACTACAGATCGTCTTTCCAGTCCATTACTGTTACGGCCTTTTGCGTGTCGACATGGATCAGTTGGCCTGGCCGCTATTCTGGACGCGCCCAAGATTCCCCCTGAAGGATTAGAAGTGGCAGGTTTTCCTTCGGGGAAAAATACAGTAAGCGCTGACTTGACGCCTCAAGATGCCAGAACAGAGCCTTTGAATCAAATTCTCAATGGCGAACCCGACGTTCTCAAAGCCTTTCTCGACTATCTGGAATAAGGAGCTATTCTCATGGAAACCAAACTACTCTTTCTTCATGCCATCACGCCGCTGCACGCTGGTACAGGACGCGGCGTGGGCGTGATCGATCTCCCCATCGCCCGCGAAAAGGGCTCCGATCTCCCCATTATCCCCGGCTCCTCGGTCAAAGGCGTTTTGCGAGACGCATCGCCAGATGATGCGCGCGTAGCTGTCTTCGGACCGGAAACCAACAGCGCTCACGAGCATGCCAGTTCGGCGATGTTCACCGACCTGCGTTTGTTGCTGCTGCCCGTGCGCAGTCTGGCCGGAACTTTCGCCTGGGTGACCTGCCCCTTCATTTTGCGCCGTCTGCTGCGTGACGCCAACAACATGGGCATGGATGTATCGAATCTGTCCCTGCCCAACCTGGGCGATGAGCAGGAAACCAGCGCTGTGTCAGCCCAGGCCACCGCCCTCAAAGTGGATGATGAGCATGTCGTGCTGGAAGACCTGCTGCTCAGCGCCAGCGGTCAGGGAGAAGTGGATGCCTGGGCCCAGTGGCTGGCGCCCATACTCTTCCCCACCGATACTGATTGGCAGAATATCCTGGCCCAACGGCTTTGCGTGGTGCAGGATGATGTGATGCGCTATCTGATGCAGGTGGGCCTGGATGTGACGGCTCGCATCAAATTGAAGGACGATAGCAAGACCGTGAAAAAAGGCGGTTTGTGGTATGAAGAAGCGCTGCCGGCCGAAACCATTATGGCCGGGATGGTGGTCGCCACTCAGATCAAGGCGGTGGGGGCTGCGCCCAAGCAGGTATTCGATACTCTGACTCATATCATGCAAAAACCTCTGCAAGTGGGCGGCAACGCCACGGTAGGCCGAGGCATTTGCGTGATGCATCTGGTTTGATGGAGGCACATCATGAAAACTCGAGAACAGAGCTATGCAGCTCAAGCATACGTGCAGGTCTACGAAATGCATGGTAAAGACGAGGACTACCGAGACGCCTACGGCTCCATGGCTCACCGTCTGCCGGTGCTGGTGCGTCAGGCCGGGCTGGTGCAGGCGCTGGCCTTTGTCGAGGCCCGTGGCAAACCAGCTCACAAGCAACTGTTGGAGCATCTGGCCGAGGTCGTGCTGGATGGCGGTGCGAAAACTGATCTGCTGGCCCGCAGCCGCAATGACGCCATGATGGCCTATATGCACCTCACCGAAAATGTGCTGGCCGCGCTGGCCTGGTACAAGCGCTTCGCCCAATCCATTCTGGATGTGGACCCCACCGTCGAAGGAGATGAAGAATCATGATAGACAGTCGTAGAAGCGTATTCGACAGGATGACGTTTGGCCATAAAGACCATCCCGGTCTGTGGCTGGATAAATTCCTGCCCGAGCAATTGCGACGGGATGAATCGCCGCCAGCAGATAAGGATACGCCCCAGATGGCGCATTTCAAGTCGGCAGCGGGCATCGAGGAGCCTTCCTTCTATCAACGCAGTTTCGATCGCTGGCAGCGCGTGCTGCAACAACTGGACGCCCGGATGGAGAAAGGCGAGGTGCTGGGGAGGATGGTCGTAGGACTGGGCGCAGACAGCGTGCTGGAAAACGCCATCTCGCTGCACCACACCTACGGCCTGCCCTTCATTCCCGGCAGCGCCCTCAAGGGCCTGGCATCTTCTTACGCTCACCTGCGCCTGGAGAATGCCGCCTGGAACAAGGGAGGCGAAGCGCATCGCATTCTGTTCGGTGACACCACCAGCGCCGGCTATGTCACCTTTTTCGACGCCCTGTACATTCCCAAAAGCGCCAAACAGGGCTTTCTCTGGCCCGATGTCATCACCGTACATCATCGGGATTACTATCAGAAGGAAGGCGTCGCCCCCGCGGACTGGGACAGCCCCACCATCATTCCTTTCATCAGCGCCACGGGCAAGTATCTCATCGCCCTGGCCGGGCCCGAAGCCTGGGTGGGGAAAGCCTTCGAGATTTTGGGTCTGGCCCTGCTGGAGTTTGGCGTGGGGGCCAAAACCTCCAGCGGTTACGGACGGGTGAAACTGCCAGGAGTCAGCCTGCCAGCTCCTCCAGAAGAAAAGTCGGAAGAGAAAACGACCAGCCGTAAGAGCATGGGCCTCGAAGAGGGAGAGACCTATGCGCTTGCCAAGGTTCGGCTCAAGAAAAAACCCTGGCCTCAGGGGCGCAAGCGCGGTGAAGTCCACGCTGTTCGGGATTGGGGGGCTTACATCAATCCTCTGGACGGCGGCGGGCAGGTGAAATTGCAAAAGGCCGATTTGCGCAATCCCGATGACGTGCTGAAGCAAGGCCAGATTCTCGAATACAGACAGGACGGACGGGGAAAAAGAGCGCGAGCTCTTGATGCCGTCATCCTCCTGCACTCGCAGCCAGAGCTGAAAGAGATGGGTTTTCAGTAATTGTCGGGCGCCTGGTAGAGACAAGATTGCCTTGCCAGGCGCTGTGACAGATTTTATTTGCAACTGCCAACGCACTCGACTTCAAGCCTCAAGAAGCCACGAAGGCTCGAAGTTTTTCGAAGACGCGAAGGAAGAATAAGGAAAAATACTTCGCATCTTCATCTTCTTCGTGTCTTCGTGGCAAAAAGTGGTGATGAGACCTTCGTAGTCACCTTTATTTGGAGAATTTACATGCGGAAAATCATCGCATTTCTTGGCAAATACCCCCAACAAACCCGTTACGAATTTCGAGGACAGGTCTATACCGGTCAGGTTTTTCCGGAGGCGCTCAGGCAATTCGTCGAATTCGATGAGATGTTGGTCTTCGTC
>JALWZT010000122.1 GCA_027002405.1 Anaerolineae bacterium | reverse complement strand
CCGTGCGGCAGAATCTTATGACAGTAGAGCTAAAATTATTGTCAAGTGTCAACGATGTCCTGAGACTTCAGAAGTTGTACTAGTTGACCATAAAGTGTCAACAATGTATTGAGACTTTACAAATACGCAATACGGAATACGAGTCACGCCGCCCTGGCCGCGAGGCATTTTCGTCGGTATCGGCGCGGGGTGGCCCGCCGTCGGACTGCTTTGTAAATAGGATTCGGATCAGGATTAGGATTGCGGATCGCCAGGCCTACGTTGAGCGAGGCAACAATGGGAGTGTTCAGTATTCAGTGTTCAGTGTTCAGTAGTTGAACATAAGACCATCTGCGGAAATCTGCGAAGCATCTGCGTGCATCTGCGTTCCCATTTTCCTCTGGTTCAAGGTTCGGGCGTGGTTGTCGTGGTCGGATGGGGGGTGATGGTGAAGGGATACTGCCCCGCGGGGACGGGGGTGATATCCGGTTCTCCAAACCATTCATCCACATGAAAAAACGCGATCCAATCGTCCACTGTGTAGGTGGCAAAGGTGTGCATGCGGTTTTGGAAATAAGCCTCCGCCCGCGGATAAGTCCAACGCCAGCCTAGATAGGCCGCGAGGAGCACCAACAGGAAAGCCAGGGTATAGCCAGGATTGAATCGTCGCATGCTTGGGGATAGGATCAGGATTGGGATTAGGATTAGGATTGGGATTGGGATTAGGATTAGCTCCTTCTGCAAGACGTTTTTACCACGAAGGAACAAAGGCCCCCTCCGGCTCCCCCGCACGCAGGGGGAGAGGCAAAGACACGAAGAAAATGTTTATCTTTCCCTTTGTGCCTTGGTGAGCGTCCAGAAATAACTTCCCTTTTTTGCCGCAACCCTTGCCGAGTAAACTCGTGCCTATGGAGGCGCTTCGCGCCAATGGTCGCCCTTCGGCGACCCCTTTTGTCGCCGTTTTGGACGGCGGAGGCCGTCATCTGATCCCCTTCCGCTGTTCTCCCCCGCTTGCGGGGGAGATGAAGAGGGGGTCTGGCTGTAGGCCTTAAGTGTTCGACTTCAGTCGATGAGCACAAAAACGGAAACTAATTTTTAGACGATTACTTCGTGTCCTTGGTGGTTCTTGCCTTGCAATGAGAGGGGCCGTATATGTTACTCGCGGGGAAGCCAAACTTGATCTTTCGCGGGAATTATGGTATACTTAGTCTTGCTCTGGGTGAGTAGCTCAACTGGTTAGAGCGCACGGTTCACATCCGTGAGGTTGGGGGTTCGAGTCCCTCCTCGCCCACACATGCCGCCCTTGCAGGGCGGTTTTTTTGTGCCTGCTATGAAAATAGCGTGATCGTCGGTTGCGGAAGGATCGCCAGGCCTACGTTGAGCGAGGCGACAACGGACATGATGCGTGAAACGTAAAACGTGAGAGCCTTACGCATCACGCATTACGCATCCCGGGCTCGGCTTCCCGCGCCAACTTGGCCGCGAGGCGTTTTCCTCGGTATCGGCGAGCCGCCGTTCGTGGTACTTATCAGGGATAAAGCACCAAAAAAGGCGCTCCCGGTTCAGGAGGCGCCCTCATGGATGAGTGAGAAAGTTTGGCTAGAGGAGGTAGATGAACACAAAGTTCAGGGCCAGCAGCAGTACCACCATGAGCAGCACCACGATCCCCAACCGCTTCATATCAGACATAAAATAGGGGTATTCCTGGGCCCAATCGATGGTGGTTTGGGGAGCCGCCGCGGGGGATGACGTTTGGGTTACAGCCGCCGGTGGCGGGGCAACCGTCGCTTCGGAAGCGGCGGTTTCGGCCTCCTCCCTGGGGACGCTGTAAACAGGAACGTTGGGTTTCCGTTGCTTACGTTTTTTGCGAGAGCGGGATTGAGATTTTTTAGCCATGATTGCATTCCTGCAAAAGAGATAGAGACACTCTACTATACCATAGAAAAGCCCGGAGCCCAATTTGGACCCCGGGGGATAAGTCAACGGTCGTGCACCTCCCGTCGACCCCACGACGATCCTGGCTGCGTCCCACCGGGACGACGCAGAAGCCCTCGTGACACCCGCGGGGGACTGCTTAGGGCTGCTACCTCCCGGTCCTGACCCGGTTCGCAGGCCCGCGCCGCACGAGATCCACGCCGTGACGCCGGTGGTGCACACCAGCGACCGTGTCGGGCCTCGGGGAGGAATTCGACCCCGCTATAGCGGATTGCGGGTACAGGGCACCGCTAGCTCCCCGTCTAGCACGACCATCATGATCTTAATCGATTTGAGGGAAATTGTCAATTCTGCAGGACATGGCGGGCAATGACCAAACGGTTGATCTCGCTGGTCCCCTCGCCAATGAGCATGAGCCGGTTGTCCCGATAGATGCGCTCTACCGGGAATTCCGCAGAATAGCCGTAGCCCCCGTGGATCTGAATGGCCTCGAAACAGACTTTATCCGCCATCTCGGTGGCAAACAGCTTGGCCTGAGCCGCAGCCTGGGTATAGGGCAGGCCCTGGTCCTTCAGCCATGCCGCCCGATAGACAGCCCAGCGAGCCACCTCGATCATGGTGGACATGTCCGCCAGTTTGAACTGGATAGCCTCCAGATTGGCGATGGGGCCTCCGAAGGCTTCCCGTTCCTTCGCGTACTTCACTGCTTCCTCGAACGCGGCCTGGGCCAGGCCTACACTGAGGGCACCGATGCCGATGCGTCCACCATCCAGCACCGTCAGGGTCTGGTGCAGCCCCCGGCCTTCCTCGCCCACCAGATAATCCAAAGGCACCCGCACATCCTCCAGGGTCACCGCGTGGGTCTTGCAGCCGTGCAGGCCCATCTTGCGTTCTGCCGGGTGGATGATGAGCCCTGGGGTGTCGGTGGGCACGGCGATGAGACTGAGGGAGCGGGACCCGCCCGCAGGGTCAGTGCGGGCCAGGAAGACGATGACCCCCGCCACCGACGCGTTGGTGGTCCACATCTTGCTGCCATTGAGCACCCATTCGTTGCCCACCTTCTCCGCTTTGGTGCGCACCCCCCCTTTCAAATCAGACCCCGCGCCCGGCTCGGTAAGGCTGAGCGCGCCCAGTATCTCGCCCGTAGCCAGGCGGGTGAGGAAGGTCTCCTTGAGAAAATCGCTGCCGAAGAGGTTGATAGAGGCCGTAGCCAGGCTGAGGTGGGCTTCTACGGTCAGCGCGGTGGAGCCACAGCCCCGGCCCAGTTCCTCGTAGAGGATGGCCGTCGCCAGGGTATCGGACCCCGCGCCGCCCCATTTTTCGGGCACATTCAGTCCCAACAGGCCCAGCGGCCCCATTTTTTCAATACTCTCCTTGGGGAATTTGTGTTCCCGGTCCACTTCCGCGGCCCGCGGCTTCACCTCCTTCTCCACGAAATCGCGGATCATCTCTTGCAACATGCGGTGTTCACTGTCGAGGGTAAAGTCCATCAATCAGCTCCTTTGACTGATAGGGATTATGGATATTCGCCTCGTTGAAGAGGGCTACCGATGAAAGGGAAGGAAGATTTGAAACTGGTGGATCCGATAGGTTTGAAAGAAGGTTTGAGCCAGTCTTTGATGTCCGATGTCATTAGGATGGAAGTAATCGCCATGAAAGTATGGCGGAAAAACACTTGGCTGATCCGGTGTTGAAATGCCATCCTTTTTGTTGAGTGTGGCCTGCCACAGATCCGCCACAGGAATCAACCGGGCCCTGGCCTCTTCCCGAATCCATCCGTTGTATTTCTGCGCGTGCGAGAACTCATCACTATCGGCCGGCCAGTTGCACCAGGGAATTGTGCCCACGATGATTTGGACGCCGGGAGCGTCTGCTCTGATCTTATCCAACATCGCGCCATAATGGGCCTTCCAACTGGCTTCCGGGACTTGAGGGCAATGCTGATTGCCCAAATCATTGATCCCCAGTTCCAGGAAAAGCACATCAGGTTGGCCTACAAAGCTATCCCAACTCGCTTCTAATCCGGCCAGCGTGCAGACGCCCATCCAAAAAGTGGTATGAATGCTGCCGGGATGGTTTGCTTGTAAGGCTCGAAAAAGTAGATTGCGATACGCGGTTTCTTCTGAGGATGCAAACAATCCATGCGTCAGGCTGTCTCCGATGATCCATACCGTGTGCGGTTCTCTCCCACGCAGGGCCATGTCCGACGCCGCGGGCGCGGGGCCGTAGGCCAGGCTGGGGCGAGCATTCGAAGTAAAAAGCAATCCCAGACTCAGGCTGATGATGCTCCAGATCAACCAGAATCTGATCGAGCGACGCAAAAAATGCATATCAACGTTCTCCGTCTCGGAGTGGGGAGGGACCAAATGGGTAGGACCTCAAGCTCTTGCCTGTCTTCCGATCGCCCGGATGGCTTCCACCACATCGGGGTTGACCAACGCGCTGAGGTCGCCCGCGGGCTGGTCGAGATAGGCCGCGCGTAGCACCCGCCGCATGACCTTGGCGTTGCGGGTCTTGGGCAGATCGGGAACGAAAATGACATCCTGGGGCTTGAGGGCCTTGCCCATGCCCTTCACCACCAGGGCCTTCAGCTCATCGGCCAGCTCCTGGCTGGGTTCATACCCGGAAGCCAGGACCACGGCCACCACCAGGGCCGAGCCTTTGATTTCGTGAGGCACGCCGAACGCGCCCGCTTCCAGCACCGCGGGGTGGGTGACGAGGATGCTTTCCACCTCGGCCGGGCCCAGACGCTTGCCCGCCACCTTGATGGTGTCATCGGAGCGGCCCAGGATGTACCACTGCCCATCCTTATCGATGGCCGCGAAATCGCCATGCACCCACACGTCGGGGAAGCGGCTCCAATAGGTCTCGATGTAGCGCTCGGGGTCCTTCCAGAAACCTCGGGTCATGCCAATCCAGGGCTCCCGCACCACCAGCTCGCCCACCTGGCCCCGCACGGGGTTGCCATCGTCATCCACCACGTCCGCGGCCATGTCCACGTTGGGGCCCGAAAAAGCCGCGGGCTTGAGGGGCTTGACCACGTTGCCCATGACAATGCCGCCCGAAATCTCGGTGCCGCCCGAATAGTTGATGATGGGCCGTTTGCCTTCGCCCACCACCTGGAAGAGCCACATCCAGGGGTCGGGGTTCCAGGGTTCGCCGGTGGAGCCGAACGCGCGCAGGCTGGAGAGATCGTGCTTTTTCACGGGCTCCTCGCCATGAGCCATCAGCGCCCGGATCAGCGTGGGGGAGACTCCCAGATGGGTGACGCGGTGGTCCGCGACCAGCTTCCACAGCCGGTCCACGTCAGGATAATCGGGCGCGCCGTCATAGAAAAGCATGGTCGCGCCCAGGATCAGGGTTCCGAACACCTCCCACGGGCCCATCATCCAGCCCATATCGGTCATCCAATACAGCGTGTCATCCCGGCGCAGGTCCAGGCCCATGGCCATGTCGGTCGCGGCCTTGATGGGGAAGCCAATGTGCGTGTGCACCGCGCCCTTGGGTCGGCCCGTGGTGCCCGAGGTGTAGATGATCATGATCAGGTCCTCGGCCTCGGTCACTTCGGTAGAAGCTTCGGGAGATTGATGGGGGATGAGCTCGTGCCACCAGTGGTCGCGGCCTTCGGTCCAGGGGATATCCACCCCTGTGCGGCGATGCACGATGACGTGCTCCACCGTGGGGACCTGCTTCAAGGCTTCATCCGCGATGGCCTTCATGTTGACGATGCGCCCGCGGCGGTACGCGCCATCGGCCACGAACACGGCCTTCGCGTCCGCATCGGCCAGGCGGGTGGCCACCGCGGCCGCGCCATAGCCGGAGAACAGGGGCAGGATGACGCCGCCGATCTTGGCGATGGCCAGCAGCGCGATGGCGATCTCGGGCGTCATGGGCATGTAAAGCCCGGTGGCATCCCCTTTGCCCAGGCCCAGGCTGCGCAGCGCGTTGGCCGTGCGATTGACCTCTTCGTACAGCTCCCGGTAGGTCAACGTGCGGACAGTGCCCTCTTCCCCTTCCCAGCGCAGCGCCACCTTCTCTTCAAGCTCCGTGCCCATCCATTTATCCAGGCAGTTGTGCACAACGTTCATCTGCCCGCCGATGGCCCAACGGGCCCAGGGCTTCCCTCGAGAAAGGTCTACTATCTGATCATAGGGTTTGTAGAACTCGATATCCAGATACTTGAGCATGGCATCCCAAAACCAACCTACATCCGAGATCGCGGCTTCATGCAGAGCGTCCCAATCTTCGAAACCATGCGCCTGCATGAACCGTTGCACATGGCTGCCGTTCACATACTCGGGCGTGGGAAACCACACGAATTCCCCACCGAACTGGAAATCAGACATCATTGTCCTCCTTTTGGGTGAAGATGGGAGTGGATGAATAGGGGGTCACATATTCTCTATGGCCGCAGCCATCCAATCACGCGAGGTTCGCCCCAGACCGCCCAGTTTCAACGGGAGTTGCCCAGGGCATCGGCGATGAGCTGGATGACCATGCTTTGCCCACTGAGGGTGGGGAGATCGATGAGAAAATCCTCCCATATGGTGATTCATGGTATCAATTCTACTTCACTTTGCGAACAAAGCCAAAGCCTTACAAACTCGGTTTGTCCATCTTTCGAACTCGTGGCACAATACTGCTATGAGATATAGTAATCAGTGATCAGTTATCAGTAATCAGTAATCAGTGTTCAGTTGACTCTGCGTCCTCTGCGCTCTCTGCGGTAGGTAGCCTTTCCGTAGGGGGTCAGGAATCAGTCATCCAGTGTTCAGTGTTCAGTAGAGCCGAGGCTAAAAAACAGCGCCCCTCCGGAGCTAGCCGGAATTATCCGGCGCCGTATTATAGCCCGGCGACTTCATGAACCTGTTGGCTTACTGAGGTACGCTGAGGATGCCCCCTCCCGGCCGCTTCTGCAGGAGGGGATGAGTCTTACGCAGCCCCTCCGTTCCGGGCGATCACCCCTC
>JALWZT010000121.1 GCA_027002405.1 Anaerolineae bacterium | reverse complement strand
CTCCTCACCCGGCCCTTACTCCACCAAATCCTGGGCGAACCCCCTGAAGAAGACCCCCTCACCCGCTGGCTCCTGAACCTTCCCATCCTCCAGCCCTCCCCTGCCGGCTGGACCATCCATCCCGAAATCCGCCAACCCCTCATCCAACTGGCCCGGGAACACCTGCCCACCGAAACCCAAACCACATGGGAACACCTGGCCCATGACCAACGACGCCGGGCCGATGCCATGAAACTGGAGGGCCCGCAACGATGGGTAGACCCCCTTTGGCGGGAAACCTGGATGCAGGTCCTCACCTACCATCTTCTCCAAGACCCGGACACCTTCCTGGGCATGGCCTTGGATGCCATCCCCTTGCTTTTGGAACTCCACCCCACCTGGCTCGGCACCCTGGCCCGGGCCCTGGAAAACGCCGCCCGCCTGGGGCAGCACCAGGCCCTGGCCCCATGGGCGGAACGCCTGGCCCGGTTGGGCCCCGACCCCTTGCAAGAAAAACCCACCGAGACCCTCACCCTGCTGCAGGACCTCCTCCAGGCCTCCTGGCTGGAACCCCACCGCGTCGGAACCACCCATGCCTTGCGGGCCTGGCTTCTGCGGGGCCAACAACAATTTGAACCCGCGCTCCAGGCCTACCAGGCCGCCTTGGAGGCCGCGCCCAACCTGGCCTGGGCCCAGGGCCAGTGGGGACTTACCCACTACCTCATGGATCAACCCGATCTCGCGCGGGAACGCCTCCCCCAAGCCCGGGAAAACCATCCACAGAACGATTGGATCCCTGGCCTGCGCGGCTGGTTGCACCTGCTGGCCCATGAATCCCTGGCCGCGGCCAACCAGTTCACCGCGGCCCTCACCCTGAACCCCAAACAAAATGCCTGGGCCTTCCCCTGGCGGGCCGAACTGCTGCGCCAGGCCGGCAAATTGCAACAAGCCCTGGAGGACCTGGACGAAGCCCAGGCCTATTTCCCCCATCGGGGCTGGACCCTGGCCCTGCGCGGCATGATCCTGCGAGACCAGGGCCACCTCGACGAAGCCCTGGACGCACTCAACCAGGCCCAAGCCCTCGCGGCCGACACCCCGTGGATCCTGGCCCACAAGGCCAAAACCCTGGAAGCCGCGGGGCAAACAGAGGAAGCCCTGGCCCTCTATGCCCAGGTCCTGGACCAAACCCCCAACGACCCCTGGACCCACCATCAGCGGGGGCGGCTGCTTATGCGCATGGGCCGCCACGAAGAGGCCCTGCCCCACCTGGACCAGGCCACGGCCTTGCTGGCCGCGGACCCCCAGCCTCGCCTGGACCGGGCCATCACCCTCCAAAGCTTGGACCGCCACCAGGACGCGTTGAGCGATTTCGACCATCTCCTCCAACATCAGCCTCAAGAACCGGGCATTCTGCGCCTGCGCGCGGAAAGCCACATGCATCTGGGCCACTATGCCGAAGCCATCCAGGACCTCACCCAACTCCTGCAAAACCAGGACACCCCAGACCCCGACCTGCTTATCCTCCGGGTCGAAGCCTACCAGCAAGAGGGGCAACTTCCCCAGGCCCTGGAGGACCTGAACACCGTTCTGGCGCAACAATCCGACAACCTCTCTCTGCGCCTGCGACGCGCGGACATCTACCGGCGCATGCGCGCCTGGAACCAGGCCCTGGAGGACCTGCAATACGTCATTCATCGGGACCTGAACAATGCCCGAGCCTTCGCCTTGCGGGGGGATATCCACCGGCAGATGGGCCGCGACGAAGCGGCCATCGCGGACTTTGCCCGGGCCCTGGCCCTGAACCCCGACGACCCCTGGAGCCTGGCCCGTCGCGGGGATGTCTACCGTCGCATGGACCGCTACCAGGAATCCCTGGCCGACTTCGCCCGAGCCCTGGCCCTGAACCCCGATGACCCCTGGGCCCTGGCCCGCCGCGGGGAAACCTACCGCCAGTTGGGAGACCTGGACCTGGCTCTGGAAGACTTTACCCGCTCTCTGGAACTCGACCCTCACGACCCCTGGGCCTGGATCGGTCGTGGGGAGACCTATTGCGATCTAGGGGACCTGGAACGAGGGATCCAGGACTTCACCCAGGCCCTGGCCCTGGCGCCGGACGACCTGCAAGCCCTGGAGCGCCGGGGCGCCGCGTTGGCCCAACGCCAACGCCTGCCCGAAGCCCTGGCCGACTTCACCCGCGCGCTGGAACTGGCCCCGGACCAGCCCCATCTCCTCACCCAACGAGGGGAGATCCTGCTCCGCATGGGGCGGTACGACGAAGCCGAAGCCGATCTGAACCGGGCGCTGGTGCTCAACCCCCGTTACCAGCCCGCGCTGGTGGCCCGGGGGCGACTGAAGCACGCCCTGGGCCGCTACCAGGAAGCCCTGGTCGACCTGGACCAGGCCATCCGACTCCGTCCCGAAGACGGCTGGGCCATGGCCTATCGCGGGGAACTCCATCGCCTCATCAAGCGCTACCGGGCCTCTCTCACCGACCTCACGGGGGCCCTGGCCCTCCTGCCCGACGAACCTCACATCCTGGCCCAGCGGGGCGAAACCTACCGCATGCTGGGCATGTACACCGAAGCCATTGAGGATTTGACCCGGGCTTTGGAACAGCGGCCGGATGACATCTGGGCCCTGGCCACCCGAGGCCAGGTGTACCGCACCCTGGGGCGCTACGACGACGCCCTGGCCGACTTCTCCCGGGCCATCGAGCTCAATCCCCGCTACGCCTGGGCCTATGCCAGCCGGGGGGAAACCCTACGCGTGCTCAAACGCTATGAATCCGCGCTCCAGGACCTGACCCGAGCTTTGGAGCTGGACCCCACCCTGGTGTGGGCCCTGGTCAATCGGGGGCAGGTCCATCTGGCCTTGCGGGACCCCGCGGCCGCGCTGGAAGACTTTGACCAGGCCGTCGCTCTGAACCCCAACTACCCCTGGGCCCTGGCCGGTCGCGGTCAGGCCTATCGCATGTTGGGCCACCTGGAAGCCGCGCTGGATGACTTCCACCAGGCCATTGCCCAGGACCCCAACTTTGTTTGGGCATTGATCCATCGTGGCCATGTGTACTACATGCTGGGGGAATATCATCGAGCCCTGGCCGATTTTGACCGGGCCATCACCCTGGACCCCAACAACGCCTGGGCCATGGCCGGGCGGGCCCAGGTCAACCAGGCTCTGAATCGTCCCACCGAGGTGCGCGAAGACATCTCCCGGGCCATCGCGCTCACCCCCGAACTGGATAGCGAGCTCTTCCGCCAGGCCATTACCCACCAGCTCAAAGGGGCCATCGAAGCGGCCCGGGCCGATCTGGAAGAAGCCATCGCCATCGCTCAAACCCTCTATGACCAGGACCCCAACAACTGGACCAACACCTTCCATCTGGCCCTTTACTACCTGGCCCAGGGCCGGCGCAATCGGGCCGAGGCCCTCTATCGCCAGGGCATTGCCCACGGGTCTCCGGAACACATCCAGGTCGCGAAGCAAGACCTGATCGATTACCTCACCCTTTTCCCGGACAACAAAGCCGCGGCCGCGCTGCTGGAACTCTTCCCGTGAGCGTCCAACTCAGGGATGGACGACGGTATCGTCTTCCTGCTGGGTGCCGCTGCCGGGCCGCGCTCTTTGGTCCGGTTCCCGGATGATGTTTTCTTCCTGACCAGGGGGAGGGGGTGGTGGCGAAGGAGCCCCCGCCACCACATGAGAGGGACCCGGGTTGCCGGAGGGGACTCGCATGGACTCGGGCTCGTTCCCCTGGCAGGGCACAAACAACGGCTGGCCCACAAAGAGGATGCCCGGGCTGGCAATATGGTTGGTCTTCATCAACCATTCCACGGTCACGTGGAAACGTTCTGCAATCAGCGAGAGGTAATCCCCCGGCTGCACAATATAGGTGCACAGATTGGTTTCTCCCGGCGAAGGGGCATTCCCTCCCCCTTTACCCTGGGAAGGTTGACCATTCTGCGCGGATTGGTCACTTTCCTCCTCCTGGCCCTGGCTCGCCTCGGGGGATGCTTCTGCCTGGGCGCCCTTCTGAGCAGGGGCGACACCCCGGCAGGCCCGAAGGGAAACCTCATCAAAGTCGAAATCCACCTCCCGTTCCGACGTGGCCCATTTCTTCAACCCCAGCAGGTAAAGCCGGATGACGCTGGAGGGAGCCTGGAAGGTGGTGGAAAAGCTGGTATAGGTGCCCGGTTCGGTGCGCAGGTAAATGGGAGAGATCGAGGCGCCTTTCAGGATGGCCAGTTCCGACACATCGGAAATCTTGCCCGCGTTGTCATGCACACCCCAATAGACCTCATAGCGCCAGGGGTCTTCGTCGCTGTGGTCCTCCCGCTCCCGGATCATGGCTTTGAAGCTAAGCTGGTACGTGCCACCGGGCTGTAAGCCTTTCACCCGCTGGTGAATGCCAATCCAGCGATCGGCATCGGTGGGCATGTAGCCTTTGGAGTTGATCTCCAAAAGCTGGGCGTGCTTGCCCTGGGCCACCACGGGCTTCCATTGTTCATCATAGTACCCATAATTGGCCCGGCCACCATTGTTGAACTTCCCCCATTTTTTGGCGGTGCCGTCCGCGTCGAAGCCCTTTTCAAAGCCGGGATTTTGCAACAGGTTGGGGCCATCGCAAATGGCCTGCCCTTCGGGGATGGGGGTGGGCGTCGGCTGTTTTTGGGCCACGCGCGTGCCTCGGACCTTACCCCAGGAGGCCCCGGGCTTCGGTCCCCGCAGGGAAACCGTATCCACATCGAAATCCGCTTCCTTATACCAATCGCCCCATTTCATGCGACCGGCAATAAAGACGGTCAGCTTATTCCCCTGGGCCGTGACCTGAAGTTGCACATGATAATAGCCCCGGGTCGGGTTCACCCGATCCTGAATGGGCCCCACATTGACTTCCTGAACCTGAGCATCGGCCCATTGGGTGCTGCCATTATGGGCAAACCCCACCAGCATCACATACCGCCACGGGTCCGCACCGGGATCATCGAAATCATTGGCCCGGATCATGCCATTGAAAGAGAGGGTATAGGTTTCGCCGGGGATGACATCCACCACCTGATAGATGCCCGCGGTGCGGTTTTGATCCCCGCCGATCTCTTTGGTATTCACCTCGATGAGCTGAGCATGAGCGCCCGTGGCCACCACCGGCCCCCAGGCCTCATCATAGAAACCATAGCCTCCTGCCCCCCCGGTGGTGAAACATCCCCAATCAACTCCCACCATACCACAGCCATCGACCAGGCGAAATCCTTTTTCAAAATCGCCATTCCGAATCAATTCGCCATGGCTTGAACCGGCCAGGGTGTGGATCAAGCCTGTTATCAGCATCAGTATCAATGCCGCTGTGAGCGCCAGAAAAAGCGTCCGCTTTTGGAAGAACACAATACGCCTCCAGTGGAAGGAGAGATGGGGGAAATGATGACAGAGCGCCGAAGCCATATCGGCATGAGCAAAACACGTTGCACGCCGGAATCCCAGCCATGCGCGACAGAACCCCCAAGGGTCTGCTATTTCCTCATGACGAAGTCCTTTGCGAAAAGTTACGGGGATTCGATCCCATCTCGCAAAAGAGGGCAGGTCATGCAATGCCCGCCCCCACGGCCTCGGCCCAGCTCGAAGCCATCGATTTCCAACACCCGAATTCCCGCCTGTCGCAGGGCCCGGTTCGTGTATGTGTTTTTGCGGTAAGCCACCACCACCCCCGGCTCCAAAGCCACGGTGTTATTCCCATCATCCCACTGTTCCCGCGCTTGTTGATATTCATCCCCGCCCGTGGGGATCACCCGCAGGCGTTTGACCCCCAACGCATCCTGAACGGCATCCAAAAAACTCCTTTCTGGCGTGATGTGAAATTGATCTTCCCGATCCTCGGGCCGGATGCTATAGGCCCGGATCTGGTGGACCACCTTGGGGTAGATGGTCACCGCGTCCACATCCAACATGGTAAAGACCGTGTCCAGATGCATGTGGGCCCGATCGCGGCTCATATGCGCGACGATGACCCGTTCCACCGCGCCCGCGGCAAAGAGCCGCGCGGCCAATTGCTCGATCATGGACCCGGTCGTCCGCTGGCTCAGCCCCACCAGGAGCACCTTGTTCCCAATAGGCATGATATCCCCGCCCTCCATACTGGCCCGACCAAAGGTTTCCGCATCGAAACGGCAGGAGGCATTTTCCATCAGGGGGAACCAGAATTGGAAATCCGCCTCCTGAAACATGGGATGATAGTGATAGATGAGCCCCACGTTGTAGGATTCCAAATGGCGGGCCTGATGATACATGGCATTGATGCTGACCCCCTGATAAATCCAGGAGGAAGAATCCCGGGTGAAGAGGGAATTGGGCAGAGGAGGGAGGATGAACGCGTCCTCATGGGCGGTCATGCCCAACAGGGAGTGACGCTGGAAAAAATCTCGCCCCGCCAGGCGCCTGGCTTCGGCTTTGGTCATGCCGCCGATGAGATGCCGGGCCAAAAGTTCGGGAGAAAGCGCGTGCAACATGGCGCGCAAAGGTTCTACCAGCGCCACGCCCACCGTGTGTTCGGTGATCACCAGGCGGATGATGAGTTCCCGGGCTTCCTGGCTGGCCGCCAGGGTTTCGGTCAGCAGATCCGAAAGATAGAACACCTGCACATCCCAATCCCGCATGATGGCCACAAAATCATCGTGCTCCTTCTGAGCATGCTGAACCCAAATCACATCATCAAAGAGAAGCTCATCATGATTCGCTGGCGTCAGGCGCTGCAAACTGAGGTCTGGGCGATGCACCAGGACCTTACGCAGTTTACCCACCTCGGAAAACACACCGAAATGAGGCATGGCCGGCTCCACGGTCAGGGATGGCGGCCCAGAAGGCGGTCCCAAAAGGAGCGCTTTCGGGGCGGGGTTGGGGAGGGTTCGGAGG
>JALWZT010000120.1 GCA_027002405.1 Anaerolineae bacterium | reverse complement strand
AACAATTCTGCACCATCCGCAGTTACACTTCCACCATGCGTAAGCAGGGCGTCAATGCCTGGACGGCTCTGGGGTCTGTGTTCGCTGGGGATCTACTCCTGCCTGAAACCATACCTGTATAGTTACCCAGCAGGAACAGTATGCCCTCGCCATTGAGGCTTATCGCCAGGCCATTGCCCAAGACCCCGAGGTTTTCAATGCTTATTTTTATCTGGCAGCGAGTTTAAGCGCGTTGGGGCGAGATGAAGAAGCCATCGAGGCCATGAAAAAAGCTCAGACGATCCGCCCCGGGAGTTCTGCTCTTTATTACAACCTGGGGATATTGTACAAACGCGCCGGCAAGGCCGGAGAAGCGCGTCAACATCTGGAAACCGCGTTGAAACGAGTGGATTCCGACATCGCGCTCCAAGACCGTCGCCGAATGAAGCGAACCATCGAGAAGGAATTAAGAAAACTGGGGTGAGGCACAAGGAGCTTGACAAATGCTATGAGGTCTTTCGTAGCAAGGTAGTCGATATTTGGTATTGGATATTCGATATTGGGTATTCGAATCGTCTTGAGACAGGGGAATATCCAATATCCAGTATCCAATATCCAATATCCATAAATCAGTGCAAATCTGCATCCCCATGACTTTTCCCGGCCCGGCCCTTTATGATATGATTGGCCGCGCGTTGCTCGCGCCATATTCACGCTACATATCACAAAAATCCTATGGAACAACTCTTTAACCTGTTAGGCGTTGGTCTTTCCTGGGCCGTGGCCATCCTGGGGGGCTTGATAGCCGCCTTTTGGATCGGTCTCATCATCTGGACCTGGCGAGACATCCGCCTGCGTTCATCCGACATCTTTGCCGCGCTGTTGGCCGTGCTTCTGGTGGCCGTATTCAACGTCTTGGGGCTGCTCATCTACATCCTGGTGCGGCCCAAGCAGACGTTGGCCGAACAATACGACCGGGCCCTGGAGGAGGAAATCCTGCTGCGGGAATTGGAACAGGCCCCGGATTGCTGGAACTGCGGCCGGCCCGTCCAGCCCGATTGGCGTTTTTGCCCCTATTGCGAAGCAGAACTCAAGCACCCTTGCCCCCAATGCGGCTACCTGCTGGAACCGGAATGGAAACGATGTCCCCATTGCGGCGCGCCCGCGACCGACTTCACCCAGGCCCCTGCGGCTGCTCCATCCCTTGCCGACCTCCCCACCCGACCTCTTCCCACGCCTCCTCCATCAGTCCCCACCGAACCGCAGCCTACTTTGAAAATAGAGCCACGAAGGCACGAAGAAAGTAATCAGTAATCAGTTATCAGTAATCAGTGGAAATCTGCGAAGCATCTGCGCAAATCTGCGTCCTATTTTCATCGTTATGCGGTGAGCCATCGCTCATAGCGACTGTTTCCTGAATGCCCCATGTCCACCACCCTGGCTGTGGGGGTTGTCGGGGCCACAGGGTATACCGGTTTTGAGCTCCTGCGCCTGCTCGCCCGCCATCCTCATGCCCGGGTAACCTGGGCTACCTCGGAATCCCACGCGGGCAAGCGCATCAGCGACCTCTACCCCACGCCCGACGATACCCCCCTCATCCCCCTAGACGACGCGCCCTTGCACCAGGCCGACGTCGTCTTCTTTTGTCTGCCCCACGGCGCCAGCATGGAACCGGTGGCCCGAGCCCGGGCCGCGGGCGCGCGCGTCATCGATCTTTCTGCGGACTTCCGCCTGCCGGACCCCCAAACCTACCAGGGTTGGTATCAGGTCCCCCACACCCAGCCCCAATTGTTGCGCCAGGCCGTCTATGGCCTTTGCGAAGTGAACCGCAAGGCCATTGCCCAAGCCGATCTGGTAGCCAACCCCGGGTGCTATCCCACCGCGGTGAACCTGGGCCTATGGCCCCTGGCCCGGGCAGGGGTCCTGGGCTCCTCCATCATTGTGGATGCGAAATCCGGTGTCTCGGGCGCGGGCCGGAAACTCCGCCTCAGCAGCCTTTTCGTAGAAATCAACGAAAACCTGGTCCCATACAGCCTGGGATACAGCCATCGCCATGTGGCTGAAATGGAATTGATCCTGGGAGCCCACACACCTCGTCTGCAAGTCACCTTCTCGCCCCATCTCGTGCCCGTCAACCGCGGCATCCTGGCGACCATGTACGTCCACCTGGACCCCGACCTGGATGAAGCCCAGGTGAAAGCGATTTATCACGATGCATACGGGCAGGAACCCTTCATCCATCTGCTGCCCCTGGGGCAGCCCGCGACCCTGCGGCACACGGTCCACACCAACCGGGTGGCCATTGGCATCACCCCGCTCCCCTGGCCGGGCCGGTGGATCATCACCGCCAGCGAAGATAACCTGCTCAAAGGCGCCAGCGGCCAGGCCGTGCAGAACATGAACCTCATGTTCGGGTTGCCCGAAACCGCGGGTTTATTGGATCAGGATTAGGATCAGGATTGAGGATTAGGATTAGTGGGCATGGTTCATTTTCGACTACAAGGAACTTGACAAATGCTGCCAGCAAGATAGTCGATATTTGGTATTGGATATTGGGTATTTGCATCGTCCTGAAACAGAAAATATCCAATATCCAATATCCAGTACCCATGCTCTCCCAGCCAATTTGTCAAGCTACAAAGCGTCCATGTGAACCACGCCGATTAGTGTAAATCTACGTTCCCGTTTCATCCGTATGTCCACACCCATCCTTTCGGTTCTCATCCCTGCTTACAACGAAGCGGCCACGGTGGAAGAGCTGGTGGAACGTACCGCGCGGGCGTTTCAGCAATTGGGGGTTTCGGGCGAGCTGATCTTTGTGGATGACGGCAGTACCGATGGCACGGGCCAAAAGGTGGCAGCTCTGCAACCGCGTTATCCCTGGGTGCGGCTTATCCGCCATCGCCGTAACCGGGGCCTGACCGTGGCTTTGCAGCATGGCTTCGCGGCCGCGCGCGGGGATTTCATCATCTTCCTGCCCGCGGACCTGGAATCCCATCCCGATGAGGATATCCCCCGGTTGTATCAGAAGCTGCTGGAGGGCTATGATGTGGTTTCGGGCTGGCGACAAGGCCGGGCCGATGGCAAGGTGGTGGCCTCGGCCATCTACAACACGGTGAGCCGTTGGCTGTTCGATGTGCAGGTGCACGATGCCAATTGGATTAAAGGCTTTCGGCGCGAAGTCATCCAGGCCTTGCCTCCCCTCCGGTCGGACTGGCACCGATTTCTGTTGCACATCGCCGCGGATCAAGGCTGGCGCGTGGGGGAAGTGCCCACGCAATGGTATCCCCGCCGGGCCGGGCGCAGCCATTATGGGTTCGCGCGCATCCCGGTCTCTTTTCTGGATGTGTTGGTCATTCGCTTTTTGCTCACCTTCAGCCAGGCTCCGATGCGTTTCTTTGGAGGATTAGGGCTGGCCTCGCTGGTTGTCTCGGGCGTTATTTTCACCTATCTGGCCTATCTCTGGTTCGTCCACGACACCCAGCGCCGTCCCATCTTTTGGATGGCCCTGGGCCTGGGGCTGGCCGGGCTGCTCTTTTTCCTGGTGGGGTTCCTGGCCGAACTGATTGTGGCGCAGGGGGATCGGCTCAGCGAACTGGAACAAAAATTGGACGCGCTGGCCCAAAACCAACACGCTGCGGGTAAGGATGAGGCATGAACATTGGCGTCCTTACCCATAACTACCCACGTTTTCCCGGGGATTTCTCGGGCACCTTCATCGCCCAACTGAGCGAAGAACTGGTGCGCCAGGGGGAACATATCCACATCATCGCGCCTTTTGACGCAGCCTATACCCCCGAAACCCTGGCCCAACCCCAGCCCCGCATCCATCTCTACCGGTATGCCTGGTCGGATCAGGCTCATCGGCTGGGGTACATGCGCACCATGGAAGCGGACATCCGCATGAAAACCCACGCGTATGTGCTGAGCCCTGCCCTGTTTCTGGCCGGCATGCGTGCAACCCAACGGGTAGCCCGGGAACAGCACCTGGATTTGCTCCACGCGCACTGGGTCTTGCCCAATGGATTCATCGCCGCGGTCGTGGCCGCGCGGCTGGGGCTGCCCCTGGTCATCAGTATTCCGGGCAGTGATGCGTTGGTGGCTGCCTCCAACCCTTTGTTCCGCTGGATGGCCCGCTACGCGTTCCGCCGCGCCGGGCTGATCACGGCCAACAGCCGCGAACTGCGGGATGTGGCTGTACGGGAATTGGGCGCGGACCCCCAACGGTTTGATCTCATCATTTACGGGGTGGACCCGCAACGTCTGCGGCCTGATCCGACAGGCGTGGACGCGCTGCGGGCGCGACTGGGGATCCCCCCCGATGCCTTTGTGGTGTTGGCCGTGGGCCGCATGGTTTACAAAAAAGGCTTTGATGTGCTTCTGCATGCCCTGGCCCGACTGCCTCAAAGCACGCCGCCGATCCACGCGGTTTTCATCGGCGATG
Organism: Anaerolineae bacterium; assembly: GCA_027002405.1. Classification (GTDB taxonomy): domain Bacteria; phylum Chloroflexota; class Anaerolineae; order J102; family J102; genus M2005. Next base: position 2,476 of record JALWZT010000120.1, on the reverse strand, counting down.
GGGACCTGTGGTCTAGCTGGCAGGCCTTGGGCCAGAAGCTGGAGCTCACCCGAGTGCATTGGGTGGGCCGGGTGCCTACCCACGAAATGGGGACGTGGTACAACATGGCCGACGCGTTGGCCATGCCCAGCGTCACCCGGCCCGTGGATGGGCTCAATGTATGCGTGTTGGATGCCATGGCCTGTGGGAAGCCCATCATTGCCAGCCGTTGCGCAGGAAATGACCTGGTGGTGGAAGATGGCGTCAATGGGTTCCTGACCCCGGAAGGGGACGCAGACGCGCTGGCCCAGGCCCTGGCCCGATTGGCTCAAGACCGGGCTTTGGCCCAACGCATGGGCCGGGCCAGTCGAACGCGGATCGATGAGCGCTTTGGTTGGCCTCATCTGGCCCGTCGCTATCGGCAACACTATCACCGGCTCGTTCATGGGTGAAAGCCACATGCCCTCCCTATCCTGGCATCGCATCCTGCAATTCCTCTTTTTTGCGCTGGCTCTGGGGTTCCTCATCCTCATGGTGGCGGACCAGTGGGATGCCTTGCGCGGGTATGCCTGGCATCTGCGGCCCCTGTGGCTGGGCCTTTCGGCCGTGACCCTGGCCGGCACCTGGGTGTGGGAAGTGCACATCTGGCGAGGCGTGTTGCATACCCTGGGCGGGGACCTGACCTATCGTCAGGCCTGGCGGGTCTGGTTTTTCAGCGCCATTGCCCGCTACATCCCCGGGAACATCTGGCAACCCCTGAGCATGACCGTCATGGCCCAACAGCATGGCGTACGGGCCATGGCCACCATGACCAGCATTGTGGTCTACCAGTTGGGGAACCTGCTTTCCACCATGCTCATTGCCGCACTGTACTTCCCTCTGAGCGAAAATCTGGGGCTGCTGGGCCGTATCCTCCCTCCTGAGGTAGGCCGCTGGATGGCATTATTCATCGTTCCTTTGATCCTTTTCCTTTGGCGGCCCCAGTGGCTGGTGCAGCTCGTCAACCTGATGTTGCGGCGTTTAGGCCGGGAACCCTTGCCATTGCATCTCACTTCCCGGGCCCTGTTGTGGGTTGTCGCTTCCATCACCGGAGTTTGGGGGCTTATTGGGCTCAGCTTTTTGTTGCTCACCATCGCGCTCAGCGCGTCGCCTCCCCAGGTTCTTTTCCCCCACAGCATGGACCTGATCGCGTCCTACCCCCTCAGCTACGCGGCGGGATACATCAGCTTCATCACCCCCAGTGGGCTGGGCGTGCGGGAAGGGGTGGCCTATGTGCTGCTGGCGCCGGTTATTGGGGGCGCGACAGCTACCATCGCCGCGCTGGCCATGCGTTTGTGGCTCACCTTGGGCGAGCTGATTGCCGCGGGGATTGGGGTTCTGATCAAATCCTAGCAGGTGGACGGCGGGCTCGCCCGCGCCGATACCGAGGAAAATGGGGACGCAGGTTGCAGGTTTGCAGGTGGCACGTGGCAAGTGGTCACGGTGTGCGTCTCAGACATTTGGCGTCGTTTAGCCGACCGAGGTGGCGTATGCCACGCCCGCCCGGCGATGAAGTCGCCGGGCTATAAAACGGCGCCGGATAATTCCGGCTAGCCCCCCCAACTGATTACTGATAACTAATCACTGATTACTGTATTTTCAAAGCAGTCCGACGGCGGGCCACCCCGCGCCGATACCGACGAAAATGCCTCGCGGCCAGGGCGGCGTGACTCGTATTCCGTATTGCGTATTGCGTAACGACTGGACGGAATACGGAATACGCAATACGAACCTTTGCCGACTCGCCCAACGTCGGCCTGGCGATTCCTCAGCAACCAGCGATCATTCTATTTTCATAGCAGGCACCACGCGCGGCGGCGCGCCGATACCGAGGAAAACGCCTCGCGGCCAGGCTGGCGGGCCGTGAAACGTGATGCGTGATGCGTGATGCGTAATGAGCTCACGTTTCACGTTTCACGCATCACGCCCGTTGTCGCCTCGCTCAACGTAGACCTGGCGATCCGCAATCCTAATCCTGATCCGAATCCTATTTACAAAGCAGCCATGGGCGGCGGGTACAGGGCCCCACCGCCCACGGGGGAAAGGGACGCGCGAGGAACTCAGGGCGCGGCTTCGAAGTAGAGGGTCATTGAGCCCCTGACTTGCAATTGCATCTGCGGGAACGCGACCTGATAGCTGTTGACCTGCGCCAGAAGCTGCAGGAACTGGGTTTCCTGATCCTGCATTTCGGGGGTACATGCGCTGGCCCCGGGCACGAAGCCGGGCATGGACATGGTGATCTGACCGGGGGCGGGCACCTCGTACTGGCCTTCGTACTGGCTACAGCCCCCAAATCCCTGGTAGGTGCCGTCTGGATTGAAGATCAGGGTGATGTTCGAGTTGGGGAGAGGGGGCTGGGGAGCGGAACGCCCCGAGGCAAAGCCCATCAACTTCCAGGTGACGCCCAACAGGTCCTGGCCCGGCGGGGTAGCCGTGGGTTCGGGCGCAGGGGGTTGGG
>JALWZT010000119.1 GCA_027002405.1 Anaerolineae bacterium | reverse complement strand
GCGGGCGTTGGAGACCTTGAAGGTCTGGGAGACGCTTCAAGGTCTGGGGCTGGCGTTGGCCCCGTGGATGGCGATGCGAGGGTCAGCCGCCAGCGCCAGGGGATAATTCCCCCGGCTAAAAAACAGCGCCCCCGTGGGGCAAGCCGGAATCATCCGGCGCTGTTCCTTCGCGCCCGGGGCTGAACCCTCGGGCTCCGGGTACAAAGCCCCTCCGGGGCTCATATGACTTGGGTGCGTCCTAAATGAGTTGGCGCCAGCTTCCTATCCGAGTGAACTCGGACTCTTTAGGCGCTTCGCGCCGACGGTCGACCTCCGTCGACCGGACGACTGGACGGCGAAGGCCGTCCATTGGCCGTAGGCCTTAAGTGTCCGACTTCAGTCGGTGAGTACAGCCTCAACCGAAATAGGACGCACCCATATGACTTCATCGCCGGGCGGGCTGATTGAAACGTCATTCCGAGGAAGCGAAGCGACCGAGGCACGTCCTGAGCTTGTCCTGAACGAAGTGAAGGACCTCGCCGAAGGAAATCGAGCGAAGCGCAAAAAACCACCGCGTGGCGCTCGCTTCGCTCCCTCCGGTCGCTCAGCATGATGACCATCTGCGGAAATCTGCGTTGCATCTGCGTTCCTATTTGCGTGGCGCCGTGTCATTTCCCCCCTTCTCCGGCTTTAACCACAGCAAGAATTCGCGATTGCCCTTAGGGCCCAAAAGAGGTGACGGGAGCACGGCCTGGGGCCCCAAGCCCCGTTCCCGGGCCCACGCGACCAGCCCTTCCACCACCTGGCGATGCACCGCGGGGTCCCGTACCACGCCCCCTTTCCCCACCTGGTCCCGACCCGCTTCAAATTGGGGTTTGATCAGCGCGATGATCTGCCCGCCCGGGGCCAATAGACGTCGGGCCACGGGCAAGAGTAGCTTCAGGGAAATAAAAGAGGCGTCGATGGTGACCAATTGCACAGGTTCGGGCAGACCTTCCAGGTAGCGGGCATTGGTGCGTTCCATCACCACGACTCGGGGGTCCTGGCGCAAGCGCCAATGGAGCTGGCCGTAGCCTACATCAATGGCATAGACCTTGCTCGCCCCCCGCTGCAGCAGGACATCGGTAAAGCCGCCGGTGGAAGCCCCGATATCCGCACACACCCAGCCCGTGGGATCGATCTGGAACGCGTCCAGCGCCGCGGCCAATTTCTCACCCCCTCGACTCACGTAGGGGGGGCGGGCCTTCACCCGCAGGGCCGCGTCCACAGCCACCTGGTGCCCCGGTTTGGTCACAGGTCGATCATCGACCAAGACCCATCCCGCCATGATCATGCGCTGAGCCTGTTCCCGGCTTTCGGCCAGGCCCCGTTGCACCAGGAGCTTGTCCAAACGCGTTTTTCCCATAGGCTCACCGCCGCAACGTGGCCCGGATCCGATCCGGGTGCAACAAAAGGTCCAGCGCGTCCAGGATATCGGGGATGTAGATATCCGCGGCCAGGATCGCGGCCAGGGCCGCGCCCTCCCCCCCGTTCACAGCGATGCCCAACGCGGCTTCCTGCAACATCCGCGCGTCATTGGCGCCGTTGCCTATGGCCACCACCTGATCCGGGCCCAAGGCCCGCACCAGAGCCTGCTTTTGCGGGCCCCCCGGCCCGGGCGCCATCGGATGAAACTGCACGTTCAAAACCCGAGCAATAGCCTCTCCCCCGCCGTGGGTATTCGCGGTGATGAGATGCGCCTCGAGGAAGGGGCGGAGCGCATCCAGCCGCGCCTTCACGCCGGGGAGCAGCTCGCCATCCCGGGCCAGGGTGCCGTTCAGGTCTAATACAAGATGGTGGAGGGTCAACCCCCGATCATCAGGGATAGAAATCGTGAGCATGGCTGCTATGTAAATAGGATTCGGATCAGGATTAGGATTGCGAATCGCCAGGTCCACGTTGAACGAGTCTGCAACGGGCGTGATGCGTGAAACGTAAAACGTGAGAGCCTTACGCATCACGCA
>JALWZT010000118.1 GCA_027002405.1 Anaerolineae bacterium | reverse complement strand
GGCTGGATGAATCCCTCACCCAGTTCAACACCCTCCTCTACTTCCAGGAGATGTATGGACAGGCAGGCTATCGGCTGGCCCGCGAAAACCAGCAACGCCGCTGGGACTACATCGACGACGCGGATATCCCCCTGGACCTGCCCGTCTCGGCCTACACCGAAGAGGAATACAGCGGCATCATCTACGGCCGCGGGGGCATTTTCTTCGACGAATTACGGAAGCAAATAGGAGAAGAAGCCTTCCAGCGCTTCCAAAAGGACTACTATCGCACCTTCATGTGGGGCATCGCCACCACCGATGGCCTCAAACAAGTGGCCGAAAAAGCCTGCGGCTGCGACCTCACCCCCATGTTCCAGGCATGGGTTTATCCCAAACCCCAACCCTAGAAGGATGAACATGCCTCGCTGCCCGGGCAGAGCGACTCGTATGCCGTATTCCGTATTGCGTAACGACTGGACGGAATACGCAATACGAACCTTTGCCGCCTCGCCCAACGTGGGCTTCGATTTCTTTCGCAGATGAACGCAGTGCCATTTTCGGAACAGGCGCCACGCGCGGCAGCGCGCCGATACGGACGAAAATGGGAACGCTGATCTGCGCTGATGCTTCGCAACGCAGATTTTCGCAGATGATTTTTGTTTTGATTTTATCTTTTATCTGCGTGAATCTGCTTCTATCAGCGTTCATCTGCGTCATCCATTTTCAAAGCATCGCTAATGAAAGGGGGCGACGCGCCATCCACCAAAGGACAGGCGTCGCCCCATCCATTTACTTCACCGTCACCGAAGCATACACAGGATAACTGTTGCCCGCCAGGTCCTGCACCACAAATCCCACCTCATAAGTCCCAGGCGGCGCATTCAATTCCCGCCAAATTAGGGGCGCATCGCCAAAGGTCACCGTACCTCCAGGCTCCGACGCCACCCCGATCTTCTTCCCCTGGGCATCCAGATCAAACCATTTCTCCAGCACCGTGAACTGATCCCCAGGCTGGGGCAAAATTTCCCGGGCCGCGCCCGAAAAATCCTGGTTGGTGTACCCAAACACCTGCTTGAGCTGGCCCGTGCCATTGTCGAAATGCAATCGGGCATAGCGCTGCTCCCCATCAGCATACGTGTAGATGCCATCTACCGTATACACCGCATCCTCCGGTTTCGCGCCATAGCGCAGGGGAGCGAACAGGGCCGTCACCGTGTGGGCACCATCATCGATACCAAAGAAGAGGGGCTCCCATTCGAATTCCAGGGTAAAGGGACCTTCGCCCCAATCAGGATACGTCACCCCATCCACCGTATGGTCCTGACCACTTTCCAAAAAGTCCATGTCCGCGACGAAAAGGGACTGGGCCTCGGGGTCCAACATACCGATGAAGAGGTAGATGTACCCGATGTTCTCCCCCTGGATATCTGCGCTGATGAGCACCGGCTCCCCCGCGGCTGCCGTGGTGGTCGAAAGATGGATAGGTGAGACCTGAATCTGGCCCTGGCCCGGCGGCGGGGCCTGTTCCGAAGGCGGTGGGGAAGCCACCACCCCAGATTGGGCCTGGAAGCGTCGTCCGGTGTAGTGATAGGTCAGAAACTCATCCCACAGCGACTCCCGGGCGAAACGATCCGCGGTCGCGGTGTAGGATTCCAGCCCTGCCACTCGATTGAAAAAGAGTTTTGACGAGGGGAAATAGATGGAGATGCCATGAGAGCCCGGCTTATTGCGACCGTGGGTCTCGGCCACCACCGCCTCATCCAATGCCCGCAACAGGGCATCCCCGGCCTCCTGCACCTGTGGATCATCCACCTCCCGCTGCAAGACCTGCACGAAATTGCCCAGGTCCAGATAGGAAGGTCGGGCATTGCGGCCGAAAACACTGGTGTAAGACTGGGCATAACCCCGGGCCTTGGCCACCGCGTCCTGATCCGCATCCTGCAAGCGGAAGGCCAGACGATTCAACGCGTCCATGACCCGGGCAAAGGCATCCAGGTCCACCGCCG
>JALWZT010000117.1 GCA_027002405.1 Anaerolineae bacterium | reverse complement strand
CATTCCGTATGCCACAGGCTCGCGTCGTCACCCAACACCGGGGGATAATTCCCCCGGCTAGAAACAGCGCCCCTTCGGGGCTCACATCGCCAGCCCGCAGGGCTTCGCAAGGGTGGCTCGGAGGTTTCGCTCCAAGCGGGAAAACCAGCGCCCCTGCGGGCCAGCCGAATTCATTCGGCGCTGTTTTATAGCCCGGCGACTTCATGATACTGTTGGTTTACTGCGCGAGTACGCCGAATAAATTCAGGTCTGAGGGCGTTCCGCCGCATGTCCCCCTTCGGGGACATGTTTTCCGCCCGGTTGGACCTGTCTGCGCAGGCAGACAGGCGGCCAAAGGCCCCCAGCCCCGACTTCGAGTCGGCGGGGCCAAGGCGCCCAGCAGCCTGCTTGAGGTTTGCCACCAGGTTCCCTTCATCGCCGGGCGGGCTTGTGGACATCCATTTACCCAGGACACATCATGCATACAAATTGAAAAACGCGCATAAAATATGCATAAAACGCGCATAAAACGCGCATAACTTAGAACTTTTCTCCGGGCACATAATGGGTCCCGCGTTTGCTTCCTTGACGTTTGAGTATTCCTGCACCGACCATCCTTTTCAACAATCGATAAGCCTGTCCTTGATCCAGCCGACATAGGTCCATCACTTCTGCTCTACGAATGCTACCGGTCTGACGCACATAATTTCGAACAAGTTGCTCTTGTTGTAGTCGATCGAATCCTACCTGGCGGGCATATTCTACGGTGGCGCCCAATTCTTTATAGACTTGAGGGGATAGGGTGTAAGTGCGCCCTCGAGTGGCGCCGTGGGGTTGAACCAGGCCCGCTTCGACCAATGCTTCCAAGGTGCGCCCGGCATCTGCAGGGGTTCTCTGAATGAAGGATGCCAGTTCGTTTCGTGTCAGGCGTTTTTGCTCCTGAAGGACGGAGAGTATGATCAGGCTTTCGATGGGTAATGGTTTTTCAGTTCGCTCTTCTTCCCTGAGGACCAGGTGTAGAAAGGCCAAGTTGGCCTCACTTAAACTTAATCTGAGGACCACGGTATGGTTGTCGGTGCGGCTGTAATCGGGGCGAGGTTTTCCGTACCGCAGCAAGCCTCGGTAAATGATGTCCACCCCGCGTCCGGTGCGTTCTACCAGCCCAATGCGTTTACATGCATCCGCCAGTGATGGGTTGCGAGGGCGAGGCTCGGTGGTCAGAAGATTGTTCAGCGTTACGCCTTCCACCAGGCCACCCGGATTGCTAATGGTCAGCATATCCCCTTCAATACGTACATGCACTGCGCCGAGCTTGCTGTAATCTCGATGAATGACGGCATTGGCCAGCGCTTCACGGAATGCACGCCGGTCGAGGCGAGGCACGGGTACCCGAAATAATCCCACCTGCATCTCCGTTTCTGGATTCAAAGGTTTGAATAATGTCTCCACCCATTCCAGGGCCTGGATCAGCGGAGCTCTGGTAAATTCGTTAAGGCGAACTTTCTCCCCCTCCAGCATCTGAAAAGCAATCTCATGAGTTGGAACCAGCCGCCGGAGTGAAGCTTCACGTCCAATCAGTAGCAAACCGGTTAAAGTTGGTCGCCAGACATCATCCTCTCGGATGATGAGGCCTAGAGCGCTATCGAAACGTATGTCTTCCAATTCAAGTAGCACTTCATCGCCGCTGTTGCGCTCAATGAACTGACGCAAGCGCGCCCGCTGAATGGGATCGAGATCATCCAGGGTGGCTTCAGGGACAGGTAGAGCGCTGATATCCATCTTACGAAAACTGGCCAGCCGTGAGTTGAATTCATGGGGCGGAAAGGGCACGCAGGAAGGCGTCCCATTGGCCTGGATGCGTCGGCGCTTGATCACGCCATCGGTCGTGGCGATGATCTGTGTCATTTTGGGGACTTCGATACGCAGGACACGCGTTTTGCCATCCGGAAACAGTGATTTTACACGTACATGGACAGAAGGTGTAGTGCGATTACTGATCAGAGCGGCCAGTCCCTGATAATCTTGATGGTTTTTGTGCACGCCTGTCACGACTCCATTGTCTTCGACACCCAGATAGATAACGCCGCCCTTGCTATTGGCCATGCAAACGACGGTTTCGATGAGCTCCCTATCCGATAATGGGCCGCGATCGCTCTTGAATTCAACGGTCAAGCTTTCTTTTTGGGGGATCATGGCAATAACTACTTACTTCGAGTCGGCGGGGCCAAGGCGCCCAGCAGCCTGTATGGAGTTTGCCAACAGTATCACTTCATCGCCGGGCGGGTGGCGGCTAGCGCACCCCTAACGGCATTCCGTATGCCACAGGCTCGCGTCGTCACCCAACACCGGGGGATAATTCCCCCGGCTAGAAACAGCGCCCCTTCGGGGCTCACATCGCCAGCCCGCAGGGCTTCGCAAGGGTGGCTCGGAGGTTTTAGGAAGCTGTTGGCAAACCTCAAGCAGGGTGCCGGGCAAACCGGCAGGGGCGGTGATCCGGCCGATTGGCCCCCACCCCTGCCCCTCCCCCGCAAGCGGGGGAGGGGTGATTGCCTTACTCGCTAAGTGAGCGTCCATAAATAACTTCCCTTTTTTGCCGCGACACTGACCGAGTAAACTCGAGCTCTTTAGGCGCTTCGCGCCAATGGTCGCCCTTCGGCGACCCCTTTTGTCGCCGTTTTGGACGGCGGAGGCCGTCCATTGGCCGTAGGCCTTAAGTGTTCGACTTCAGTCGATGAGCACAAAAACGGAAACTAATTTTTAGACGGTTACTAAGAGAACGCTAACTTGCGCGGATACAACGCAGATTCCCACTGATTACTGATAACTGATTACTGATTACTGATAACTGATCCCCTGCATGCAGGGAAGCCAGGGGGGCGTGGCCTATGGGTGGATCAGCACTCACTATAACCACAGTTGATGCACTTCTTGCACCCTTCGATATTCAGCAAGGACGCCTGACCACATTCGGGGCACAGATCGCCGATCTGGTGCAGGGGCAGTTCCAGTTGCCCCGGAGGGGGCGTGTCTTCCTCCGGCAGCACATCGAACTGCAACATCTGCTGCTCCTTCAGGTACTCATCCAGGACCTGGGCCACGGCATCGGGCAGGGAACGGACCCGATTGGGCCCAAAGCCCAGAGGACGCCCGCCACCAATGCCCGCCATCTGATAAATCACCTGCTGCAAACGCTCGGTGGGGGTCAGGTAGCTGGGCATCCGCAAAATATAGCTGATGAGCCGGCCCAAAGCCTCGGACACCGCGGCCACATCCGAGCCAGCCTTGCCCACATTGAGGAACACCTCGAAAGGCTCCCGCTCATCGGTCTGATTGATGGTGATATACGCGGTGCCCAAGGGGGTTTCCCGACGGTAGGTGAGCCCCATCAGCCGCGGGGGGCGAGGACGACGCTTGGGAACAGGGATCTCCTGAGTCGCTTCCACCAGCGCGGAGGATGAGCCATTGTCCCTCCCCTGCTTTTTGGCTTCGGCCACGGCTTTTGTTTCCAGGACCACCTCCTGGCGGCTGCCGGTCACATACACCGTGATGCCCTTGCAGCCCAGCTCCCACGCCATCTCATAGGCTTTCTTCACATCCTCCACCGTGGCATCGGGCGGGAAGTTGATGGTGTTATGGTTACCCAGGCCATTGGCGATGAAACTGTGGGAACCGGGCACGCTGACATCGAAGACTTCGGCAAAGCCCGCTTCGATGCCCTCGACCTCGACATAGACCCGATGATCCTCATCCTGTTGGAAGAAGGCATCGGCAAAAGGATGGCTGGCCTGGTCCCGGAAATGCTGATAGATGCGTCGCGCGTCTGCCCGGGCCAGACGATGGCTCTGAAGCAGATTCACCCGGGCCCGCTGATAGGCTCTGGTCTCCACCTCACCGCCTTCAGTGGCGAAGGCGAGGCGCAAAGACCTTTCCGCCTGGGATTGCATGTCGCGCAGGGCTTCTGTCACCTGCCTGGGCAGCAGACGACTGTCATTCCGCGGGCGCTGGAGCCGACCCACCGCATGTTGGGCCAGGCGCTCATTCTTCCAGACCTCCACAAAGCTGATCTGCTCGGCCAGCTTGTCCAATTCCGCGCCCTGCACCGTGAGATTCCAGGCCCGTTCCCCGATCTGCCGCCGGGTGGCCAGCACATCCATGTTCAAGAGCAGAATCTGCAATTGCTGGATCAGCGTCTCGCTGGCCAGGGTGATGCCGAACAACCGGCCATCCTGGGTCATGTAACCATCCTGGAACAATCCCCGCAGGAAAGCCGCGATCTCGGCCGCGCTGGCCTGCAAGATGCAGGTGGGCATGCGCTTGTTCTCCGCGCCCGCTTCCATGCCCAGGTCCATGAGCAGCCAGTGACGAAGCGCTCGGGAGTTCACCACCAGGTTATGGACGTCGTTCCGGCCATCGGGCACGATGCGGGCCTCCAGCCCGAACTGCTCCCGAACGATGCGTTGCAGGTCTTCCAGCAAAGCGAAATTTGTGTTGGAGATGGTGACGCCATTTTGGGTGATGGCGCCCTTCGACGTGATGGCCCCCAAAAGGAAGGCCAGGTCCTCATTCATATGCTGGGGGAAATCCACCCGTTTGCTGTTGGTGCGATAGGCGCCGCTGAAGGGGGGCAGCGCCGCGGCAGGGGGCCCATACACGTGCTGGCCCGCGTACAGCACCACCATGTCGCCAACGCGCAGCTCATCCAGCCGCCGGAACTGGACCCGGCCCCTTTCATCCAGCACATGGATGCGATGATTGGGCGTGGCCTCCAGCCCGAAGCCATACTCCAGAGCCACCCGACGGGTCTCGCGATAGCCGCCGTAATAGAAGGCCTCGGTGCGCTCCCGTCCTTGGGGCGAGATGATGCCTATCTCCAAAGGCTCGAACTGATCATCCAGCCGCATGTCAGAAAGCTCGCGGATGGGGGTGAGCCCCTTTTCGGTGAGCATGAGGGTATCGCCCACCACGCACTTGCTGATGGAATTGTCCACAAAGCGCTGCAACGCGGCCTGCATGATCACATGCTCTTCGGGCGTGATGTCCATGCTCACCACAAACGTGTGGCGGATGTGCTCGGGCAGGTCCTCCACATGCTGGCAGGTCCCATCATGCTTGATTTGATCGATGATACGGCGCTTGCGTTCTCCATCAATCCCTTCCCGCTCCAGGGCCTTGAGGAACAGGGGACTCACATACTCCAGGGCCACATCCCCCTCCGCTTCCTTCACATAGCGGGTGTAGGCCAGGGCAAAGACCGGTTCGCAGCCGTACCCTTCGCAGCCCGTCACCGTGCCGATGGTCCCTGTGGGCGCGATGGTGGTCTGCGCGCCATTGCGGATGCCATACTGCTTGATGCCTTCCACGATCTCATTCCAATCCAACTCGGGCCGGCCGAAATCCAGCTTGTACGGCACGATGGGCGTGGGCGGCTCCCACTTGAGATTCTCGGGATCATAAATGGAGCCTTTGATCGCGGGGAAGGGGCCGCGCTCCTTCGCCAGTTCGATGGAGGTGCGCATGGCGTGATAGCGCACGAACTCCATGAGTTGCCCGGCCAGATCAATGGACTCCTCCGAGCCATAGCGCACGCCCAGCGCGTACATGACATCGGCCAGGCCCATGATGCCCATGCCGATGCGTCGCACCCGATGCGCGGCCTCCTTGAGTTGGGGTACCGCGGGCACATATGCGTTCACCTCCACCACATTATCCAGGAACCGGGTGGCCGTCTCCACCGTCTCTTGCAGCTTCTCCCAATCGATGCGGCCATCTTCCGTCACATGCTGGGCCAGGTTGACCGAGCCCAGGCAGCAGTTTTCGTAAGGCCCGAGCCACTGTTCACCGCATCCCCGAGACACATACCCCTCGGTGATCCACGTATCACTCTCCGGCTCATACAGGTCATAGACCGTTTCCACACCCGCGGGAACAATCTTGACCACCCGCGCGGCCCAATTCCCGCCTGTGAAGTTGGATCGTAGGGCGGCTTCCTTCATGCGCGCCTGCTTCCGAGGATGACTGAGCTGGATTTGTTCGAAAAATCGTCCAAAGCTTTGCCCCGAAATCACTACGTCATATTTGGGACGATCATATCGAATCACCCGACCATCGATGTCGTGGCGTTTACGAACGCTTTCGTGGATGCGGCCGTGGATGCCGAACATCAGCAAAATACGTCGCACCTGCCGGGCCAGTTCCGGGCTAGAGGTATGGAACCGAATGAGAGGATGATTGCTTTGCAGATCGACGCTGCCATCGGTGGAGAAAAGTCCATCCAGCAAGCCGATGAGGAACTCGCGATTGCTGTTGATGTAGACTTCGGGCAGACGTTTTTCGGGCCCGCGGGCCGGCTCCAGGGGCAGGGATTTCACCCAGTCCGCGATCACCCGGCCCGGTTTGGGATCCATCATCATGGAACGCGAACCAGGATTGACATAGGGGGCCATCCTTTCCGCCCCGACTTTGGCGAACGCTTGAGATATGATCGCGTTCCATGCATCCTCATCCGCATGGGTACTGATCCGAACCACGTTTTTGGATAGCGAACGAGGTGTGTAAGACCCATCGCCTACCAACACGCCCACCAAAAAGCCATACTCTCGATCGGAAAGGTGGTCGGGTTTGCCGGGCACGGGATGATCGGGCACGACACCGCGGAAAACGCGCACCCAATCGCCCTCCTTCAATTCATCCAAACGTCGCGGCTCGAAAAACTTGGTGCGAGAATCTCGCACGTGGAACTGGTGCGACGCGGTAGCCCGGATCACCCCACCATCGGAGAGATGGACTTCGTAGACGGGCATGTTTTCGTTGATCTCCACCGTGTCCACCTGCCCCACGCCCAACACGGTGCAGATTTCATCGCCGGGACGAATGCTATCCGCCCGTTTCCAGCCTTCGGGTGTGGCCACCAGGGTATCGCCAGTGACACACGGGTTGGTGGCTTCCAATTTATAGAGATGAGGGACCGGATTGGTGCGATTCGCGGTATCCAGGAAAAGCAACCCCGGCTCGCCGTTCTTGTGCGCGTAATACGCGATCTTGTCGAACAACTCCCGGGCATTGACCGTCTTCCACACCTCGCCCGTGCGGGGATTGATCAAATCAAAATCCTCTCCCTTACGCACCGCCTCCATAAACGCATCGGTGATCCCCACTGAGATGTTGAAATTGGTGAGCTTGCCTTCTTCGGCCTTGGCCGAGATGAACTCTTCGATGTCGGGATGATCCACATTGAGCACGGCCATGTTGGCCCCACGGCGGGTCCCTCCCTGGGCGATGACATCGAAGGCCCGGTCATAGGCTTCCAGGAACCCCACGGGGCCGGTGGCGATGCCGCGGGAGGTCATGACCCGGTCCCCGCGCGGGCGCAGACGGCTGAACGAAAACCCATTACCCCCGCCCGTCTGCTGAATCAACGCAGCATTGCGCAAAGTCATGAAGATGCCGTCGGGATGCTTGCCCATGTCATCTTCGATAGGCAACACAAAACACGCGGCCAACTGGCCCAAGGGCGTCCCCGCGCCCGTAAAGGTGGGGGAATTGGGGAAGAACCGCAACTGAGTCAGCATATGATAGAAGACCTCGGTGGCCTCCTCCACATCCCCACCGAAGATGGCCTCCGCCTTGCCCAGATGATGGGCCACACGATAAAACATCTGTGCCGGCGTCTCGATGGGCTCGCCATCCACTCCTTTGCGCAAATACCGACGCCTCAGCACCTCCAAACTGTTGGGGCTCAGATGAATATCCTCATCTCGGACATACTCGGGATACGACTGGGTAAGTGTTTTATCGGGGGTGGACATAAGAATACCTCTATAGGGGGAACGAAAAGACGAAATAACAAAGGACACCCCCAGGCAGGGGGAAACATGCCCGGGGCTCCCCTGGCCGGTCAAACATGCACAAAGATTGAATGATGCCCTGCTTTTCAGGTTGCGCGATGAACCAGATTTTCGATCAAACCTTGAACCGCATCTAAATCCGGTAATTCCAAATACACCGTTGCAAAACGAATATAAGCCACAGGATCGATTTCCTGGAGTCGATCCAAAACCATGTTGCCGATCACTTTACTGGGGATCTCAGCCTGACCCGCGTTGTAGACATATTCCTCGATTTGCTCCACAATGCCCTCCAGCTCGGCCATGGCAATGGGCCGCTTGGCACAAGCAATACGAATACCGTTGAGCAGCTTGGTGCGGTCAAAAGGCTCACGGCGCCCGTCCGACTTCACCACATGCACGGCCACGCTCACCTGCTCGTAGGTGGTAAAGCGCTTCTGACAATTCAGACAAAGACGACGGCGGCGAATACCTTCGCCTGAATCGCGGGTATCCACCACGCGTGATCGAGGATGTCCACAATACGGGCATTTCATAGGACGATGGGGGAAAGGGGGAAAGGGGGAAAAGAAAAGGCGAGTACTAGATATAGAGATTTCTGAACGTGCAACCACAACATATAGCTCCAAGGGGAAACAAGTATATCACTAAATCCATGCCATGCCAAATCGAACGAACCCATGGTGCCACCCCAAAAACCTTTCGCAAAATCATCGAATCCCCGAATAAAGAACAAATGATCCACGCCCCATCCTCATTTTCACCACACCATCTTTGTTTCCGGCTCCAGAAAGTGGGGGAAAAGTGTGCACAAAATTTAGGGTGCTTCCAACTCCCCCAACGCGTGCATCATGAGTGCGGTCGTCACCACGGCCGCGGTTTCGGTGCGCAAAATGCGCGGGCCCAGGGTCACCAAATGGACGCCCGCTTCCCGGGCCAGGGCAGCCTCTGCCTCGGTGAAGCCGCCTTCCGGCCCGATGAAAAGATGGGCGGGCCAATGGGCTTGCGGCAACACGTGAGCGATGGGGGTATCTGCCTGCACCCAGGGCATCACCTTGAACCCTTCGGCCTGGGTCAGAGCCTGAGGCAAAGGCAGAGGCTCCCGCAACTGGGGCAACCGCCCCCGATGGCTTTGTTCCGCGGCTTCCCGGATAATCCGACGCCATCGGGTCCAGCGGCTGGGCCCGGGCGTGCGTCGCACCGTCCGTTGGGTAAGGATGGGTTGAAACACCGTCACCCCCAATTCCACCCCCTTTTGCAGCGTCCATTCAAAGCGTTCTCCCTTGCTGATGGCCGGGTAGAGGATGAACGGGCCCGAGGGCTCACCCGTTGCCGGTTGCAAGGCCACCACCCGCCCCCAGGCCCGGTCCTTTCCGACTTCGGCCAACAAAACATGGGCCGCCTGTCCCTGACCATTCAGGGCCCATACCTGATCCCCCGGCTTCAGCCGCAGCACCAGGCGCATCTGGCGGGCCACCTCTGGTGGGAAGACCACCCGATCCCCATGAAACGCGTGGGGAGGCACGAAAAACCGATGCATCTAAATCCCCGTGATCCGAATCCCCGCATGCCGGGTTTTATAAATCGCGTTGATGGCAATGAGCACCGCGGTTAGGCCTTCCACCACCGCGCTGTTCTGCAACGCTCCGGCGTGGACGCCCCGCAGCCCCGCGGCTTCGGCCAGGGCGATGGCCACCTCCCGATCCTTGCGCTTGTCCCCGCACACCAACACGTCACAATCGATCTCAGCCTGGGGATCCGCCAGGTGATGCGCGCTCACGTTCTGAAAAGCCGCCACCACCCGGGTTTCGGGCCCCACCTGAGCCTGAGCCTCCATGGCCGCGGACCCTCCGGGCGGGGGGGTATAACGTCCTTTCTTTTCGCCCAAAAGAGGGGCCACCACGGTCACCAGCACCTTCCCCGCCAGACCGGGTTTAATCGATTCCAAAATAGAGGCCTGGGATTCATAAGGCACCGATAACACCACCACATCTGCCATTCGCGCCGCTTCTAGATTGCTGGTGCCTCGTAACCTTACATCGCCCAACCGGGCCCGTAGCTCTTGGGCCACCCGCGTTCCTTTCTCGGCCGAACGGGAACCAATGACCACATCCAGCCCCGCGCGGGCCCAGCGCATCGCGAAACCGGAACCTTCTGCGCCCGTGCCGCCGATCACGGCCACGACGCCTAATGCATTTCCTGCCTGAGCCATAAAACCTCCTGATCATGGAAAGATGGTGTCACAATGATGGCTTTCCTGAAAAAAATTTAACCACGGAGACACAGAGAGCACGGAGAAGGAAAAGGATAAGGTTTGGAGAGGATTCTCTCCGTGAACCCCCTTATTTTTCTCTGTGTCCTCCGTGTCTCCGTGTTGAAAAATCTTTCTGCAGGGAAGCCAATGATGAAGGTTAAGTATACCACGTTCGCTGCCCGAAGCATGAGTGCGCCCGAGGCTGAACTTCATCGCTGGGCGTCAAAGACCTTGAAGGTCTGGGAGACCCTTCAAGGTCTGGCGCGGGCGTTGGCCCCGCGGGTGGCGGTGTGAGGGTCGGCCGCCAGCGCCGAGGGATAATTCCCCCGGTCAGAAACAACGCGCCTGCGGGACTAGGCGAATCATAAGACCTCGGAGGTCTGCGCAGACCTCCGAGGTCTGTGTCTACCACGCCCAGGCATGAAATTTGGTATAATAAAAGACTCGGCCATGCGCCTGCGCCTCCCCCCTACCCTGCTTTTCCTGTAACCATACAGGTATCCCACCCAACGCTTTGCCACGAAGGCTCGAAGGCCCCCCTCCGGCTCCCCCCGCACACGGGGAGGAGAGGCGAAGACACGAAGAGAACCTTTTATTTTCTCCTTCGTGCCTTTGTGCCTTCGTGTCTTCGTGCCTTTGTGCCTTCGTGTCTTCGTGGTTGTTACCTTGCCATGAAAGGGTAGGTGTATAGTTACCTTTTCCTTTCCTTTCCCCTATGTCCAGTGTGCTGAATCCCGATCTGCATCTCACCCCCTTGCTCGCCATCCTGCGCGATCAACCTGAATTCGTGGGATGGGTGCAGCGTCTGCGCGCGGGCGAAAGGCCCGGCCACCCGTTGGGGCTCATCCCCGCGGCCCGCAGCTACGTCACGGCCGCGCTGGCTCAGGACCTGGACCAGCGGCCCTTGCTGCTGCTCACAGCCCGAACCGACACCGCGTCCCTTTTGGCCGACCAACTCCGGGTTTGGCTGGGGCCCACCGCGCGGCGGGTATACCTCTTCGCGGAGCCCGACGCGCTTCCCTACGAACGCGTCCCCTGGACCCCCCAAACCCGCCAGGCCCGATTGGCCGCGCTCATTGCGCTCAGCCGTTGGGGGCGCCCAGGCGGCCCGGCCCAGCCCCCCCTGGTGATCAGTTCCATCCGGGGCCTGATGCAACGCACCGCGCCCCCGGGCCTCTTTCGTCGCACATTGCACACCTTGCGCCGGGGGCAATGGTTGAATCTGAACGAACTCGCCACTCGTTGGATGGCCATGGACTACCAGCGCGTGGCCGTGGTGGAAGCCGTGGGGCAATTCAGCCGGCGAGGGGGTATCCTGGATATCTGGAGCCCGGCCGAACCCTGGCCCGTGCGAATGGAGCTCTGGGGCGATGAGCTGGATAGCCTGCGCTACTTCGACCCCGCCACCCAACGCACCATCCCAGACGCGCAACCCGCCCGGGTCCTCATCGGCCCGGCCAGCGAAGCCCTCCCCAGCCAGGGGCCTCAGGCCGTGGAGCGCTTGCAGGCGCTGGACCTGGCCTCCTGCCATCCCCCTGCCCAGGCCCAATGTCAAGAAGACATGGACCACCTGGCGCAGCAAATGCCTTTCCGGAACATTGAACGCTACATCCCCTACCTCTATGCCCGGCCCGCCACTCTGCTGGACTATCTGCCCGCGCAAGGGCTGGTGATCATCGATGCCGCCGCGGATATGGCCGCGATCGCTCAGGACCTGCAAGGCCAGGCCAAACAACTGGAGGCCAACCTCGTCCAAAGCGGGGACATCCCCCCGGGCTTCTCATCCAGCCTGATGCCATGGCCAACCCTGCGCGACGCGCTCCAGGAACGCGGCCCTGTGATCCTGGGGCAAGGCAAACTGGAGGGGCACAGCACCGCGGTGGGCTCCCCTTTGGGCCGCCTCTTCCATCCCGGACCCCGGTGGGGAGGCCAATTGCGTCGGGTCATTGAACAGCTCGGGCGCTTGCGTCAGCACGATCAGGTGGTCATGGTCACCCGCCAAGCCCAGCGGTTGGCCGAACTCTTCCAGGATGCCGATATCCCCATCACCTTCACCGAAACCCTGGGCGCCCCACCCCCGCCCCGGAGCATCACCCTGTTGCCCGGGCAATTCGACGAAGGCTGGCGGCTTTCCTCCGCGCAAGCCAGCCTCCATTTTCTCACCGACGCCGAGATTTTTGGCTGGGGCAAAGCCAAACGCCGTCGTAGTCGCCCCCCTCGCGCGGCCGCGCCCGAGACCTTCTTTGCCGACATTCAACCGGGGGATTACGTGGTGCACATGGATCACGGCATCGGCCGCTTTCGGGGCCTGACCAAGCTGGAACTGGACGGCGTCCTCCGGGATTATCTGCTGGTGGAATATGCCAAAGGGGACAAACTCTACGTGCCGGTGCATCAGGCCGACCGATTGGCCCGCTACGTAGGCCCCAACGCGGACGCGCCCCCCTTGCATCGTTTGGGCGCGGCCGATTGGGACCTGGCCAAACGCCGTGCCAAAAAGGCCGTGGAAGCCATCGCGCACGATCTGCTCATGCTCTATGCCAAACGAGAAACCCTGCCCGGCCATGCCTTTGCGGCCGATACCGACTGGCAACACGAGCTGGAAGCCTCCTTCCCCTACATCGAAACCGAAGACCAACTGGTAGCCATCGAAGCCGTGAAACAGGACATGGAGCGGCCTCGCCCCATGGACCGTTTGATCTGCGGGGATGTGGGGTATGGAAAAACCGAGGTCGCGCTGCGGGCCGCGTTCAAAGCCATCATGGATGGCAAACAGGTGGCCATCCTGGTTCCGACCACGGTCCTGGCCCAACAACACTACAAAACCTTCACCCAGCGCCTGAAAAGCTTTCCCGTGGAAGTTCACATGCTTTCTCGCTTCCGCACCCGCAAGGAACAACGGGAAACCCTGGAAGGGCTGCGGGAAGGCCGGGTGGATATTGTCATCGGCACCCATCGTCTGCTTTCTCGAGATGTGGTTTTCAAAAACCTGGGGCTACTCATCATTGATGAGGAACAACGTTTTGGCGTGCGCCACAAAGAACGGATCAAACAGCTCCGTACCCAAATCGATGTCCTGACCCTGACGGCCACCCCCATCCCCCGAACCCTTTACATGAGCCTCACGGGCGTGCGCGACATGAGCACCATCGACACCCCGCCCATGGAGCGTCAACCGATTCATACCGAGGTCAGCTTCTATGACGACACCCTGGTACGCCATGCCATCCTGCGGGAATTGGATCGGGGCGGGCAGGTGTTCTTTGTGCACAATCGGGTGCGAGGGATTGAGCAAATGGCCAATCGGCTCCGCAAATTGGTGCCCGAAGCCCGGATCGCGGTGGGGCATGGCCAGATGCCGGAACGGGAATTGGAAAAAGTCATGCTGGCTTTTGCCGAGGGAGCATACGATGTGCTGGTAAGCACCACCATCATTGAAAGTGGCCTGGATATCCCCAACGCCAATACCATCATCATCAACCGGGCGGACCAATTCGGTTTGGCCCAGCTCTACCAACTGCGAGGCCGGGTCGGGCGTAGCGCGGTTCGGGCCTATGCCTATCTGCTCTACGACCGCCACACCCCCCTGACCCCAGAAGCCCGACGCCGGCTGGAAGCTATCCAGGAAGCCAGCGAGCTTGGCTCTGGGTTCCGCGTCGCCATGCGCGATCTGGAAATCCGGGGCGCGGGCGAGCTCCTGGGCGCCAGGCAACATGGCCACATTGCCGCGGTGGGGTTTGATATGTATGTGCGCCTGCTGGCCCAGGCCGTGGAAGAGCTGCGAGAACAGGGCCACATGCCCGAGGCCGTGGACGCGATCAAAGGTTTGTTGGCGCCCCTATCCCCCACCATTCAACTGGATCTCCCCCTGCAGGCCACCATCCCACGCGAGTACATTGAAAACGAAGCCCTGCGCCTTCAGCTTTACCGCCGCATTGCCGGCCTGGGCTCCCTGGGCGAGCTGGACGACATGGGGGAGGAACTGGCCGATCGCTTCGGCCCCTTGCCCGATGAAGTCAAAGACCTCCTTTTCCAGGTCAAGGTTAAGTTATTGGCCTCCCGGGCCGGGGTAACCTCCATTGGCCGGGATGGGGATCAACTCATTGTACGCAGCCCCGCGGTGTCACGCTTGCCCCGGCTGACCTTGCAACATCACTTAGGGGATCAAGCCCGGGTTGGTACCCAGGCCATCTGGGTCACCCTGGATGAAGAAGGTGCGTGGCGGGACAAACTCCTCCACGTGCTGGATATCCTGAGCGCAGGGCGGGAATGATCCAGGTTATTGCTTCAGCCGGGCTCGCACCCGTTCCATCTTTTCCCGCAAGGTGGGGTCTGCAGCCATTTGCTTTTCCACCTTCGTGACCCCATGCATCACGGTGGTGTGGTCCCGGCCTCCCAAAAGCTCCCCGATCTGGGGGAAGGAAAGCTGAGCCAGCTCCCTGAGCAAATACATCGCGGCCTGGCGCGGTGCCGAAACCCGTCGGGTGCGCCTCGGGCCAGTGAGCTCACTCACCGTGATGTTGAACTCCTGGGCCACGGCCCGAAGGATGGCCTCGGGGCTGTGATCCACCGGCGTCTGATGAGGTTCCAGGATGCGCTGGGCCAGGTCCAGGGTGAGGGGCAATTGATGCAATTGCGCGTACGCGGTCACCCGGTTAAACGCGCCTTGCAGCTCGCGCACGTTGCTGGGGAAACTTTCCGCGATGTAACGAATGACCTCCTCGGGCACCACCACGCCTCGTTCGTAGGCCTTGGCATGAAGAATCGCGATGCGATGCTCCAGATCGGGGGGAGCCAGGTCCACCGTCAAACCCCCACCGAAGCGGGAAAGCAGACGGTCTTCCAGCTTGGTAAGCAGATGAGGAGGGCGGTCGCTGGCGATCACCACCTGTTTATTGGCCGCGGTGAGGCTATTGAAGGTATGGAAAAATTCGTTTTGGGTGCTTTCTTTTCCTTGTAAAAACTGAATGTCATCGATCAGCAGCACATCCACATTGCGGTATTTCTGGCGGAAAGCCACGTTGGTGTGGGTGCGAATGGCCTCGATCATCTCGTTGGTGAAGGTTTCGGTGGTGACGTAGCGCACGGTGTACCCTTCCCGCGCGGTGGCGTTGCCGATGGCATGGAGCAAGTGGGTTTTGCCCAGGCCCACCCCACCGTAGATGAACAGGGGATTGTACGCGACCCCTGGGGTCTGGGCCACAGCCTGGCAGGCAGCATACGCGAAACGATTCCCCTCGCCCACAATGAAATTGTCGAAGGTGCGATCAGGCTGAAGATTGGTGTCGTTCAACAGGGAAGATTGCTGAAAACGGCCTACGGACGCGGCTTCCTGGGCCATAGAAAGCAAAGGGGACTCTGCCACGGGTTCGTTCGGGGTGTCGGGCTTGGGCGGGCGCACAATAAACGTCACATCCACGGACCGTCCCCCCAGACGCTCCAAACGGCGCTTGATCATGCCTTTGAGCCGTTGGTTAAGCCATTCCTGGGCAAAGGAATTTTTGACCGCGATGATGTACACGCCATCTTCATAGGCCACGAAACGGGCGTCTTTCAGCCAGTTTTCAAAAATCGGGCGCTGGAGCGCCAGCTCCAATTCGCCAAGGGTGGCTTTCCACACCCATTCGGGGTCCATGGCAGGCTCCATGGGGGCATCATATTCAGAAGCGGAATAAGAAGATGAGATCATAGGAATCATGGCAACAAAAATTGCAGGTGGCGGGGGGATGCGGTGTCAGGTGCCACGAACGGCAGCTCGCCGATACCGAGGAAGAGGGGACGCAGATTGACGCAGAATCATGGCCTGACGTTTGACGTCCGTTGCAGACTCGCTCAACGTTGTCCTGGCGACCCTCAATCCTAATCCTGATCCGAATCCTATCTTCAAAGCAGCGCGCGTGGCATGATAGACGCAGGGGGGGAGTCCATTCACCTCTGCCTGCATCAACATAAAAATATCGGTTGGGGGAACATTCGGTTTTGCAGACAAACCCACCGTCATGTGGACTTGGGAGGATCGGGGGAGGCCGGGGAAGCCCTGGCCATCCTCCCCATAAGTCACATCACCCAGTCTGCACCTTTCATGCTAACAAAAAAACGCCCAGAAATGCAAACGCGAGAATGAAGATGAGGGCTTGCCGAATAAAGGATTATTGTCAAACACGAAGGCGTTTTATGTTTCGTCCCCGCAAAATCGTCCCACAATTAGTGTTTGACCACGGGCATACAACAATATATCCGGCCCCCTGGCAGGACTTCCGCGCACATGTTCGATCACCGAATTTAATCTTTTTCTCACCACCCCAGATAAAGCCTCCGGCCCAACACCTGCGGCAGGCCCGCGGCCAGGATGGCTTGTTCCACCGCTTCGATATCGTAGTCGAGGCGATACCAGGTCCAGGTGAGGGCGTCGAAATCCAACACGGCCAACGCAGCTCGGGGATCCCGGTCGCGGGGTTGGCCCACACTGCCCGGGTTCAACAACCACTTGTCGCTCAGGTCCAGGGGCATGGAGGTCCCAGGTTCTGAACCTTCCAGGCTGGCCCGCACACGACGATTTTTATGAAGGCGCCAGGCCAGGGCCAGATGGCTATGCCCGATCAAAGCCAGAGGGGTGGTGAAGGCTTCGTAATTGGCCGCGGCTGTTCGCTGGTTGTCCACATATTCCCACAAGGGATGGCGAGGGCTCCCATGGACCAGGGTCACCCGGGGGTTTTCCCAGCGTGGGGATAGAGAAGCCAGCCAGGCCATGTGTTCCTGAGAAAGATGCTCCCGCTGCCACAGGATGGCCGCCCGGGCCACGGGGTTGAATCCTTCCAGAGGCAAACGGCCCACCACGGCCGCGTCATGATTCCCAAGCAAGCACACGGTGGCTCGGGCCCGGATGCGTTCCACACAGGCCCCGGGCTCGGGGCCATACCCCACCACATCCCCCAGACACCACAGAGCATCCACGGCCAGGGTATCGATGTACGCCAACACACGCTCCAAAGCGACCAGGTTGGCATGGATATCGGAAATCACGGCGATGCGCATACCCTATTGTACAACCTCTCGGCGTGCAAACGCCAACCTTCCCAGGGCATGGTTGGCCTCTTTACAAAGAGATGGCTTATAATTGGGACTGTGACTTTTGTCCGCTCTCGCCCGAGCATCGGTCTGTTGGCCACGCTCCTTTCGACCGCGGCCAACTACCGCGGGGCCGGTATTCACCAATACAGCCAGGCCCTGCTGGCCCATCTGCCCCAACAGGCGCCGGGGTTTCAGTTCCACGCCCTGGTCATGGACCAGGCCTATCAGGCCCCGCCGGGTGTTCGGCTCCATCGCGCGCGTTGGGCCCCTGCGCATCCCCTGGGCCGCATCCTGTGGGAGCAAACCCGGGCGGCCTGGGTGGCCCGCCGCGCGCATCTGGACTTGCTCCATGGCCTGGCCTACGCGCTGCCCCTGGCCCTGGCCGCCAAAGGCGTGGTCACCGTCCACGACCTGACTTTTCTTCATTTCCCCCACGCCTTTCCTCGATTCCGACAGCGCTATCTGGCCGCGATGACCGCGTCCAGTTGCCGTCGGGCCCAGGCCGTTCTGGCCGATTCCCGGGCCACAGCCCACGACCTGCAACGCTTGCTTGGCGTCCCCTCGGCTAAAATCCATGTGGTCTATCCCGGGGTGGACCCCCGCTACCGCCCCTTGCCGGCGGACCAAGTGGAGTCCTACCGCCAACGCCAGGGATGGCCCCCGGCCTTTTTGCTAACCATCGGAACCCTGGAACCCCGCAAAAATCATCTGACCCTTATCGAAGCCTACGCCCACTACCGCCGCCAGGCTCGAAACCCCTTACCCTTGCTCATTGGCGGGGGCAAAGGCTGGTTTTATGAGCAGATTTTCCAACGGGTGCGGGCATTGCATCTGGAAAAAGAGGTGCATTTCCTGGGCTTTGTGCCCTGGGAAGCCCTGTCCTGGCTTTACAACGCGGCCACCCTCTTCATCTACCCCTCCCTTTACGAAGGCTTTGGCCTGCCCGTGGCCGAAGCCATGGCCTGCGGCCTGCCTGTCATCACCTCCACCATCAGCAGCTTGCCCGAAGTCGCGGGCGACGCGGCCATCACTGTAGACCCCCATCAGCCCCGGGCCTTGGCCCAGGCCATCTTGCAGCTCACCGAAGGAGACCCCGACCAACGGGCGGTGCTGCGAGAACAAGGCTTGCGCCAGGCTCAGCGTTTCCGATGGCCCCGCACCGCGCTGGAAACAGCCCGCATCTACGCGCGTGTTTTAGATACTCCCTATGCTTAAGTTCGTTCACCGCTACCAAAAGTGGTTGCTGGCAGGGGTTGATGCCTTGCTGGTCCTGGTCGCTTTTTATGTGGCCTGGTACCTCCGCTATGAACGGCAGTGGTATCATACCCTGGACCCGGCCTTTTATACGGATTTCAGCTTTTATGGCAAGATCGGGCTGATGGCCGCGGGATTCACCGTGCTGGTTTTTTATCTGCAAGGGGCTTACACCATGCCCCGGGGTGCCTCCTTTTTTGTGGAATTCTCCCGATTGGTCGCGTCCAGTGCCATCGTCACCATCGTGCTCATGGTGGGCAATTATATGTTCCAGCCCCTTTATCATTCTCGGCTGGTGTATGGCATGGCCGGTGGCTTTATTTTGCTTTTGACCACCCTGGCCCACCTGGGCAATCGGTACCTCACCGCCCATTTGCGCCGCAATGGCTATGGCATCCGCCGCATCCTCCTGGTCGGCGCGGGGGAAATCAGCCGCACCATCATGCGCACCCTGCTGGCCGAACCTTCCCTGGGCTACGAAGTCCTGGGCTTTTTGGATGACAATCCCCAAAAAGGCCAACGCAATCTGGGACCATTCCCCGGCCTGGGGCCCATCGATAATCTCTCCCAGGTCCTGGTGGAAAACCAGGTGGATGAGGTCATTATCACCCTTCCCTGGCAATACCATCGTCGCATTATGAGCATCCTCACCCAATGCAATCGCCTCCGGGTGAAAGCTCGGGTCGTGCCCGATGTGCTGCAACTGAGTCTGGATAAAGTGGATATCGAAATGCTCAATGGCATCCCCCTGATCAGTGTCAAGCCCGTGGGGATCACCGGCGCTCAGTACGCCATGAAACGAGGCATGGACCTGGTCCTCGGTGCCATCGTGTTGCTTCTGGCCCTGCCCATCATGGGGATTCTGGCTTTGGCCATCAAGTTCGATTCGCCAGGTCCGGTTTTCTTTATCCAGACCCGAGTGGGGCGCAATGGTCAACTTTTCAAAGCCTACAAATTTCGCTCTATGATCCCGGAAGCGGACCAACTCAAGCCCCAATTGAAAGCCCTGAACGAAGCCGATGGGCCTATTTTCAAGATCAAAAACGACCCGCGACTCACGCGCGTGGGGCGGTTTTTGCGCCGCACCAGCCTGGACGAGTTACCGCAAATCTTCAATGTGCTGAAGGGGGAGATGAGCCTGGTAGGCCCCCGGCCCGCGCTGCCCGAAGAGGTCGAACGTTACGAACCCTGGCATCGTAAACGACTGGAAGCCCTACCCGGCATGACCGGCCTTTGGCAGGTGTCGGGCCGTTCCAATCTCAGCTTTGATGAGATGGTGATGCTGGATATCTATTATGTGGAAAACTGGTCCCCCTGGCTCGATATCTCCATCCTTTTGCGCACCATCCCCAAAGTGATCATTGGCGAAGGCGCCTATTAAATCATGACCATCTTCCTTCCTGCACGCACCCCTGATGTTCGCTCTCGCATGACCACCGCGTACGCGGAGGCATGCACGCGTTTTCTGCAACAGTTGGTGAGCACCCCCAGCCCGCCGGGCCAGGAAGCAAACCTCGCGCGGCGGGTGGTGCAAGAAATGCAGCGCCTGGGATTCCGCGATGTGCACATCGACCAGGTGGGCAATGTCATCGGCTGGCTGGGCCCCCAGACCGGCCCCATCCTCCTGGTGGATACCCATCTGGACACCCCCTTTGTGGGGAACCCTGCCTCCTGGGAGATGGACCCCTTCGGTGGGGTCATCGAAGGGGATCGGTTATGGGGCCTGGGGAGTGCCGATGCCAAGGGGCCTCTGGCCGCGATGATTTACGGCTTGGGCATGTTGGCACCCCATGCCGAGACCCTGCCAGGTCGTATCCTGGTCATTGCCGTGGTGCAAGAAATCCCCGCGGAAGGATTGGCGTTGCGTGCTAGCCTGGAAGCCTTGGGCATCCACCCCGATTGGGCCCTCATCGCCAAACCCACCGAGATGCGCCTGGTGCGGGGCCACCGGGGCCGGATGGAGATCCGCCTTTCCACCTTTGGCCGCTCGGCTCATGCTGCCATGCCCGAACAGGGCGAAAACGCACTCTATGCCGCCGCGCGGCTGGTGTTCGGCATCGAACTGTTGGGGATGAGCCTCATGTCGGACCCTGTCCTGGGGTCGGGTTCCATTGCCATTACCCGCTTCACCTCCCACAGCAATGCCCGCAACGCGATCCCCGACCGCTGCGACATGATCATCGATCGCCGGGTCACCTTAGGGGAAACCGCGTCCCGGGTTCTGGCCGAACTGGACGCCCTGATCCAACGGGAGGGGGTACGCGCGGAAGCCCACATCGCCCGCTATCAGCAGAACACCCATACCGGCTACAAACTCGCGGCCGATGCCTACTATCCTGCCTGGGTTTTGTCCGAAGACCACCCTCTTCTCCAACAGGCCGTGGCCTCCCTGGACCGTTCCCTGGGGCACAAACCCGAGGTTGGAATCTGGCGATTTTCCAGCGATGGGGTTTATACTATGGGGCTCGCGGGTATTCCCACCATTGGTTTTGGGCCGGGCCGTTGTCAGCTCAGTCACGCGCCCAACGAGTTCATCTCCCTTTCCCATCTCCACCGCAGCATTCCCCTTTATGCGGACCTGGCCCGCGATCTTCTCTATGGCCTACTCCGTAAATAGAGTAATCAGTGATCAGTTATCAGTAATCAGTAGAGCCTTGCGACGTCATTCCGAGGGAGCGAAGCGACCGAGGAATCTAGCGAAGCGCAAAAACCACCGCATGGCGCTCGCTTCGCTCGCTAGATGCTTCGCTCCCTTCGGTCGCTCAGCATGACGAATATCTGCGAAAATCTGCGCCCCATTTTCGTCGTGATGTGGTGAGCTCTCGCTCATGGTGACTTCATCCTTGATCTCGCTAACCCACGCCTCCTCTTGCACGTCTCATGAGTCTGTTGCAGAACCTGATCCCTGCGCTCTACCAGAGCGCAGTCTTTTTGTTAACCTTTTACGGCATTTTTGTGTTCGTCTCGCTGTTGCTTTTTTGGCGCAGCGGGCCGCGTCATGATTGGCCCGCCACCACCCTCACCCCGGATCCCTGGCCCCCAGTCACGGTGCAGATCCCCATCTACAACGAACGCCGCGTCGCGCGCCGGGTCTTGCGAGCCGTGGCCGCGTTGGATTACCCTCGCGACCGTCTCCAAATCCAGATCCTGGATGATTCCACCGATGGGGCTTCGGCAAGCATGGCCCGCCTGGCAGCCCAACTGCGTGCCGAGCATGGGCTGGATGTGGTGCATATCCACCGTAAGCATCGCCAAGGCTTTAAGGCGGGCGCGTTGGCCGCGGGCTTGCCCCAAGCCCGAGGGGAGCTGATCGCCATCTTCGACGCGGACTTCGCGCCTCGTCCAGATTGGCTCAAACGCGCGGTCATGTCCTTGATGGCCCATCCCCAACTGGCTTTTCTGCAAACCCGCTGGGGGCATCTCAACCGCAAGCAGAATCCCCTCACCGCGGCTCAGGCCCTGGCCCTGGATGGTCATTTCGTGGTGGAACAGCAGGCCCGTTCCGCGTCCGGGTTTCTGCAAAACTTCAATGGCAGTGCCGGATTGTGGCGCCGGGCCGCCATCGAGGACGCGGGCGGCTGGCAATCGGACACGGTGACCGAGGACCTGGACCTGGCTTATCGCGCGCAGCTTCGAGGCTGGCGTGGGGGCTATCTCAACGCCCTGGACGCGCCCGCGGAGCTGCCCCCGGTGCTCACAGGATTCAAACGCCAACAACGCCGATGGGCCAAAGGCTCGATTCAAACGTTGCGCAAGCTGGCCCGCCCCATCTGGCAAAGCGCTCACCCCTGGCCCAAAAAGCTGTACGCGTGGGTTCATCTGGGAGGATATGCTTTCCACATCCCCCTGCTGAGCTTGCTTCTTCTGTCCCTTCCTTTGGCCCTTTTACCTCATCCCCAACTGCCCTGGCCCGGATTGGGGCTCTTTTCCATGATCTTTGGTCTGGCCCCCTTTCTCATGTTTGCTCTGGCCCAGGTGAAACTGGCCGGATGGCGTGGGCTGCAACGCTTGTGGGCTTTGCCGGTCCTGGCGTTGCTTTTCATGGGGCTTTCCCCTGCCATTTCCCTTTCCGTGCTGGCCGGTTTGCGCCAGCAGGGAGGCACGTTTGAACGAACCCCCAAACAAGGTCACGGCCCCAGGCTTGCCGCGCTGCCCCAGCGCATTCCCCTACGCGATCTGCTCCCCGAAGCCGGAGCTTTTGGGTATGCGGTCCTGGTGGTCGCGTTGATGACCCATGCCCACCTGTGGCCTCTGCTCCCCTTGCCTCTCTTTTTCCTTTTGGGAACCGGGTTGGCGTTGGGGCTGGAGCTGAATGAATATCACGCTGCCCGACGTCGACACCATCGGGCCCGTACATCCTTGATTCGTGTTCCGTAATTTCATCCTCATTGCCATCACCCTTTTGCTGAGCGGCTGCGGCCAGGTGATCACCAAACCCACCCCCACACCCTTCACCCCCGCGCCGACCAGCACACCTACCCGCGTATCCCCGACCTTCACCCCTACCTTCACC
>JALWZT010000116.1 GCA_027002405.1 Anaerolineae bacterium | reverse complement strand
CCCTTGCCCCTCCCCCGCTTGCGGGGGAGGGGTGATCGTCCGGATCGGAGGGGCTACGTAAGACTCATCCCCTCCTGCAGAAACGGTCGAGGGGGGCATCCCCAGCGTACCAATAGTAAGCCAACAGTATCATGAAGTCGCCGGGCTATAAAACGGCGCCGGATGAATCCGGCTAGCCCCGCGGGGGCGCTGTTTCTGGCCTCGGCGCTAGTGAACACTGATTACTGATGACTGATTACTCGTACTCGCGCCTAACCTCGCCCTGCCAATCCTAATCCTAATCCTAATCCTAATCCTAGTCCTAGTCCTGTTTTCTACCGCAGTCTCCCCACCATGTCCTCTTCTCCCCGTTCCTTTTTACGCTCCACGGGCCTGTATGGCCTCCTTACCCTCCTCTTCCTTGCTGCCCTTAGCCTGACTTTCCTGGGCATGCTTCATCCCACGGCCCGGGCCCAGCCCCATCGCACCTCCGACCCCGTCGAGGTCCTTTCCACCGAGGACACCACCTGCTACTTCCTCACATGGCAGGACGGTTGGGTGGACCCGATCCATCACATCTACAAAACCGTGGATATCGCGGTGTCCATCCCTTACACCGGGGTGATCGAAGAGGCCACCCTGCTGCTGCGCTCTGCCAACGTGCGGGCCAACACCCATCATCCTATCCTCATCAATGGGGTGGATACTGGATACGCGCCACCGGCCGATGACTATCCCTCATGTGATCCCCCACGTCCCGCGATCCAGGAATACCCTCTGGACCTGACCCAGGTGCCCATCCGCCCGGGGCTCAACATCATTCGCCTGACCGCGGCCGATTCCACCGACAACTGGGGCGCGGATTACGTGGCCATTCGGGTACGAGGACATGATCTGAAGGGGGGGCACTTCGTCGACATCATCTTTCCCGGGGAAAATGGCGACATGGTGGAAGCTTCGATCCTGGAGCCTTACAACTGGCAGCCAAACAGCCCCTTGCTTTTGCTCTTCCATGGCTGGCGCGGGCAACCCATTGATCCCTTCTTTACCGACTACACCCCTGCCGCGCTGGAATATGGCTGGATCGGCGTGTCGCCACGGCAGCGGGGGAAGAACGCGCTGGGCCCGGGAGGGCAACCGTTGGCTTCGCTTATCAGCCAGCACGACGCCATCAAGCTGATCGATTACATGAAGACCCATTACCAGATCGATCCCGACCGCATCTATGTGGGCGGGTTCAGCATGGGGGGCATGATGGCGGGGATGATGGCCGCGAAATACCCCGATACCTTTGCCGCGGCCGTCACCCACATGGCCATCACCGATCTGCGTGACTGGTACTACGAAGTCAGCGACTACCGCCAGACCCAAATCATCACCGAAACAGGGGGCCCCCCCGAATCCATCCCCTTCGAATACGATCGTCGCAGCCCCAAAGAGATGGCCTCCAACCTCAAAAATGTGCCCGTGGCCATCATCCACGGGGATGCCGATACCGTGGTCCCTCCCCATCATGCTCAGGATTTTTACGACGCGGTCATGGCCGCCAATCCGGTCCAGGCAGAATTGCACTGGTACCATGGCGATCACGATCCCGCCCAAACCCCACCCTATGGGGGCACCTGGGCCGTGGCATTCATGAAGGATCATCGGCGGGTGGCTAACCCCACCTCCTTGCGCATCCGCACCGATGAATCCAAGTCCTTCTACTGGATGACCATCACCGCGCACAAAACAGAGCCCTGGCATACCTTCACCCAGGTGGATGTGGATCGTTTTCCAGAGGATGAGCGGGTCCATGTTCGGATTCAGGATAACGCGAGGGTGGATTTAGGGTTCGATTTGCAAGCCATGGGGCTGGACCCCCGAGCCAGCTATGTGGTTTCCATGACCAATGACATCTCGGGTTCCAGCGTGGTGGCCCACACACCTATCTCGGGCCAGTTGTATGTTTCCGCGCCCGAAGGCACGACCCAGATCGACATCTTCCCCAACCGGGGCAATCTGCCCGTGGAATTGATTTTGCAACGGGGCAAGGATAATTACGATGGCGTGCAAGATGCCTGGATCAATCAATGGTCGATGAACCAGAACTACGGCAGCGCTTCCATCCTTTATTTGCGGCCCGGCGCGGCCCAGCGGGCCCTCATCCGCTTTGATCTGCAAAACATGCTGCCTCCTGATGTGGAGATAACCTCGGCCGATCTTTATCTCTATGATGAAGGCTCGGGTCCGAGCATGACGGTGGACCTCTACGCGTTGCAGACCGCTTGGGAGGAAGCCAGCGTGACCTACAATCAAGCATCCGCAGGCCATCCCTGGAACCACCCCGGGGGGGATTTCGATGCCTCCTCCCCTGTGGGCTCGGTGGTGCTCAACGGGTCTCAACCTGGCTATGTGCGCATCGATGTGTTGAACGCGGTGCGCGATTGGCTGAGGGACTCCACCGGCAACCATGGGCTGCTTTTGGATGTGACCCAGGCCGAATACGGCGGCGTGCGCCGTCTCCGTGCTTCCGAATGGTGGGATATCGGGCAACGGCCTTATCTGAAACTGGTCTACCAAACTCAATCAGTGACGCCCACGCCTGCGCCCGGTTCGGTGAGCGGTGTGGTCTACGAAGACCGCAATCGTAACCGTCAGTTTGATCCGGGCGAGCCGCCCCTGGCCGGGGCCCGAATTCAATTGCTTCAGAACGGCCGGGTATTGCAATCCCAAACCACGGGGGTGGATGGGCGTTATCATTTGACGGGCCTGGGGCCGGGCTCCTACCAGCTTCAGGAATCGCCTCCTCCGGCCTATTGGCCGGCCCGTCCTGCCAGTGTGCTCTTTTTCGTGCTGGCCGCGGGGCAGCAAGTCACCTTCGACTTTGCCCACGACCCTCGTCTTTACCTCCCCGCGGTGGTGCATTAGCCCATGGACCTGGTCGCCTGGTATGAGGCCTATTGGGCCGCGAAAGATGATCGGGTGGATCATAGCCGTCTGGACCTGATGCTGCCCTACGTGCACCCCGGGCAGCGGGTTTTCCAACTGGATGGCGGCCCCGGCATGCTGGCGGAACGCATGGTCAAGGAACGGGGCGCACAGGTGGTGATGACTGATCTGACCCAGGAAGGGGTGCGACGGGCCCGGGCCAAGGGCCTGGATGCCAGCCAGCTTTACATCGCGGAAGAGGACATCCCCTGGCCTGATGCCAGTTTTGATGTGGTGGTGTCCGATTCCGCCATTGAGCATCATTTTGATCCCGCGCGGTCCTTTGATGAACTGGCCCGCATCCTCAAACCTGGGGGCACCTTCATCCTCTGCCTGCCCAATATTGCCCACTGGCGGCACCGCTGGTGGCTTCTGCGCGGGCGTTTCCCCTATGTGCCCGCGACGCCCACCGACTTCACCCATCTTCGTTTCTTCACCCTGCACGAAATCCGAGCCTGGCTGGAAGCGCGGGATATTTTCATTGAACGGGTGGATGGTTCCCCTTCCATGTGGGTTAAGGGGCTTTACCCAGGCTGGATGCGGCATCCCTGGGTGCGGCCCTGGTATGAAAAATTGACCCATCGTTGGCCGACCCTGCTGGCCCGGGACCTCATCATCATCGGCCGCAAGAGGGGCGCATGAGTTTGCGTAGACAGGTGGCGGCCAGTGCCGCGTGGGTGGGCCTTTCCACCGCGGTGATCAAGGTCCTGGCCTTCATCACCGTGACCCTGGTCCTGGCCAGGGTGCTGCAACCCAGCGATTTCGGGGTGGTGGGCATGGCCTGGTTGGCCATCAATGCCTTTGATTTTCTGCGCGAATTGGGCATCACTTCGGCCTTGGTTTATCGGCAAGGGGAGGATGTGGATGTGGCCGCGGATGTGGCTTACATCACCTTGGCCGGGGCCAGCGTGATCATCTATGTGCTCATCTTCCTGAGCGCGCCTTTGATCGAAGGCTTTTTCTCAGACGCGCAAGGGCTGACCACGATTTTGCGGGTTTTGGCCCTGACCATGCTCATCAACGCGGTGGGGCAGGTGCCCTATACCCTGATGGCCAAAAATCTGGATTTTCGCAACAAGGCCATTCCCGAAATGCTGGCAGGGGTGGGGAATAGCATCGTGGCCATCACCATGGCCCTCAAGGGGTTTGGCGTATGGGCCCTGGTGGGCGGGTATCTCACCGAAAGCTTATTGCGCAACAGCCTGGTGTGGCTTTTCACCACGTGGCGGCCGCGGTGGCGTTTTCAGCGGCGGGTGTGGCGCGAGATGTTTGATTACGGCAAACATATCGTCAGCAGCCGGGTTTTGATTTTTGGGATCACGAATATCGATGATCTCATGGTGGGTCGCGTGTTGGGGTCTTCGGCCTTTGGTTTTTACACCCTGGCTTATCGCCTCAGCAACCTGCCCGCCACCCACATGACCCGGCTCATCAGCAATGTCATGTTCCCGGCTTTCAGCAAAATCCAAAAAGAGCCCGAGCGGGTGCGTCGTATCTTCTTCCAGACCGTGCATGCCATCGGTTTGGCCGCGGTGCCCATTTCGTTGGCGACCATTGTGTTAGGGCCCACTTTTGTTCATGAATACTACCTGGGGCGTTGGGATGGGGCCATTGTGGCCATGCAGTGGCTCACGGTGTATGGGCTTGCCCGGGCCATCGCGGCCAACATGGGGCCCATCATGCGGGCCATGGGCAAACCCCAGTGGCTCAGCGCGCTGGCGTTATGGCGGTTCCTGACCATGGCCATCCTGCTTTACCCTGCCATCCTGTGGCGGGGGATTGTGGGCGTCAGCATCCTGAGCGCGGGGGTGGCGGTGGTGGATTTTGGCATCGCGGCCTGGATGACCCGCCAGCTCATCGGAGGGCCCTATCGCACCTACGTGCAAATCCTGGGCCCGGCGACCCTGGTGGCTGCCTTGAGCGCGGGGGTGGCCAGGTGGCTCATGCCCTATTTCCCCGCGCCCCATCGGCTGATGCCCTTCCTTTTGGCCAGCCTCCTGATGATGACCCTTTACCTCCTGCTTATGGCGCTTACCGATCCTTTCTTCCGCCAGTTACTCCGCAGCGTCGGAGGGAAATTACGAACACTGATTACTGACCACTGATCACTGCTTACTCTCAACAACCCCGTGCCTCACATCCTCTACCTTTCCCGCGTTCGTCTGAATCCGTATGTTTCTCTGCTTGCGCAGGGGGTTCATGCGGCCGATCCGCGGATGCAGGTCCACGTTCGTCCCCGGCTCACCTGGCCTCGCATCCTGCTAGACCCCCGTTGGCGTATTCTGAACCTGCATTGGATCGAACACCAATATGCATACGGGCCCATACCGCACAGCCAGGCTCAGAAAAATCTGGAACAGCTCCTGCGCAAACTGCGTTATCTTCAGCAGCACGGGCGCAAGCTGGTCTACACCGTCCACAACCTCACGGAGCACGAAGGGCGCCATCCTGACCTCAACCATCGGGCCAATGCGTGGATTTTTCGGCACGCGGATGCCATCCACGTCCACAATCAATTTGCTGCTCAGGAAGTGGCGCGGCAGTACGGCCGCACTCACAAGGTATTCATCATCCCTCACGGCAACTACATCGACGTTTATCCCCAGGACCTCCCTCGGGAGCAAGCCCGGAAGCAACTGGGCATCCCTCTCCATCATTTCGTCTTTCTGTGTTTGGGCCAGATGCGACCTTACAAGGGCCTGGATGAGCTGATTGCCGCGTTTTTGCAGCGCGACATGCCCGATACCACCCTGCTCCTCGCGGGTCAGATCCCCGACACGAGCTACGCCCAGACGTTGGCCCATCTGGCGGGCGACCACCCCAACATCCGCCTCTTTCCCCAATACGTCCCGCCCGAGCACGTGCAGCGGTATTGCAACGCGTCCGATTTATGCGTGCTCCCCTACCGGGACGCGACCACGTCGGGCGCGGCCTTGCTGGCTTTTTCCTTTGGCAAGCCCATCATAGCCCCGGCCATAGGCCCCTTCCCCGAACTTTTGGGGGATAACCAACGGGGATTGCTTTTTCATCCTGGGGAGCACGACCTGGGCGAAGTCCTGGCCCGGGCGCGGAACTTATCTCCGGACCATTTACAGGCCCTGGGGCAAGCGGCCCGGGCCTTTGCCGAAGCGAGGAACTGGCGGGCCATTGGCGCCCAGCATGCGCGGCTCTATCGGGAGCTACTTCGTAAATAGGATTCGGATCAGGATTAGGATTGAGATGGTCAGGACAACGTTGAGCGAGGCGACAACGGGCGTGATGCGTGAAACGTGAAACGTGAAAACCTTACGCATCACGCATTACGCATCACGTACTTGGCTTCCCGCGCCAACGTGGCCGCGAGACGTTTTCCTCGGTATCGGCGAGCTATCGCTCGTGGTGACTGCTATGAAAATAGAGTAATCAGTGATCAGTTATCAGTAATCAGTGGGAATCTGCGTCGCATCTGCATGAATCTGCGTTCTCTCCACCTGCCACTTGCCACCTGCCACCTGCCACTTGCGACTTGCAAACCTGCAACCTGCGTCCCCATTTCAGGTCCCATGCCAGGGTCTTTGCAAAGTCCTCTAATTACGTCATTCCGAGGGAGCGCAGCGACCGAGGAATCCAGCGAAGCGCCCTTCGGGCTAGATTCCTCCTCCCTTCGGTCGTCGGAATGACGTGATCTTCGGCCGTTTTTGTTAGGTAATAGCGACTTTGAAAAGTCCCTGGGTTCCATGCCGCAGGGGGTTGACAAGGCCGGATTTTGTGGTATACTGGATGAAAGGTATCCAAAGTGGATAGGGCGTTGGTAGGGGGCGTTTCATCGGCTCATGCGTGGTTGCACCGCTTTTCCTGCCATGCCTCCTTCGTTGTTTGTGGAGGTAAAATCATGCGTTTTCGTTTCTCCCCCCCCCCGTATGATTGAGCTCATTTTCCGGGGCCTGCTATGGATGGGTTGGGCCGGGTGATTCAGAGGCAAAGGGAGGGGGAGAGTCAGCCTGTTATCCAGGACACCTGGTACGAGGAACGGGGCCAGGTGGCGAAGGAAAGCGTTCCCTATTGGGGTACG
>JALWZT010000115.1 GCA_027002405.1 Anaerolineae bacterium | reverse complement strand
TCTGTAGCCGTTCCCGTAATTCGGCGTTCTCTTGCTTGAGTCGCCTGTTCTCTTGCAGTAAATTCATTATCACTGTATCACTATTCTACCACAGGTTGCGTACTTTTGCGTACCTGTATAGTTACCCTGCTGGAAGGCTTTCAGACCTTCCTCCAACAGCCCATTCACTTCATCGATGGGCGGTTGGTATTCTGGATTGGGTGTTCCGCAATAGGAACAAACCGGGTCGCGAGGAGAAACCTTCGCGCCGCAATGAGGACATAAAGGCATGATATTTTCCTGTTTTTGTCGGACGTCGATTGGCATGAAGGGCTTTGTTTTATCACAGGCCTGTCTCATCTGTCAATGCCCGTGCCAGGTCAATCAAACGATCCAATTCCCCACGGATCACTTTAATTCTTATTCCCCCACCAACGGCTTCACGACAAGTTTCTTCGTCGGAGTGCCTTTCATGCGCTGGGGACCGCATGTCGGATGCCTGGGCTGAATGCGACGGAGATCGAAGAAGGCGTTGAATGCATCGACCAGGGCTTGCACGGCCTCCTCATTGACGGAATAATAGACCCATCGCGCATCCAGGGCATCTCGTTCCACCTGGACCAGGCCCGCGTTGCGCAACACTTTGAGATGGTGCGAAATGAGGTTTTTGGGCATCCCCAGGGCGTCACCGATCTCACAATTGCATTGCACGCCCGACATCAGCAGATTCAGAATGCGCAAGCGCTTGGGGTCTGCCAGGACCTTCAGTTGTTTGGCCAGTTCGTCCGGGGTGGGGGGAGAAGTCATGGGATGGTGGGGGATGAGCGAGATGAGAAGCGAGGTAATTCAATATCTGTTGAACTGTAGACAAAGATCCTTGATTTGTCAAGGTGGGGAACCGACTCGGCCGCGTTCCAGACATTTGGTGCCATCTGGCCCACCCACATGGCGTTTGCCATGCCTGCCCGGCGATGAAGTCGCTCAGACCTTCGAGGTCTCATGATCCGGCCGGTCCCGCAGGGGCGTCGCTTCTATCCTTGCAGCGCGTCGGCCAGCACCTGCCAGTCCTTTTCAAACATGCGTTCGTTATGGGCCTCGATCCATGCCCGCATGCTCTGAATCAATGAGCGGGCCTTTTCCTTTTCCCCGGCCCGCAGATAGGCTCGGGCTAATGGCAGTCCCTGGCAGGTCAGCCCACTGACAGCCCCCGTCTCGCGCCACCCCTGCATCCCTGCTTCCATCATGGCGATGCCCCGGTCCAATTCCCCCGTTTCCGCCAAAATCCAGCCCTGAAAAACCAGGCCCCAAGGATGCATGCTTGCCAGCGCTTCCTCGGCCAATAAAGATGCACATTCAACCGCGTAAACCATGGCCCCTTGAGGATCATGTTGCAGCCAATGGAACCCCCAGGCCCCCAGGAAGAGGGCAAAACTGAGAGAAAGGGGTTGTTCCAGGGTGTAAGCCCGGTCCAGGGCGGCCTGAATATGAGCTTCCCCCTCCTGGCCGCGCCCCTCGCGCGCGTCCACCCAACCCAGCCACACATGGCACACGACCTCCAGGTCCGTGGCCGTGATGGGAAGAAGCGCGGCCTCGATGTGAGCATGATAATCCAGGGCCCGGGTGAGATGATAGCGAGCCGGGGCCAACTGCCCCTGGAACAAGTAGGTTTCGCCCAACGTCCAGTGGGCCAAAGCCAGGCCCAAAACATCCTCAGACTGAACCGCCTGGTCCAAAAGCCGTTGGCCCAGGAGCAGGGAACGATGGTATTTCCCCCGGGCCCGCAACATGTCGGCTTCCAGATAGAGGGCTTTCATCAACGCCTGCTTATCGCCGATTTGCTGGCACAGGGCATAGGCCCGTTGGCAAGCCCGGTCCCGTTCATCCGCCCCCCAGCCCAGGATCACCATCAATGGGGTGCTGATGGCCATGTGCAAGGCCATCTCCTGTTCCGTGCGTTCCTGGGATTCGGGAACGTGCTGCAACAGGGCCAGGCCCCGGCTATACAGGGCCAGGGCTTCATCGGGCGCGAACAGGCGCATCGCGCGTTGTCCCGCCAGCAGGTTATAGTGTGCGGCTTTCAAAGGCAACTGGGCGATCTCGAAGTGCCGGGCCTGCGCCGCGGCCAGGGCTTCAACCTGAGGACCATACAGGGTCTCCTGGCTCTTCCCCATCTTTTCATGCCAGTAGGCTCGTTCGCTGGCGTTCATCTGATGGTAAAGAAAGGTCTGGAAAAGAATATGGCGGAAGCGATACGCAGACACCATCTGTTTGTTCACCAACGAACGGCCACGAAAAGTCAGCAATCGGAAGGGAGAGGCGGTCAAAGTATCTAAAATGTGGTGGACCTCACTCAGGGGCGACGCCAGCATGAGAGCCAGAGCTTCGGCCGTGAACTCATCCGCGGCCACGCTCGCAGCGGATAGCAGGGTGCGCCATCGTTCGGGCAGACGAGCCATCCGCCCGGCAATGATGGCCTCGATGCGAGGTGGGATTTGCGTCCATGTCAGATCTGCGCGGCTACGCCACCCCTCCGCCGTCTGAACGAGATACCCCTGCTCTTGCAACGAGGCCAACAGCTCGACAGTGAACAGGGCATGGCCGCCCGTATGACGATAGAGCTGTTGGCGAAAAGCTTCATCCAGACGATTGGGCTCGGAATCCAGATAAGCGTCGATAAAGGCCCGGCCCGCGCTCTGGTTCAAATCGATGATGATGTCCCCGCCTCGGCGTTGGAATTCGCGCACGATCAGGGCCAGGGGGTGGATGTCGACTCCGGGGGCCGGGTTCAGCACATCCTCATTACGAAAGACCCCGACGATCAAAACGGGACTGGTGCGTAGGCGATGCCCCAGATGATACAGAAGGGACAAACTGCCCGCGTCCGCCCATTGCAGATCGTCCAATATCAAGACCAGGGGCGCTTGCCGGGCGAATCGGCTCAGGAAATGGGTGAATTGGGTGAAACGTTGGCTTTGGGAGGGGATAGACGCTGTGCCTGGAGTATGCTGCTGGCGCAGCCGACGCAGTAAGGTTTGTTTCCGAACGCCGGGGGGGAAAAAGGCCTCGATTTGGGTCATGAGCGTGGTGCGCAGCGCCAACGCATCGATCAAATCCTCTCCTTCTTCCAGCAAGGTGGGAATCGCGATGGGGAGGAGGCGCTGCAAACGTCGGGGGTAGCGTTCTCCCAGAGCAAAGCCCAGTCGCATGGCGGCAGGGTCCCCAATGAACGCCAAAAGCATGTCGCGGAAGGGGAGCAGGAGGTCCCCCTGCCCGGCGAAGGCGTTGCTTTCCCCCCACGCCACGGCCACCTCCCTGTGGTCAGCCAGCACCTGACGGCCAAAGGCCGCGGCCAACGCGCTCTTGCCGCTGCCCGCCTCGCCCGTGATGAAGGCGAATTGGGTTTGCCCGGCCAGCGCCGCATGCAGGAATCCTTGGAGCCGGGCCATCTCCGCCTCTCGAGCTACGAAAGGGAAGGGGGAGGTGGGCACCACGGCCGGGGAAGAGGGCAAAAGGTGTGCAGAGCGAGGGGCGGTGGGGGGGAAGGTGTTGTCTCGGATGGCTTGGGCCAGGGCCGCGGTGGCGGGCTCGGGTTCCAGGCCCAATTCCTCTTCAAGCAGACGGCGACAGCGGTCATATTGGACCAACGCGGCCGCGCGTTGCCCATCCAGCGCCAAAAGGCGGATAAGCTGACGATGGGCCTCCTCGTTCCAGGGCGTGTGTTGCACCCAACGTTGAGCATAGCGTAATGCCTGGGCTATCTTCCCCTCCCCTTCCAAATCCCACACCAGGGCCCGCAGCGCCTCGGCCAGTTGTTGAGAGAAAGCTTCGCGGGTGAGGACCAGCCATTCTTCCCAGGGGCTGCTATGGCGCACCTGCAACCCTTGTAAAAACGCACCTCGGTAAAGGGCTATGGCCGACCGCCGATGACGGATGGGCTCTTCTCCCCTTTCGGCCGCGGCGAGATGGTGCTGAAACTCGACCACATCGATGCGAACCTCTGCGGCCGGGTTGATCTGGATGGTGTAGCGGCTGACCTGCAGGATGGGGGTCGCAGCCCGGGCATCGCCCAGGATCCGGCGCAGATTGGCCAGCGCGTGGCGCAGATTGCGTAGCGCGTCGGCTTCGGTCATGTTGGGCCACAAGAGCGCGGCCAGTTGCGTGCGCTGATGCGATTGCTCCCACTCGGTCCCCAAATAAGCCAGCAACGCCCGCACTTTGTTCGACTCGAAGCCGGAAAGAGGAGCGTCATCAAGCGCGGCTTGAAAAGAACCTAAAAGGCGTAAGGCGAGTTGAGGCACGTCGAGAGCCCCGGCGCGTGAAATTTGCCGCTGGCCCGGTTCGGAAGAGGCGCCACGAGCGGCAGCGCGCCGATACGGACGAAAATGGGGACGCAGGTTGCAGGTTTGCAGGTGGCACGTGGCAAGTGCTCATGGTGTGCGTCTCAGACATTTGGCGTCGTTTAGCGAGTACGCCGAATAAATTCAGGTCTAGGGGCGTTCCGCCGCATATCCCCCTTCGGGGACATGTTTTCCGCCCGGTTGGGCCTGTCTGCGCAGGCAGACAGGCGGCCCAGGCAATCTGCCTTCCTCATGTCCTCCCCCACCGGGGGAGGAACCCAAGGTGGGGGCCGGCCCCCAGCCCCGACTTCGAGTCGGTGGGGCCAAGGCGCCCATGCAACCTGCTTGAGGTTTGCCAACAGCATCATGAAGTCGCCGGGCTATAAAAACGGCGCCGGATGAATCCGGCTAGCCCCCCAGGGGCGCTGTTTCTTCTGCTGCTCGGAGCTAAACTAAACCTCCGAGCTACAGATACGAAGCCCTGCGGGCTGGCCACGGGAGTGCTACTGAACACTGAACACTGAACACTGATTACTGATAACTGATAACTGATTACTGATTACTCCTGCTCGCGCCTAACCTCGGCCTGACAATCCTCAATCCTAATCCTATTTACGCCGCCGGGACAACTTCATTATAGCACAAACCCCGGGGCTTGGGTAGGGGGTATGCAGCATGGCAGCATGAGACCAACGGCGGCAAGCCCGCGCCGATACCGAGGAAAATGGGAACGCAGATGCACGCAGATTCCTACTGATTACTGATAACTGATCACTGATTACTCTATTTACAAAGCAGTCACCACGAACGGCAGTTCGTCGATACCAAGGAAAACGCCTCGCGGCCAGGGCGGCGTGACTCGTATTCCGTATTGCGTATTGCGTAACGACTGGACGGAATACGGAATACGCAATACGAACCTTTGCCGACTCGCTCAACGTCGGCCTGGCAATCCTCAATCCTAATCCTGATCCGAATCCTATTTACAAAGCAGACATTTGGCGTGGTTTAGCCGAGCGAAGTGGCGTCCACCACGCCCGCCCGGCGATGAAGTCGCCGGGCTATAAAACGGCGCCGGATGAATCCGGCTAGCCCTGCAACTGATTACTGATAACTGATCACTGATTACTTCTGCTCGCGCCTGACCTCGGTCTAACAATCCTCAATCCTAATCCTGATCCTATTTACAAAGCAGGTCGCCCAAAATACACGTTTTCTACACGCCAAAGCGATAAAGTGGGGGTGGTGGTTTTTTGCGCTTCGCTAGATTCCTCGGTCGCTTCGCTCCCTCGGAATGACGTAGCGAGGCTCTATTTTCAAAGCAGTCCAACGGCAGGCTCGCCCGCGCCGATACCGAAGAAAACATCTCGCGGCCAAGTTGGCGCGGGAATCCGAGCCCGGGATGCGTAATGCGTGATGCGTAAGGTTCTTACGTTTCACGTTTCACGCATCACGCCCGTTGCAGACTCGCTCAACGTCGGCCTGGCAATCCTCAATCCTAATCCTGATCCGAATCCTATTTCTATAGCAGTCCAACGGCTGGCTCGCCCGCGCCGATACCAATGAAAATGGGAACGCGGGTGCGACGCAGATTTCCACTGATTACTGATAACTGATCACTGATTACTCCATTTACGGAACACCTCCCGGGGCGTTGCCCCCTTAACCGAGAGGCGATCATGACCTATCTCGCTTATCTGCTTCGACTATGGACCAGCGCTCAGGCTGACGCGGTCAAATGGCGCGCGTCGTTGGAAAATGTCCACAATCATGAGCGGCTGGTTTTCCCGGATTTGGAAGCGTTGATCGCGTTTTTGCGCTCCCAAACCGAAGAGAAGACGATCGAGGATCCCCTGACGCGCTCTGAAAGCGATAGGGAGGGAAGTGAGCCATGAACCGCCGTACGTTGCTTTCGTTGACCATGCTTTTGGTCACGCCATTTTTCTTGCTGACGTGGCTGCTGCTTGGCCTCAGTCGCTCTGCCCAGGCCCGGGTTGCGCCCCATAACCCCTCCCCCGCGCAGGTGGTGCGCCGCGCCTGGCAGCGGGCCGAAGCCATCGGCGTTTACGATTTCGACAGCCATCTCGTTCAGACCATCTATCTGGCCCCGGCCATTGCCCACGTGGGCCAGGGCAGCCGCCGCGATGAACTCTATCTGCAGGGTTCCGTGGACCGCGGCCACCGCGCCATGGAGCTCACCCTGTGGCAAAACCGCGGCAGCGCGGCCACCGGCCATGACGGCGTGGAGATCCGCATTCGGGATGGCGAAGCCTGGGGGCGTGGGTCGGGGGAAAGCTGGCGGAAGCTCCAGGATTTCTCCCCCGACTTCGCGCCCACCGGCGATCCCCTGGCCTTCCTCAGCGCCATCAAAAACGTGCAACGCATCGACGATTCAGTGGATACGGAATACGGAGTACGCAATACGCACTACGCCTTTGACCTCGACGGCCCCGCGTTCGCGGCACGCATCCGCCAGCAGTTGGAGGCACAGATGCGGCGCACAGGCGAATTGCCCCCTAGCCTCAGCCTGGACACGCCGCGAGCGTACATGGAGATGACCGGGTCGGGCCAGGTGTGGCTGGACGCCAACGGCCTGCCCGTGCGCGTGCACGTGCATCTGGCCTTCCCCCCGCGGCGTGGGGGCGGGCGCCTGGTGGCGGACATCACCACCGATTTCTCGCATTTCGGCAAGGGGACGCAGTATCCAGTAATCAGTAAGCAGTATTCAGTAATCAGTCGGCCTGAGCAACGGCTCGCCGATACGGACGAAAACGCCTCACGCCCAGATTGGCGCGAGAGGCCGATTTTGTCAAACGTCAAACGTCTTGCGTCATGCCTTGACGTTTTACGTTTGACGTTTAACGCCGGTGCAGACTCGCCCAACGTTGCCTTGGCGATCCTTTCGCAATCGCAGCCAACATGCTTTTTCCAAGACGGTCATCCGTTGTCGGGGGTGGGGGCGCGATGGGGGAATCTGGCCCAAAGGTTGGGGACTGTGCTTTTGGTGCTGGCGCTGGCTGTGTTCATGGTCCTGCACCGCCGCGGCCGTTGGGTCTATCGCGGGGTGATTCTTTTTGTCATCTTCTCCATGGTTGTCACCCCCCTCATCCAAAGCCAGCAGGTCGCCGCGTTCTACCAGCGCCAGGCCGAGCAACAGGCCCGCCAAACCCAGGCCGAACAGCAGCAAGAGACCTCCCGCCGGTTGCATGACGCGCTTTTCGCATCAAACTGGAACCCGCGTCGCGACCCCCTGGCTGACGCCCGGGACCAATCCAGCCTCCAACTCCCGCCCCGCACCACGCACTACGCAATACGCACTACGAAATACGCACTCCGCACCACGCAACAAACCTCGGACGCGGACAACGACGGCCTCAGCGACGTTGCCGAAAATGCCATCGGCACGGAGCCCGACAACCCGGACACCGACGGCGACGGCCTGAGCGATGGGGTGGAGTTCTTGCGTCTGGGCACAGACCCCAGAGATGAGGACAGCGACGGCGATGGCATCCTCGACAGGGTGGAGGTGCAGGGCTTTGAATACGCGCAGCAGCATTGGTATCTGAACCCTTTGGACGCGGACACCAACCGCGATAGTCGCATGGATACCGTGGAATGCCCTGACCTGGTGGGTCGCGCCAGCGTGGGCGACCGTCATTGTCAGGATTCTGATGGGGATGGCGTTCCCGATGTTTTCGACCGGGACGATGATGGCGACCGGGTGGATGACGCGGTCGATCTTTCGCCACGCCGCGCCATCGATGCAAACGGATGGTACAGCGCCACGCGAGACCTCGCGCCTTTCGACCGGAACCACCCCTTCGCCTTCAAGGTGACCCATCTCCAATGGAATCATCCGGTTGTGGTGGATTTCCAACTGCGGCCCATCACCACGACCCATCTCGGCTATGCCTTCAATGTGCTGGATTGGCCCGCGGGCGACCTGGAGGGCCAGATTCAGCGGGGAAAAAGCACGACCTTCGCCACCACCGATAACCCCGATCTGATCAACGAAACCGATCCCCGGG
Organism: Anaerolineae bacterium; assembly: GCA_027002405.1. Lineage (GTDB taxonomy): Bacteria > Chloroflexota > Anaerolineae > J102 > J102 > M2005. The sequence continues at coordinate 14,660 of JALWZT010000115.1, read as the reverse complement.
CGGAGTACGGCGACATGCGCCTCATCCCCATGCTGGAGATCACCATTCCTGGCGGCCGGGCGCCCCTGGCCCTGACGCGACCGGCCATCGACGTGGCCGTGCGGGGCGCGATCTCGGCCACGGTGCATGTGCGCCAGGCCGACGCCCGGGACAACACCGACTTCCGCTTCCATCTGGCCGACGCGAGCCAACCGGTGAAGGTCGAGGTGCGCCAGGGATCGTGCGCGGCCCCCGGCGCCTTGGTCCAGGGGTGGGATAGCGTGGGCGATGGCGAGACGCGCACCATTGCCCGCCATCGCGCGGTGACCCTGGCCGACGACGACCACGCCATCTTCCTCACCCGCGACCACAAGCAAGCCTGCGCCTCCCTGGGAAACATCATCAACGGCGGCTTCTACTACCAGATGATCGATCCGGAACCCCTGAGGCCTTACGGCATCAGCGTGCGCGAACTGAACAAGGCCGGTGATCTGCAAATGCTCGTTCCCTTGAACGTGGTCCCGGACGAGTCGGGCGGGGGCAAGGCCGCGTTCACCGCGCGGGTGGTCTATCAGGTGGGCCGGTGGCATACGTGGAAGCAGGCCCAGCAAGTGCGGGTCGTGTGGATGGTGCAGATGCTCACCGACCAATGCGACGCCACGGGCTTCGACGCCCACTGGCAAGCGCAGGTCCAGCAGGATCCCTCCCTGGATGGGGATTCCGCGGCCCGGGATGACGCGTTCGACAAATGGTGCGAATCCCACCGCACCATGGACCAGGCTTCGGTAGTGAAAACCTACGATGAATCCTGGTATCTCACCGGCTTGCGGGTGCGGGAGGACCACGGCATGGAGGTGGCCGTGGCCTACGCCAACCCCGAGCATGGGGATTATCCCCAAAACGAGGCGTCGCTGTGGGCCCTGGCGCGAGGATTGGGGGCCAGTTTTGTCACGGGGCGGGATGGGGATGACGACAGGAAGCGGGACCTCACCGTCGGTGAGATCAAGCGCCGCTTCGACATCACCAGCACCGTCGCCATCAGCCCCACCCGCTGGAACATCCCCAGAAATGATCTGCGGGTGGAGACCTTCTCCTATCCCGACGCGGATCACATGGCTTATCTGGCCATGACCGAGACCCCGCGCATCCTCCAGGCAATCCAGGATCAACGGGGCACGGATGTCACGCCCACGCTGCTTTTCGCCAGTGAACAGCACGCGCGCACCATGGGCCTGGATGATGGCTCCTGGCAAGATGGCCTGCTCAACCTCAGCACCGCGGGGAAGCAGGTGACCACCCTCGCCCTGTTGAAATGGTCGCCGTTCCGCTACAGCACGGACGTGGGGCCGGATGGGAACCCCATCGGCTGGGAAGCCTACCCCTTGGATGCGTATTGGGACAAATTGGAAATCGATCTCCAGGACCTCCTCGCGCAGGACCCTCGCAGCAATTCCGAAGACGTGACCTTCGGCCTGATGGTCATGGGCCGTTCCTTCTATCTTTCCCTGGCGCAGGGCGTGGCCAACCAGGTGCAGGTGGGCGATCAGGTGCACTGGCTGACCGATCCGCAAGGCCAGGATTCGGACGCGTCCCTGGCCGTGAAGGTGGGCGTGGGCTATGCCGAGAAGGTCGCCAACATCGCCCGGGATGTAGCGGCAGCCGTTTACGAGGAATACAAGAATCATTTAGAGGAATATGAATTTGTCGAAGACATCCCTGGTGGGTCGGTAAGCAAGAGCCAAAAACTCGATGATTTTTTGGAATCAGTGGCTGAAGGCGTCAAAAGCAAGAGCAATGTGGCAGAGCCCTGGATGAATCTGGCGAGCGAGGGCACGCGCGGCAAGATCGCGGTGGGCGTGGGCCTGGCGGGCGCGGTGGCCGTGGTGGGGGTGACCATCTATGCCGCGACCCAGGCCAAAGGCGCGGCCGTGGCCAATACGGTGTTGATGGGCTTGAACACGGTGATGGAGATTCAAAATGCCATTTCCACCGCGGTGGACGTGGTCGACGCGGCCCGTGAAGCGGGCTCATTGGGCAAAGCCGTGGCCGAGGGCCTTGGCAAGGCCATGAGAAACATCAAATCCGAGGTGAAGGCCGCGGCCGTGGTGGGCCTGGTCATCGGCGTGGTCGCGACCTGGGCCGCGTTCGGCCTGCAGGTGGGGCTTTCCGGCGGCATGAGTGGCCGGGAGATCGGCATGGCCATTGCCGGGGCCATCGCCTCCACCATCGTGGCCGTGGTCATGTTTGTCATCGAGCTGATCCCAGTGGTGGGCCAGATCATCACCGCGATCATCGGCCTCATCGACGCACTCATTGGGTGGATCTGCACCGCGGTGAAGGCTTCGATGGAAGCTCATGGCAAAGAGCCCAACCCCGCGGCCACGAACTGGTTCTGCGGCGGCATCACCGGCCTGATGACCAACATTTACAAGAACCTGATCTACGTCAGCAATATCATGGTCGATCTGCAGCCCACCGACTACGAGCGCCTGCAATTCTTCGGCTTCGATTCCCACGATCAGGTGCATCCCGAACTGGGCGTCGCGGTGGGCAATGCCATCCGTTATCGCGTGGGCCTGACCAACACCATCGCCATGATCCCGTTGCCCGACAACATCGGCTCCGCCTACTACTGGGAGTACAACGATGAGCGCCTGCGCAGCTCCACCTTCGCATATCGCCTGGAAGACCATGAGGAAGACTTCCACGAGAACCTGAAGCGGAAAACCATGACCAACCAATGGCGCTACGTGAAGGGACCGCCCAAACATCCCGACATTGCCTCCGCGCCCGTCTTCATCACCCACACCGTGGTCGTAACCAACGGCGTCCCCTTCCTGCGCGCGGGCATCAACCTGACCACCTCCCTGGTTCTGAACGAAGCCTACGCCATCCCCGCCCAAGAATGCACCGCGGGCGTGTGCTGGATCAGCACCGAGCGGAACACGAATCACATCCCCCTGGGCGACAGCCAGGTGTGGGATGTCTTCCCCGCCACCCTAGACGCGTTCTACGCGCTCACGCCGGACAGCGCCCTGGCCTGGGGCCAGGATGGCGACGTCACCTTCCCCCCGCTATTGGACGCGGACGGCGACGGTCTCAAAAGCAGCGCGGACCCCAACGATGGCCTGTGGGATAGCGACTACGACGGCCTGAGCGACCCCTTCGAGTTGCAGATCGGCAGCAATCCTCAATCGCAAGACACCGACGGCGATGGCCTGGACGACCGGCTGGAGGTCATCTACGGCACCGATCCCCTGCGCCCGGACAGCGACGGCGACGGCCTCACCGATGGCGACGAGGTCTTCCACCAGGATGTGCTGGACATGGACCACGATGGGGACAAAACCGAATGGCTGGGGGGATGGTTGTTCGCCTATGACCTGACCGCGGACGGATCGCCTCTCGTGACCAGGGTGACGCCCAATCCCACGGACCAGGATGGGGATGGCGACACCCTCTCCGACGCGCAAGAGAAAATCTTTGGCTTCAATCCCAACTGGCCCTCCAACCCCCATGTGCTGACCTTCAAGTCGCAGGTGCTGGAGACCGGCGGCGCGGAGACCGATGGCTACGTGGCCCCCGGGGACACCCTCTACTATTCAGCTACCCTCAAGAACGAGCTTAACAACCGCTGGCTGCAGGGGCTGCTGAGCACCGATTTCCCGGAGGAGATCGATGACCAGAACATGGCTCCGCGCGCCTTCATCCTCTACCCGCTGGAACAACAGCATCTTTCTGGGAGCGTGACCGTGCATGGAACGGCCGCCTCGGGAACGTACAGCCTGACCCAGACCGCGGGGGCGTTGGTCACGGACTGGGCGGAGTTGTCCGGCCATGCCAAGCTCTGGCTCCCCTTCGAAGACCCCATCACCCGCGACCATTCCGGCAATCTGCCCGCCCACGACGGCGTTTGCCACGGCCATTGCGGGTCCGCCCCCGGCCAATATGGCCACGCGCTCAGTCTGGACGGCGGTTCTTACATGACGTCGGACTACGATCCCCCAGAAGACGCCTATGCCTTATCCCTCTGGTTCAAGACCTCTCAGGCCAGTGGCGCGCTCTATGCGGTCAACCACCAAAGCGGTGTGCAGGTCTATCTGTCCGGCGGCAAGGTCTGTACGAAGCTCTCCTATTGGCAATCCGGCCAGCGAGTTTGGGACAATCTTTGCAGCGCGAACAGCAGCTATAACGACAATGCCTGGCATCATGTCGTGCATACTTATGGTGACGCCATCGGCGGCCAGGACCTTTACGTGGATGGCGAACGGGTGAATCAGGGGGGAGCGACTCCAGAACAGCGCGTCGCCGGCATCAGCATCGGCCACAGCGCCCGTTCCGAGATCCCCAACTTCCAGGGGCAGATAGATGATGTGCGCATCTTCAACAAAAGTTTGACCGCGGCCGAAGTCCAGGCATTGTTCAACCTTCCGGTTCTGGAGATGAAGTTCGATACGACCTCCGACTGGCCGGATGCCTCCACCTTCGATAATCACGGCTCCTGTGCAGGCGCCACCTGTCCTGCCCATGACCCCAGCGGTGTTTCCGGCCGAGCAGCCAGCTTTGACGGCGCCAGTTATCTCTCCATCGCCGAGGATAACAGCCTGGACCTGAGCGGCGGGCATTTCACCCTGGCCGCCTGGATCTATCCCCAAACCGGGCAGGACGCGGGGAAAGACGCCTTCCCCCAGGGCATCTTGGGGTATCATAGCGGCGAAAAGGACGCGTACCCCACCTTGCAGCGGGAAGGACGCAAGGTGCGCTTTGGTTTTGGTGACGGCAACGCATGGGTGGACTTTGCCACGGGCGATGTCTTGCAGCTCAACACCTGGAACCATGTGGTGGCCACCTTCGATGACGGTGTGCTGAAGATCTATGTGAATGGCGTGAAGGTGGCCGAGGAAGCGGGGATCTTCCACAACAAAAAGCCAACCGCGGTCAGCCAACTGATGATCGGGCGTTCTGGCAATCTGGGCTCGGTGAAAATCGATACCCTCCACGTCACCGACGCGCATGACGACGCTGGCGCGGGCTCCACAGCCGATGGCGCCATATATTGGGGCAGCCATGATAGAAACGACTGCGGCTTGAATAGACTTTGGCAAGACTGGGACCTCTATGCCGGGAAAGAGGTCCATATCAACAAACAAAAATTCTTCCGAGATGATCATGATTTGGAGATTTGGGAGCTGGACAAGTGCCGAAATGGGGAAGGCAGTGGCGCGAGGGGCGAGGATGACCTCATGGCTACGGTCCACTTCGACACGAACACCCCGCGCGGCCCCTTGGTTCAGGATTTGTCCGGCGAGTTCGATGGTTGGCTCAGCATGGAGTTGCGAAACAACTCGATTCCTTTCTACGGCAAGATAGACGAGGTGCAGATCTTCAACCGCGTCCTTGACGAAAACGCGGTGGAAGACCTGAACGCGGCCGGCGCGACCGCGTTGTGCCTGCCCTTCGACGATCCGCCCGGGGAGAGCGTCTTCCAGGATGCGGTGGCCCATCACGACGGGACGTGCAGCGCTGCGTCCTGCCCCACCGTGGGCGTGGCCGGTCGCCTCAACCAGGCCGCGCTGTTCGATGGCGATGACGCCGTGTCCGTGGACCTGGATGTCCCGGAGAGTGGCTACGGGGCCTCCCTGTGGTTCAAGACCACTTGCTCCAACTGTGGCATCTTCTCCGTGACCAAAGGGGACCGGGGCGCCCAGGGATTTGATCGAGACATTTTTCTGAGCGGCGGCAGGGTGTGCGCGCGGGTGTGGGCGTCCAGGGGCCATGAAGAAACCCTCTGCACCCCCGCGAGCGGCTATGCCGACGGCGAATGGCATCACGTGGCGCACAGCCTGGGCGGCGTTTCCAGGGTGCAGCCCAAGGTGCTGCTGCATCTGGACGACGGCCCGGCCACGGCGCCCCCCTTCCAGGTCTCTTACTATGATGGTGAGAACTTCGACACCCGTCAATGCGTCAAAAATGACCAATGGCCCATTGCCCATGATTGGGGCACTGGCAAACCTCCTGACTGTCCCGATGTGGGAAGGAACCACTTCTCGGTGATTTGGACCGGTGATTTCTACTTTGCCGGCGGCTGGTACGCGTTCTATTACAATGTCGATGACGGCATCCAGGTTTGGGTGGGAAACCAGAAGATCATCGACGACTGGCAGCACGGCAGCGCCTATCCCGATGTGCAACTCGTTACCGCGTACATCCCGAAAGGGCGCCATGCCGTCCAGGTGAAATACAGGGAACACACCCAAGAGGCCATGATCTTTTTCGATTGGGAGTCCCTCTTCCTGGATAGTGCTGGCGACTATGGGGCAGTGTGCCGCGTGGACCAAAGTTCACCCCCCAGGTACCGATGTCCGCAGAGTGTCTCGGGCAAATTCGCTCGCGGCCTGCAATTCGACGGCGTAGACGACTATATCCGGTTGGCTCCCGGAGCCTCCCTGGGCGGCGACGGGCCCATGGCCGTCTCGGCCTGGATCAAAACCGGGGCCATAAACAAGACGCAGGTCATCATCCAACAACGCGGCCCCACCGGCCACATCGGTGAATATCAACTCCGGGTGAAGTCCGACGGCAGGGTGGAGTGGTGGGAATATGGGAGAGATGTAAATGGAGTTGCGGATTATGGCTTCGATCTCTCCTCCCCCCAAACGGTGAACGACAACCGTTGGCATCACATCGTGGCCGTGCGAGAAAGCGACGGCACAGGCCGCATCTACATCGATGGCCGACTTTCGAGCTCGCAAGCGGCCGCGCCGCGCACCCTGGACCCCAATCTCAGAACCTACATCGGCGCGGACATGCTTGATGAGACCGACTACTTCCAGGGTCGGATAGATGAAGTGGCCATCTACGATAAAGCCCTGACGGCCGAAGAGGTGCAAATGCTCTACGGCGGCCAGCGGCTCTACGTGGACGATGTGTTGCAGGCGAGCGGCGATCTCTCCTCTTCCGGCTTTACAGGCCAGACCGGCGTCACCATCGGGTATTCGCAGAAGGCAGGCACGCCCGCTTTCAAAGGCACCCTGGACGACGTGCGCGTCTTCCAGATCGCCATCGACCAGACCCAAGTGGACGCGCTCTACCACGCCGCGGCCATCGTGCAGCTTCATCTCGACGAGGGCCATGGGGTCCGGTCATTCGCCGATGCTTCTGGCAACGGCCATACCGGTTCGTGCAGTGGTGATGCCTGCCCCAAGACCGGCTTTGCCGTGGATGGGCAGTTGGGCACGGCCGCGGAGTTCGACGGCGTGAACGACATGATCGCCATTCCCGACAGCCCGCCTCTGGACCTGGATAAGTTCACCATCGGCGCCTGGGTCATGCCCACCAAAATCAAGGACGACTGGCAGCCGCTGGTCGTCAAGCAAGACGCCGCGGGCGGGCGCAACTACGGCTTGTTCATCAGGCCGAACACCATGCAGGTACATTTCTCGTTGGGGAAAGATGACTGCACGACGCAAGCCTACACCGACACAACCACCTCTCTGATCCAGAACCACTGGAACCACGTCATGGCCACCTATGACGGCCATCAGATGATCATCTACGTGAACGGCAGCCCCCAGGCCAGCAAGTCGGTGGCGTGGACTGCTTTATGTCACAACAACGCGGCGGTGCAGATTGGGGGCATGAGCGGGAAATTCACGCCTTTCGCCGGTCGCATCGACGAGGTCACCTTCTACGACCACGCCCTCTCAGCACGAGAGGTAGCGGCCATCTACACCTATCAGGCCAAATGGGTGGAAGAACGCCAGAGCCAGGATATCACTGTGGACGCGGACAGCCCCACGATGGAGCTCTCCCTGCCCTACCGCCGTTGGGCAAATCATGATGTGCAACTGCTCATCACCGCGCACGATCCCACCTCGGGCATTGCCCGGGTGGAGCTGGGGGTGACCAGGGGAGGCGGTTGGGATTGGCAAGACGCGCCTCGTTGCCAGGACGCGGTGGGGGATGCCTGGTGTCCCACGTTCACCCCTTCGGGTCAGGGGGAATACCTGCTCTGGGCCCGGGCGACCGACCTGGTGGGCCACACAAAGTATGTGCCCCAACAGATTTTGTATGTGGACGATACGGCCCCATCCATTGCCTTCGACTTCCCGGCCGACGCCCGCATCGACGCCCAACGCGACCCGGCTCGCCCCACCACCTGGCTGGTCCATCTCAGTGGCACGGTCAGTGACCGGCCCGCCGCACCTGTGGGCAGCGGCCTCGCGGCCGACGCTGTGCGCGTCACCCTCTATAACGCATTCGGCGGTGTGGCCGGGCTGGGAACTCAGGTGGCCGCGCTCAACGGCAACGCCTGGTCCCTGGATTACCCCATGGACGAAGCGCCCCCCACCGGCCGCTACACGGTCACAGTCCAGGCCGTGGACCAGGTGGGCCAACTGGCCGCGCTGCCCGGCGATGAGGTGGCCCGCCACACGGCCACGGCCTCCCGCACCATCCAGGTGGACGCGACCGCGCCCGCGGCCGGGCTGGATCGGGCCTCCCTGCCGCGGGATTTCATCACCGACACCCTCACCTTCACCGGCGACGTCAGCGAGCAGCCGGTCCCCGTGATGGTGAGCTGGACCACGCCCGAGGCCGCGGGGGATCAGGTGGGTCTCAGCATCCTTTGCCATGGCATCACTCGCTACCAGGCCCGGCCGGGCGACTTCCCACCCCAAAGCATGACCCGCGAGTGGCATGGCCGCGTCCACCATGGCGCAAACTGCCAGGTCGTGGTCACAGGCCCGGCTCTGACCGGCCAGGTGAACGTGTGCGGAGTCAAGCTCCAGGATTGGAGTGGGACCGCGCTGAGCTTTACCGCGGATAGCAGCGCCTGCCCCGCGGATGTGGCCCCCGCAGGCGTGGCCAGGGTGCAAACCGCGTTCGTTTCCACCATCCCCGATACCTCCGCTCAGCCCAACTGGCAGGACGCCACCATCACGCCGCCAGGGACAGACCTGGCCACCTGGACCGCGCAGGTTCCCGCGGGGCTGGAGGGCCCCTACCGCCTGGATGTGCGGGGCGTGGACACGGCCGGGCATGAGGATGTGCATCGGGAGACTCGGGGCCAGTGGACGGGCGAAGTGGACACCCTGGCCCCGCGCCTCGCCTTCACCCGCACCACGACGCTCGGCGGCTATCATTTCGAAGTCACAGCCCAGGATTTCAACCTGACCGAAGAGGGCTTCAACTCGCCCTGTGGCGCCGGTGTGGTCGACCAGCGGCAATACTTCGATGAACCCTGGTACACGAACCTGTGGCCGGGGGACAGGCGGCTTTACGGCCTGGCCGTGGCCTGTGATGTGCCTGCCACGGTCATGCAAGGGGAAATGGGCGCTTACGACACGCCCGGCATCGCCCGGGATGTGGCCATCTCTGGCACCCTGGCTTTGGTGGCCGATGGCCAATCGGGCCTGCAAGTGCTGGAGGTCTCGAATCCCATGCAGCCTCAGTTCGTGAGTCAGGCTGCGCCCTGGGGGGATGTCTATGCCGTGGCCGTGGGGGCATACACCCACACGTATGCCTATGTCGCGGACGATCTCAACGGCCTGCGCATCATCGACATCACCGACCCTGTGCATCCCAACGAGGTGGGGGGCCTGGAAGTCCCCGGCAGACTTCGCGACGTGGCCGTCTCCGGCGACACCCTCTATCTGGCGGCCACCCACGCTGGTTTGCACATCATCGATGTCGGTGATCCCGGCGCGCCCCAGAAGCTGGGGACCTACGACATGACAGGGGATGTCGAAGGGGTGACCGTGGTCGGGTCCTACGCGTATGTGGCCGCGGGCGGGGATGGCCTGGTCATCATCAACGTCTCCGATCCGGCCCATCCTCAACTGACGGGCACCTATGATACGCCGGGCCATGCCTGGAACGTCGCGGTGGCCGGAAATGTCGCGTATGTGGCCGATGGCATTGGCGGTTTGCAGATCATCGATGTCTCCACGCCTGCCACGCCCACCCTGCTGGGCGCTGCCCCCTCTGTTTACGCCCTGGATGTGACCCTCTCCGGGCAGACCGCGTATGTGGCCGCGGGCAATGAGGGCCTGGTGCTTTGGGATGTCTCGGACCCCGCCCATCCCACGGTCCTGCACTTCTTCGACACGCCCGATAGCGCCCAGGGCCTCGCGTTCGACAGCAGCAACGTCTACGTGGCGGATGGCAACGCGGGGCTGCGCATCATCAACCCCAACGGCATCCCTCCTCAAGCCACGGCCTGCGATACAGCCGGACACTGCACGACCAAGACTCTGTCGGAGGTCAGAGGTCGGAGGGCGGAAATGGGGGCGCAGAACGCGGGGCCAGAGGTGTCGTTTACCAGCCCGCCCGCGCTGTTGGATAGCCACAATCCCATCTCGGTCACGGGCCGGGCCGTGGGCGACAACCTGCAAACCCTCACCGTCACCGCGGATGGCGCGCCCCTGCCCGTGCATGACTGGCAGGTGGGCGCGGATGAGAACGCGTGGCGCGCGGACTGGACACCCGCGACCGATGGTCAGCACATCTTGCAGGCCACGGTGACGCAAGGGGATGGGGCCACGGCCAGCGACGTGCTCACCGTGACCGTGGACACGGAGCCGCCGGACCTGGTCATTGCGCCCACGGTTTACACCCGCACGGCCTACCATGAACCCCGCAGCCTCGCGCTCACCGGCCGGGTCACCGACACCAGCGGCATTGCCAGCTTGCAATGGCGGGTGGATGGAGGCGCATGGCAGGATGCCCAGGTGACAGGACACGCGTGGTCTGGGAGCTGGTACGTGGGCTTGGGGCCTCTGCCCGATGGGGAAACGTTCATGGTGGATGCGCGGGCGGTAGATAACACGGGCCGCAGCGCCACCGTGCATCATCCGGTGCTGGTGGATGTGGCTCCGCCCCAGCCGGTGACCCCCACCCTGACCGCGGACGGCGCAGCGGTGAGCTGGGGCGAGGTCATCACCCATGCCCCCGCGAACCTCGCCCTCACCTGGCCCGCCAGTTCCGACGGCAGCGGCGTGGCCGGGTATACCGTGGAATGGACGGTGGTCACCACCGACACGCAATACGCAATACGCAATACGCACACCATCCCGGCCGCAGGCCCACTCACCGCCAGCCTCGTGGCCCAGGATGGCCAGCAAGTGTCCGTGCGATTGGGCATCCGCGACGCGCGGGGCAATGAAACCTGGCAAGACGCTGGCTTGGTGACGGTGGACAGCCCCCTCACGCCCGACTTCCTCGGCGATGCAACCTGGCTGGAGTCCGATTGCGCGCGTATCGGAACAGACCGCCGGGTTTACCTGCATGCCTCACCCCTGGCCGCGCTGTACGCGGAACAGAGCTTCTACGCCACCTGGAACGCCGAAGCCCTGGGCCTGGGCTGGCGCGGGGCCAATTGGAACGAGGACGGCGACCTGTTCATCTACCTGGACACCGCGGCGGGCGGCGCGTCCACGGCCACCAACCCCTTCGGCGACGGCGTGACGGTCTCGCTGCCCGACGGCATGGCCGCGGATTGGCTGCTGTGGGTGCAGGATGACGCCCGGGCCGAGCTGTGGCGGTGGGATGGCGGCGCCTGGGCGTTCAGCAAACAACTGTCAGGCGATGATTATCATTACGACGCGGCCGCAACTCAAACGAGCGTCCGTCTGCCTTTTGCGGATGTGGGGCTGGCGCCGGGCGGGTCGCTGGACCTGGTCGCCTTTGCCACGGAGGAGGGGGCCATGAGACTGTGGGCGGCCATGCCCGCGGCCAACCCGGTGAACAGCGTCCTGGCCACCGGCAGCATCTCCCTTGCCCACGCGGATGCACCGCTGCAGCTCACCCATCGCTATCATTGGGATGCGCTCAGTGACGGCATCTGCCCCAACGGCAGCGACAACCCGGCCTCGGCCAACGCCTTCCTCGATACCGATGTGAGGGTGACCCTGGAGGTCGATCCCGCGGGCGTCAGCTACAGCCTGCTGGGGGATAACCTCTTCTGGCTGCGGGACCTGCTCCTGAACGCGCCGGCCGACGTCACCTCCCATCTCGACTTCTTCAACACCGATCTCCCGCCCGTGGGCAACGGCCAGACCATCACCTACACCTTGCGCTATCGCAACCTGGGCAGCGACACGGCCCACGGCCTCTACGCCGAGCTTACCCCGCGGTACGCGCTGAGCCTGCCCGGCGGCAACCGGGTGGACCTGGGCGACATCGGGCCGGGCGCAGAAGGAACGATCAGCTTTCAGGGCGTGGTGGATACCTCGCTCAGCCCCGAACCCTGGGCCGCGGTGGAGGTGAAGCTGTACGACGCGGCCCATCCCCACACAGGCGAGCCCCTGGACTGGCTGTGGGCGCACCACGCGGTGGATAACGTCGCGCCGCGGTTCGTGGGCGTCACCCAGCCCGCCTATCTGCTCAAGTCGGGCCTCAATACGCTGCATGGCTACGCGTTCGACGAAGCCGGTGTGCCCCTGGTCAATCTGTCCATTCAAGGCCCCACCGGTCCCGCCACGCTCGTCTGCCCGGACGACACGCCCGAGGACGGGGCCTGGTCGTGCCAGTGGAACGTGGCGGGCAGCGATGGCGATCTCTTCCAGGTGCAGGCCCAGGCCGCGGACAGCCGGGGCAACATGGGCGGGCTGAGTGCTCCCCATCCCTTCATGTTGGACGCGGCGGCGCCGGTCGTCACCCTGGATGTCAGCGCCACCACCGTCTATTCGGGCGCGCTGCTCACCTCCAGCGCGTTCGCGCTCTACGGCGACGTGACCGACAATGGCGGCCTGGGCAGCGTGGAGGTGTGTGTGGATGGCGACTGCCTGCCCGCGGACATGCAGCTTGTGCCGGGCCAGCAGACCGTCACCGTGGACGATGTGCCGGCCGCCCCCATCGCCATCGACGCGGGGACGAGCTGCGCCAATCCCATCCTTCGCACCTTTGTGGTCACCCAAAGCTTTGCCCTGGGCGATGTGGGCCTGGGCTTTGTGGCCGAACACAGCCATCGCGACGACCTGAACGTGACGCTGACCTCGCCCGCGGGAACGCAAGTGACTCTACTGACCGACGATGGTCTTTCCGGCACGAACTTCCAGAATGAGGATGTATGGCTAACCGACGCGACCACGAACGCTTACGCGGACGCGGGCGATGATGACCCCACCGCGCCCTACTTCGAGCGCGTGGCCCGGCCCGCGCAGCCCCTGCAAGCCTTCCTGGGCCAGGACGCGGCTGGCACCTGGACCCTGCGCATCTGCGATACGAACCCCGCCGCGGATGGCGGGCGTTATCTGCGCAGCCGCCTGCGCCTGACGCCCCTGGATGCCAACGCCAAGCGCGGCCGCTGGACCTATCGCTCCTCCGGCGGTGCGATCATGGATTACGAGCCCCTGGCCATCGAGGTGGTCGCCACCGATCTCATGGGCAATCGCACGCCCGATCCCCTGCGCCTGGATGTGACTGTGGACAACGCGGCCCCAGTCATCACGACGACCGACACCGCGACGAACATCCCCCTGGGCGAAACGCAAACCGCGCTGCGAGGCGTGGTCACGGACGGCGGGCCGAGTGTGGACGTGGAAATCCATGTCCAGACCCCGGATGGCCGAACCCGCCGCGAACCCGCAGCCCGGGACGGCGATGCCTGGCACTTCGATCTCCAGGGGGAGGAATCCGGGACCTACACCCTGTGGGTGGTCGCCACCGACCTGGCTGGGAACAGTGTGGAGACCGGGCCTTACCAGGTCGAGGTGAGCTGCATCGATGCCGATCTGCAGATAGGATTTGGGGGTGGGGAGCCGTTGCGGGAAGGCTCCTCGGCCCTGGAGCTTACGGTGGTGTTGACCAACACAGGATCATCGGAGCTGCCTTCAGGCTTCCCGGTGGCCTTGTATCTTTTCGACCGGGTTCTGGCCGCGGGGGGCACCCATCATGCCTTGCCGCCGAATAGTTCCCAAAATCTGAAAATCTTTTGGGACCCTGATCTGGATGGCGATTTCGCAGGGACCTTTCACCCCAACGATCCCAACGTGGGTTTTGCGGCCATGCGTTTGTGTACGGAACCTGGCAGTCTTCGCCAGACCCTTTCTGTGCGAGATATCCCCCTCTATCCAGGCTGGAATCTGATCTCCAGCCGCCTTGATCCCTACAACCGGGACATCCGCGTGGTGCAGCGGCCCATCGCCGGGCATTACTTCGTCATCCAGAACTACGATCAGGGTGCGCGTTCCTACTACCCCGACCTGGACCCCGCATTCAACACCCTCATCCATTTCGACGCGGAGCATGGCTATTGGATCAAGGTTTTAAGCGAGCATGCAGCGCGCGGGGATGAAGCGCCAGAGCCTGTGGCCACCCTGCGGGTCATGGGGCAGGTGGTGCCTTCGGACCATCCTCTGGCTTTGGCTGCGGGATGGAATCTGGTCAGCTACCTGCCCCAGGCCTCCATGCCCGTGACCATGGCTTTGCGCAGCATTGAGGGGCATTATACCGCGGTGCTGGGCTTTGATCAGGCCGCCCAGTCCTACTATCCCGACCTCGACCCCTCCTTCAATACCCTGACGATGATGCAGCCCCAACATGGCTACTGGATCCGCGCCACGGATGCCGTGACCCTCACCTATCCCGCGTCCACCGCACCGCCCGCGACCTCTTCCACCCAATCCGCAATCCGCAACCCAAATTCCGCCATCCCCAACCCCCAACCCGAACTCCCCAAC
>JALWZT010000114.1 GCA_027002405.1 Anaerolineae bacterium | reverse complement strand
TTGGTTTTTGAAACTCATTTTACCATCCATTGAGCGTGCTATCCTATTTCTGATTTGCCGCACTTGCTGCTAAGCTTGGTAGTTTGCCGATCAGGTATTGACATAACGTTATTTCCGATAAAGTCTATTAGAGAATCACCACCTGAAACATACAAGGAGAAAGGAAGGGACAAAATGCTTGCCGCAACGAGTAATTTGCATGAATGTTTAATCACCCCTATCGCCGCTACCGGAAAAGTCAGAAAAACGGAGAGGCTAAATATAATCGTTACAATCACATCTTCCATGGTGGATCACTCCTTTAAGGTAAGGGGCATCCAAAGCATTATACCAAAGAAGCCCGAAAACACAAATGAAAATGGGAACGCAGATGAACGCAGATTCCTACTGATTACTGAACACTGATCACTGATTACTCTATTTACAAAACAGTCCAACGGCTGGCTCGCCCGCGCCGATACCGAGAAAAATGAGAACGCAGATTTGGATGCACTGCAAAAAGGTTTTTCAACACGGAGACACGGAGGACACAGAGAAAAAATAAGGGGGTTCACGGAAAAATCCTCTCGAAACCTTATCTTTTCCTTCTCCGTGGCCCCTTCCCCTGAGCATCAGGGGAAGCGATTCGCAGCGGTTTCACATTTGAATACGTCGATGCGGATTGGCGCTCATTGGGGGGCCGTCTCCGGGGGTAGATGTTGGAGATAGTCTTGCACGACCATGGAAAGGGGCTGCAATTCGCGTTTCAGCTCCACCAAAGTATCTCCTCTATCGATCACCTCGCGCCATAACTGTTCTTCGGAGAAATGCCCATTGGCCCGAATCCGTCGCGTCACTACTTCATCCTTTCCATGAGGGCGATAACGCAGCACGAGATACTCTTGACCATGCCGCTTGCGGAAGGATTCGGTATCACTGACTTCCAGCACGCGGCCTTGTGCGATAAGCGCGATGTGATCGGCCAAACTTTCGACAAAAGGCATGTCGTGGGAAGCGAAAAGGATGGTTTTGCCTAATCCCTTCGCCTCTTGCAACACGTTGATGGTCTCCTGCACGCCCAGCACGTCCAGGCCCAGAGTCGGCTCATCCAGGACGATGATGGGCGCGTGGGTGGCCAGGGCCAAAGCCAGCCCTGCCCGCTGCTGCATGCCCCGGGAGTAGCGAGTAAGGGGTTCGTCTGCCCGAGATGACAAGTGAAAACGCTCCAAAAACTCGCCCACACGGGCCTTATCCCACGGTTCCTCCCAAACCGCGAACCAATACCGGGCGTTTTCCCACAGCGTCCAGGCGGGGATCAAAAAAGGCTGCTCCGGCACAAAACGCACCTGGCGAGCTACTTTTTTCGGCTCTCGCACCGGATCGGCATCTCCCACGCGGATACGCCCCTGATCGGGCAGCAGCACCCCCAACAAGATGCGGATGAAGGTCGTTTTTCCCGCGCCATTGGGTCCAAGTAACCCCAATGTCTCTCCGGCAGCGACCTGCAACGAGAGGCCCTTCAGGGCCTTTACTGGCGGTTTCGTTGGATATGTTTTGGAGACCTTGCGAGCCTGAATCACGATCTTGGTCATCGTCGATCGACTCCTTTGCCAAAGCGATAGTGATTATAAGCGATCGAAAGCATCCAGCGGGAAAACCCCCACCAGAGGGCCACTCCCGCCATCCCGTAGAGAAATGGCTGCCAGAGGATATGGGCCTGTTTGAATAGATACAAAGAAGCGGTGAAAGGCACTGCCACCCACAACCAGGGCAGGTCCGTGGGGATGGCCAGAATGGCGAACAGGCCGAGAAAAACAAATTGAGATAGCTGATGGGCAAAAGCCAAACGCAACCCCGCCGCGAGGCCTAACCAGACGCTGGGAACGAGCAAGGCCAACAGGATCAGAATCGCCAGACTACCAGACAAGGAGTAAAAAATCGGGCGAACTATGAGCGCCGCCACAATGACTCCAGCAAAATTTCCTACTAGCCCCACCCAAGACTCGCCCAGGAAACGGGCCAACAGGGTGTTCAACGCACTGGGTGTAGCCAGGAACACATTCGATTGTGCCGGGTTGATGAATATCCCATAGGACATTTGCATCACCATTCCGAGAGGGAAATTCAACAGATTGTAAACCAGAAACGGGTAAAACAGTGCTTGAACCTCACCGTGGACCATCTTCATGGCGGCGAATACGGCCAGAAAAATAGTTAGCCCCAGTGCGGGCAGAAACAGCACCTGGATGCCGTACTGAGCCTGACGGAGCATGGCGCGTAGGGAATAATAGAAGTAAAGAACCCCCGAAAGGGAAACCGTTGTTAGCGAACGCATAGACCACCTCCCTCGTGATCGCTCTCCTCCACAACTCGCCGCGAACGAAGTTGCGTGAACTCGGGTGCTTCGATAAAATCGTCGGTGAATTGTGCCGCAATGCCCGTTGGGGAGTGGAACAACCACCAACGCCCGTTCTTTTCAAAAATCTTTGCATACTGCGAAAGTAAGTGCGCCATATCTATCCTCCTCAAGAAGAATATCTTGCCAAACCTGTCAACTTCCCCAAGTATCATCAGGACAAGTGACACTACAATCAGTGACAACAACAGAAGAGAATTGGGTCACTGCTCGATGCGCTTGTATGCGCAATGTGGCCATGCTCATGGAAAGGGCCAAACTCATTACAAGCAGACCAATAAGTATCCACACGATGAAACGGGAAAAGTATCGGGTTGGATTTTCAGTGTACATCTTTCTCCCTTAGTTAAATGGAGTGATAAAAGTGAATCGTAGTGATGAAAAAGTGTTAAGTTTGTCTTAGCTTGGTGATATTATAATCTCACCTCGCGGACAAAAAATCATTCACTTACCGAACAAATCGGACAAAATTTTGTCCACCCGTTGGGGTAAACTATCCATGAAAGCACAACAATTCGGTCGTAAGCTCAACGAAGCCATCAAACTCATCGCCCACCACCAGCGCATGACCATGTCGGGCGTGGTTCTAAAGCTGGCCGAGGAACTTTACATCTCACCCTACACCCTGAACAACTGGCGGTACGGGCGGCGATTGCCCGCATCCGACGAGGACACCCGTGCCTTGATCGAAGCCCTTTGGGAGCTCACCGCGCTCCAGCGGGATCATTTCGATCGGGCGTGGTTCCGTGAATTTCTGGACTCCATTGAATATCCCGAAAGCGAAGCCTTTCTCGACGAGCGCTTTCCTGAAGAAAATCCCTCGGTTTCCGAAGTAGAGCTTATTCCTCCCCCAACCTTAGAAACCGTCCCCCGGCCCACCTACTTCGTTGGTCGAGAAGCGGAGTTGACTCGCGGGCGCGAGTGGTTACAAAGACAGCATTATCTGGTCCTCACAGGCATGGCTGGGACCGGTAAAACATCCTATGCCGCCCATCTGGTATCTACCCTTCCCTTCAAAGACTGGCACATCTTCTGGTACACCCTACGCCAGAATGAGGATCCCAGAATCATCCTCTGGCATCTGGCCGCCTTTCTCGCCCACCTGGGCGACCCGGTCATCTGGCGCATTATCCAGAGCCCCTCACATCCTCCCGAAAACATCCTTCTCAGCGCCATGCTGGAACGATTGCGTCGGGAGCGTGTCATTCTGTGCTTCGATGATTATCACCTCGCGGAACAAGAAACATTCTACATCCGATTGATTCAGCCTCTCTTCCGCTCACTAAGCGAAGCCCTCAAACTCATCCTCATTTCCCGTCATTTTCCCAAACATTTACCCGTGTTCGATGTCCTTACACTTTCCGGCCTGGATAAGCAAGCAGCCGCCCAACTGATTGAACAACATGGCCTCGCACTTTCCCCGTCCGAGTTCGAGCGCTTGTATCGCACCTCTCAGGGGAACCCGCAATTGCTCCTGCTTGCCATCGCTGTGTTGAAGCGAGGTCGAGATATTGCCTTGCTGGACAATCTGTTTTCCAGCGAGGCTTTCACCCGGTACCTGCTGTTTGAAGTCTATCACGATTTGAATGAAGAAGAGCGGGAAGCCTTGCGCGTCATCGCCTTGTTAGATGAAGATATCACGTCGAGGGAGACCATCGAAGAAGTCATGCAAGCAGGTTCTCGGCTTTCGATCTTGCTTTCGTTGCAGGAAAAACATCTTTTAGCCGTGCGAGATACAGCACAAGGGAAACGATACGGGATGCATCAGGCGGTGCGAGCATTTTTCGTGGAATTGATGAGCGCCAGAGAACGCCAGCATCTTTTCCTTCGGATCGCCCGCTATTTCGCCAACCAGGATCACCCCCTGGAGGCAGCGTACTATTACGCCCAGGCTGGCCAAATGGAACAAGCCGCTACCTGGCTGCCCGAACAGCCAAGGGAATATCTGAACCGGGGCAAAGTCCGATGGCTGAACAAACTCGTTGAAGCCTTTCAATCCCAGGACAGAACGAGACTCTCTCCCTCTGTCCGCCTGCGCCTGATTACCATCCAAAGCGCGATTTATCATTTTCAGAGGCGCTTCCAGGAGGCCATCAATCTCCTGGAACCTTTGCTGGCGGAGTCCATTTCTCAGGAACAGAAGGCCGATATCGCCTATGCCCTGGCCCGCATTTACGAACACAAACGAGAATCCCAACCGGCCCGCGATTATTATCAACTTGCTCTGGAGTCGTATCGCTTTGCTGGTCACGAAGCTGGTGTTTGTAAAGCCTTATGTGGTTTAGGATGGGCGTTGTTTCGAGCAGGACAGCTCAATCAGGCGCTGGATTATCATCGCCAGGCGTTAGAAATCGCAAAGAAGCTCGACGCTCCTTTGGACATCGCCAAAGCGAAATTCGGCCTGGGTTCGACCTTGATCCATTTGAAATCTCTTGATGAAGCCAAGACATTGTTGGAAGAAAGCATTTCAGTATTTGAAACAACCGGGGATCAGCGGCTATTGGGAATGGCCGTGGGCAATCTAGGCCTGATAGCCGGACTACAGGGAGATTTGGAAGGGCAACGCCGAAGTTACGAAAAGGCCATGGCCATCCTTGAATCTGTTGGCGAACTCACGCCCCTTCAGGTGGGGCATCACAATATGATCTATGTTTATCTCACTTTGGGAGAAATCGCCCTGGCCCAGGAACATGCGCTATCTTTGTTGGAGCTGGCCCAGTTATCTAGTGAGATCAAGGACCTGTGCCGCGCGTATGCGGGGTTGGCTATGGTCTATACCGCCCAGGGAGCCTTGGAAAAAGCCTCGGATTACGCGGGACAGGCCTATGCTCTGGCGCAAACCCTGTCCGATGGTGTCGCCAAGGGCGCGGCTCTGCGGGCCATGGGCGCCCTGCAACTTCGCCTGGGAAATCAGGGCTGGGGCACAGAGCTTCTGAAACAAAGTGCCGCCATCTTCCAAGCACTAAGCGCGTGGGATGAGCTGGCGATTGTCCAGAAACTGATGGATGCCCGCTAAAAAAGAAGCTTGACAATCCTCGGTGCACCTGCTAAGCTGTAGGAAACGGCCTCCGTTGCAACCTCATCTTCCCCCTGCCCATGCAAGCTTGCACCGTTTCGTCAACGCTTTGATCCCCCATGGCGGTCCTTCGGACAACGCGCGTACCGAAGCGACCGCCATCTTGCATCTATGGACTTCCTTGTTCCCAAGGTGCCTGCACGGGCCCCATTCCAAGCCATAGGAGGATACGATGATCCGTGAATCCGATCTCCAAGAGCTGGTGACCTTTGATGGTGGGGAAACCCCAGTGCTCAGCCTCTATCTGAACGTGGACCCACGCACCACATCCACCGACGCCTATCGGCTGACCTTGCGCAACCTTCTGCAAAGCGTGGACGCAGACCCCGCGGATAAAGCACGCGTCCAGCACTTTGTGGAACTGGAATACGATCGACAGGCCCGGGGCCTGGTGTGCTTCTCCTGCCAGAAGAAAAACTTCTGGCGGGCATACCAGTTGAATGTCCCGGTCGAAGATGCGGTCATGGTGTCCCGCCGTCCTTTGGTGCGGCAACTGGTCGATCTGCTCAACATTTACGGTCATTTGGGCGTCGTCGCCATTGATAAACAGGGCGCGCGGTTTTATGCGTTTCACATGGGGGAATTGGAAGAGATCATGGGCGCCTTGGGAGAAGAAGTCAAACGCCATAAACAAGGGGGATGGGCCGCGGCCCGCTACCAGCGCCACGAGGACGAAGCAGCTCGCAGCAATCTCCGAAGTTTTGTGGACCTGGCCGAACGCCTCGCCCAACAATATGACTGGCAGCAACTCATCCTGGCCGGCCCCCGAGAAGTGGTCCGTGCCTTCCAAGACATGCTCCCCCGTCATTTACAGCAACGGGTGGTCGGCACCATGCCCCTGGAACCCGACGCCACCTTGCTCGAAGTGCGGGAAAAAGCCGAAGCCATGGCGCGTCAGGCCTATCATCAACGCACATGGCACATGGCCCAGGAACTGGTCCAGCTTGCCCATACCCAGGAGGCTGTCGCGGGACTGGAAGATACCCTGGAGGCGCTGCAGCAAGGAAGGGTCTACCAATTCCTGTTCACCGAAGGCTACACCCTGCCCGAGGGCGCGGTACGGCGCTGCACCCAATGCAACTACCTCACGCCCCAACCGTTGGAACAGTGCCCCTTGTGTGGTGGCACCCTGCGCCCCATGGTGGACCCCATCAACAACCTGGCGCGTCGGGCCATAGCCCAGGGCGCGCAAGTATTGGTGTTGGATGCACAAAACCCCTTAGAAGAAGCTGGCGTTCATCTGGGCGCCTTTCTGCGGTATTGATCCGTGCGCAAACAACCCCTTCCTCCCCTGCTGGTGACACTTCTCACAGCCCTCATTGTCTTCATCCTGGGGCTGATAGTACTGCTATGGGTCCTGGGGCGGAACCGCGGGCCGGCCCCTTCCCCGCTTCCGCCCCCCACGCCAACCCCATTCTGCTTCCCCCCAGCGCCCCCCACAACTCCTAATTTCCCACCCCCCGCACCGCCCGCCTAAAACGCGGCAAGGGCTCCCCCCACCACCAGCATCAGAATCAGTCTGTCCCTCCACACAACACTCCATCGAACCCATAACCTCCACC
>JALWZT010000113.1 GCA_027002405.1 Anaerolineae bacterium | reverse complement strand
CATTTTCGTCGGTATCGGCGCGGGCTGGCCCGCCGTTGGACTGCTTTGTAAATAGGATTCGGATCAGGATTAGGATTGAGGATCGTCAGGACAACGTTGAGCGAGGCGGCAACGGGCGTGATGCGTGAAACGTGAAACGTGAGCTCATTACGCATCACGTATTACGCATCACGAACTCGGCTTCCCGCGCCGCCCTGGCCGCGAGGCGTTTTCATTCGTATCGGCGAACTGCCGCTCGTGTCGCCTGTTTTGAAATAGTGGACGCAGATAAATCACAATAAAGTAACTATCGGCCCATGGAAATCCAATTAGCCGTCGCGAAAGTGGAAAAATATGCCACCAGCGAATCGGGAGACACCGTGGAGGTGGTCGAACGGCCCCACGGCGGTTTTTCCGTAGTGCTGGTGGATGGCCAACGCAGCGGGCGTTCGGCCAAACGCATCAGCAACATGGTCGCGCGCAAGGCCATTTCGTTGCTGGCAGAAGGCGTGCGAGATGGCGCCGCGGCCCGGGCTGCACACGATTATTTGCGCACCCATCGCGGGGGACAGGTCAGCGCGGAGATGGTTATCCTTTCCGCGGATATGGATACCGGCACCCTGGTGGTGTCGCGCAATACCCAAACCCCTGTGCTGGTCCTGGAACAAGGCGTGTGGCGCTCCCTGGATACAGCATCGGAGGCCATTGGCATTTACAAGCGTACCCGCCCTCAAATTGTAGAGCTACCTTTGCGTCCCGGACTGACCGCGGTGGCGTTCAGTGATGGCGTTTGGACCGCGGGGAAACGGCATGGCGGGGCCATGGATGTATTGGGGCTTTTGCAGGGGTTCCCCCAAACCCTGGGCGCCCGGGCCTATGCCGATGAACTTCTGGCCCATGCTTTACAGGCGGAGCAGGGACGCCCCAGCGATGATCTGACGGTGGTCGCGATTCATGTCAATGCAGTGACCACCGACCTGGTCCGCCGCATGCAAATGACCTTCCCCGTCCCCCCACGCCTTTATCAGTCCTGGTAGGTTTTGCAGGATGGTTGCCCGTTCAACCCCGGTGATTCATATTGTGGGCGTATGTGGCAGCGGCAAAAGCACCCTGGCCCGGGCCCTGCAGGCCCGCGGGTATCATGCCCGACAAATCTCCCAAGAACATTCGGGCGTCCCCGATTTGTGGCGGTGGAAGCAGGACCCCGACGCGCTTATCTACCTGGATGCCCACAACGACGCGGTGCGCCAGCGCTATCCTCACCTGAACATGGTGGATGCCTATCTGGATGAGGAACGTCGTCGCCTGGCCCACGCCCGTGCCCATGCCCATTGCATCATCCAAACCGATGCCCTCACCCCAGAGCAGGTGCTAGCCCAGGCGCTGGCCTGTCTACGCCGCTTGGGCCTGGAGGCTGACGCCGCCGAAAAAACAGCGTGATACGTTTATCGGGTGGGGAGCCCCTGTTCTCGCAACACGTCAGGATAGAGTTTTTCGGCCTGGCGGAAAAGGTCAGCCAGTTTCATGGCCTTGAAGATGGAACCTTTGGTTTTAATCTGCCCTCCAAAATACGCGTCCCGCAGGCGGACTTGCCCCAAGAGGATTTTGTGCAGCAAATCCGCGTCTAAGCGAATGGCCAGATCCGGTTTGGTGCCATCAGGAGAAGTGCGGACCTTGACCGGCTTTTGGCGTCCGTCCAGGCTGAGAAACACCTTGGGGTGATCCAGGTAAAGATTGACCACCATCTTGTGTTTAACGAAATGGTCCGCTGCGCCCGGCGTGGCGTTGAGCCGGGCAAAGACTTCTTGAAGGACCGATTGCAAAGTTTGGGAATCTGGGTAGATGGTCATGGCTATTCCGTAAATAGGATCAGGATTAGGATTGAGGATTATCAGGCCGAGGTTAGGCGCGAGTAGGAGTAATCAGTGATCACCTATTTTCCGCTACCTTTCAGGGGGGGTTTGGGGCCAGCGGGGGGAGCCCCAGGATGTCCCATATCTGTTGTTGGACGGGACGGAGTTTTGGATAGATGATATCTTCCCGCCCTGCATGGCG
>JALWZT010000112.1 GCA_027002405.1 Anaerolineae bacterium | reverse complement strand
GGTTCTTGTTTGATTTCAGGCTTTATCTCGTTCATGCCCTCATTGTAACCGTATCTTCAGTTTTTAAAGAACTCTTTCCACCTACCTCGCGCCGAACTTCCAAAATTTTTCAGCGAATCGCAAGTTTAATCTTCAATCTTCGAGGCTCCATTTTCGAAACACTTATCCGCGTTCATCCGCGTTCGTCCGCGTCCTATTTACGGAACAGTCGCCGGGCTATAAAACCGCGCCGGATGATTCCGGCTGGCCCCACCCAGGAAAAGCCAAATCTGCGTTCTGTAAATTTTGTCATCAAAAGAAAGCCGGGGGGCTATTGACAAAAGCGGGGGGGTAGTATAATGAGGAAAAGCGTGTTGTATGAAGGTCGGCCAGGGTCAGTGTAGGGTGGCTGGGGCTGGCCCGGGGCGGGCCCCTGGCCCGAGCCCAATCGCTGACGCAGGTGGACCAATTCGGCGGGGCTGCTCTGGCCGTGGCCGCGGCCGAAGGAACGCTCTACGCCGGAGCAGGCCCGCGCGTGCTCGCCCTCGACCCCGGTGACCCTGCGTCCCCCCTTCTGCTGGCCCGCTCTCAGCCCTTGGAAGGCGTGGTACAGCGCATCTTGCCCACAGGTGACCGTCTCCTGGTTGCGGCTGGCCCGGCCGGACTCTACGTCCTGCGCCGCGACACCCTGGCCGTGACCGCCCATCTCCCCCTCACCGGCTTTGCCGAAGACCTGGCCCTGGCGGGCGACCGGCTCTATCTGGCTTTGAGCCCCATGTGTGAGGAAGAGACAGGAACCTGGTCGGGCCAGGGCGTGGCCGTGGTGAACCTCGCCCAACCGGATGCGCCGGCCCAAACCGGTCTACTGACGACGCCGGGCTGGCCTTTTGGGCTAGATGTCGACGCGGGGCGCCTTTATGTGGCCGATGGCGAGGATGGCCTGCGCATCTACGATGTGAGCCAACCCGATGCGCCCCAGGAGATAGGCCACTGGCCCGCGGTGGGCGTAAGCCGGGATGTCACGGTTGTGGGCGGATACGCCTACGTGGCCGATTTTCACCAAGGGTTGCGGGTGGTGGATGTGAGCGACGCGGCCGCGGCGCAAGAGGTGGCGGCCCTGACCTGGCCGGGCCGGGTGTATGGCGTGGGCAAAGCCCTGCGGCTATATCGCAGCGGCCAACGATTGTATGTGGCGTTGCGAGAGGATGGTCTGGCCGTGGTGGATGTCAGTGATCCGGCTCATCCCCAGCCCCTGGGCCGCTGGGGCCGGGGGGAGGATGTGCGGGATGTGACCATGACCCCTGGGGGGTTGGCCCTGGCCGACCGGAATCGCGGTGTTCATCTGCTGGATGGGAGCGATCCTGCGGCGCTCAGCCGTCTGGGCGGCTACGAGACCCTGGGGTGGGTGTCGGGTGCGATCCTGAGCGATGGCGAGGGCGAAGCCGCAGCCTATGTCGCCGCGGGCGGGGATGTGAAATCCCTGACCTGGAGCCCGGAAACGGGGTTCCACCTCGTGGGATGGATGACCACGCCCGGCGTCGCCCATGACGTGGCCCTGCTGCCCGCAGGCCACGCAACGAAACTGGCCGTGGCCGATGGCCCGGTGTGGAACGGCCATGATTGGGAGCCGGGCGGCCTGCGGGTGCTGGACGCGGATTCGGGCCAGGAACTCGCCTTTTATGCCAGCCGGGCTCAGGCCGTGGCGGTGACCGTGGCCGGGGAGCGGGTGTATCTGGCTGATGATGCGGACGGCGTGCATGTCTATGAGCGGGCGGGGGACGGGTTGGTGGAAAGCCAATGGCTGGACTGGCCCGGACACATTCGCGACCTGGCGTTCACCTCTCGCGGGGCATGGGTGGCCCTGCCCGGTCAGGGCGTGGTGGAAACCGCGGCCGATTTGCCGTCCACGTTCCAGGCCCGCTTCCGTTATGATGGCGTGCTGCGGGTGCAGGGGCTGGCCGTCAATGGCAGCCAATTGCTGGTGACGGAAAGCCTGCCCCACGGGGATCCTTTGCTATGGGGGCGGCGCTTTCCCAGCCGCATCCACGTGCTGGACATCTCGCGTCCGGGGCAGGTTGTGAGCCAGGGCGAGGCCGCCACGCCGGGCGAAGCCCTGGACCTGACCGTGAGCCGGGGGTTCATCTTCCTGGCCGCTGGCGACGCGGGCCTGCTGGTCTACGCGCCAGAATGAGGCCGGGCGGCAGAGGTCAGAGCTGCAGAGGCCAGAGCCGCAGAAGGCCAGAAAGCCAGAGGGACAGAAGGTCAGAGCCCCAGCCACCACCCCCCTGAACACTGAAAACTGAACACTGAACACTCCCCCACCTCCCCTGAAACCCTCATTGACAATTAGCCATTGACAATTAGCCATTGACCATTCCCAAAGGAGCTTCCCATGAACCGCGCGCATCTCCGTTTCCTCCCTCCCCTGCTGCTGGCCGCACTGGTGGCCCTCCTCCTAGCCGGGCTGGCCGCGGCGGGCGGGCCGGGCGTCGGGCCCGCGGCCGCGCCTCCCATTCCCGAGACGAACATCACCTTCGACAGCGACGTCCTCTCCGTGGCCGTTCAGGGCGATTACGCGTACGTGGGGACGGAGAATGAAGAAACCGGATTGATCATCCTCGATATCTCCACTCCACTCAGGCCAGTAACCTTGGGGCATGCACGGGCTTTTGGTATTGAATCCATTGAATTTCTGGATGAACACACTTTAGTTGTTTCCAACTATACCGGAATTGGCGTGTTGGACGTCTCCAATCCTTATTATCCGGTTTGGATTTCGCCCATGACGGATTACGACGCCCCACCCTTTACCATCATGGCCATGAAATACTTCGACGGCTATCTGTATGTGGTGGGGGATAGAGGCTTCAGCATCTTCGACCTCCATGACTCCTCCTCTCCCCAGGTGGTGTATGCTGTGGAGGATCCCTATGACTGGTATCTTTACGACATCGATGTGGACATTCACCCAAACGACGGTCACACCTATGCCTATTTAGCCGGTGATACATACACGGGAGCGCAGTATTCCCTGGCATTTATTGATGTTACTAATCCCGCAACTCCCACCATTGTCTATTCCACAGGCATATCAGCGGCTATGAGCTCTTTAGCGGTTCGGGAAAATCGTTTGTACTTGGGCTCGTCATCCTATGACTTTGCAGTCAGAGATATAACTACGCCTGCACATCCCGTATTGATGGGCGTTATCTCCTTACCAGACGTGGCCAATGCTATGGCTCTGGGAGTGGACAAAGTTTATACAGCGGGTTATGACACGTTGCTTACGGTGGACATTCAAGATCCAAGCCGACCCCAACTTGTCTTGGAACATGGTGACGTTCATCCTAAATTTTCGATTGCTTTTTCCGCAGAGAAGAATTGCATCTTTTTGCCAGAAGGTGCATACGGCCTGCGCATCCTTTGCGAGGCCCAGGCCCAGCCGCGTCCGCCTTCCCTCGTCTGGCTGCCTCTCTTTAGCCAGAGGGCAAACTAACCCCCTGACGCGAATGAGACCAGGCTATCGCTCCAATTGAATATGATGGAGGTCGCGGTCTTTTGGGATGGCAGCAAAGCCCAAGCCGCCCGCACCAACGATGAAAAAGCCAAAGGCATTGGCTGGCTGGGATATCCGGTATCCTCCCTCATCCGTTTCAACAACGCCACGCTCCCCGCCGGTGCGGAGATCGTCAAGGCCCAGCTCGACATGTTCTACGCGGGGCAATCGGTCAATGGCGGTGACCTCACCGCCTATGTGGCCTACACCAAAGAGCCCTGGAAAGCCTCCGAGACCACCTGGGTCAACTTCCAGACTTCCCTCTACTGGAATGCTACGGGCGTGAAGGGGGTGGACGACCGGGATCCCCACGTCTATGTTCTGCCCGTCAACTACCAGCAAGTGGGCAACTGGCTCAGCTTCGATGTCACCCAGGTGGTGAAGGACACGTCGGGGGATGATTACGATTTCTTCTTCTACGGCTCCTTCGACGGTGTCAACAAAAATATCTACTTCCATTCCAACGATTACTGGAAGGCGAGCGAGCGGCCCAAGCTCACCATTTGGTACAAGATGCCCTCCTAGGCCTCTCGCCCGGCCCACGCCCGCCTGCACCACCACCCGCGTGGCCAACGCCCGCGCCGATACGGACGAAAATGGGAACGCAGATTGACGCCGATGCTCCGCAACGCAGATTGACGCAGATGTTCGTCATGCTGAGCGACCGGAGGGAGCGAAGCATCTAGCGAGCGAAGCGAGCGCCATGCCGTGGTTTTTGCGCTTCGCTAGATTTCCTTCGGCGAGGTCCTTCACTTCGTTCAGGACAAGCTCAGGACATGCCTCGGTCGCTTCGCTCCCTCGGAATGACGTCGCAAGGCTCTACTGATTACTGATAATTTTTTAACCACCCTCAATCCCAATCCCAATCCCAATCCTAATCCCAATCCCAATCCTACTCAGAAACATCCAGGAAGATGGCCGTGGGCGGCCCCCAGGCTCCCTGGGCATCCTGGCCTGCCACCACGACCATATGGCGGCCCGGGGTGAGCGCAGATGGATCGATGCGCGCGAAGGCTTCTTCTCGCACTGAGTCGAAGGCCCCATCCCGGGCCGTGAGAGGGAAGGTGGTCTCCGGGGGCCAGGTCGTGGGATCCAGGGCATAGAAACCACCCGCGATGGGCTGGGTGGGTTCATGGCCATAGCCGCCACTGGCGTAGCGGGTGTCATCCAGGGTCAGGGTCAGGGTGATGGGATGCCCTGCCTGAGGTGAGGCGGGGGTGAGGGAGAGGTCCAGCGCGTCGGGGCCATGGGGCCATTGGTAGGGGCGTGGGGCCACTTTGAGGGCATAGCGGAGCGCGGGCATGTTGCGCGGGATGATTTTCTCTTCAAAGGTCTGGCAATCCTGGAAGAAATCATTCCCCAGCTCGAAGGTGTAGGCAGCCAAGCCCAGCTCGCCATAAGCGAAGTCCGTGGTGGTGCCCGACGCGTTGTAAAGGCAATCGCTGCATACCTGATAGCCATTGAAGAAGCCGAATTTACGGCCCAGGGTCTGCAAATCGGTCTTGTTGGGCGCGTCCTGCTCGGTCCAATCCCAGGGGAAGAGGACGTAGCGGCCATAGCTGTGCAGGCTGATGACCAGGCCCGTGGCGTCTGATGGCGCGGGGTCCTGGTTGCCGGGCCCCCGTTGGTCGGGGAAAAGGCCGCGGAGGGTGGCTTCGATGGCCTGGACCTCGGGCTCGGACGCGGGGCCAGGGCCCCGGTAGACTTCGGAACAAGGCGCGCTGCTACTGCCACCATGATTCCAGAGGAAACTGCTGTTGCGGTTCAGGTCGACTCCGTAGTAGCTCCAGGGAGGATTTTCCGCAGAGCAGGTGTCTTCCCGGTGGGTGTTTTTGCGCCACAAAAGGCCCGTTTCCGCCCGCTTGCGACCATCGGGATTGGCTATGGGGATGATGTGGAGTTCGGTGGTGTTCAGGAGCCAGGTGATGTCCGGGTCCTGGCCATAGGCCTGGACGAGGGATTCGGCGAAGCGGGTGGCCAGTTCGGCGGTGGCGTATTCCCGGGCGTGGATGGCCGCGAGGATCAGGAGCCGGGGTTTGGGGCCAGGGACCTGACGGTTGGTGAGGATGAGGTCGTGGATATCGTATCCCTTCTGGCCGTGGGAGGCGACTTTTTCCCAACTGTCGCCGATGTCTTGCCATTGGGCCAGTTGGGGATGGGCCGCGGCCAGGCTGGCCAGGTCGTGATAGGTGCTTTCGACGGTGCGGTAGCAGGCATAGCCGGGGATGGTCTCTCGCTCGTGCCCGGGCAGCATCATCAAGCCCAGGTAAAGGCGCCGGGTAAGAGGCGGGCTTAGGGTCACGCGAAAGCCCCGGGCTTTCAGGTCCGAGGCCTGTTCCGGGGTGAGGGGCGCCACCAGGTAGCCCTGGGCCTGGTGGACTTCCCAGATATCCAGCTCGTTGGCCAGGGCGTTGAGCTGAGCCCGGGTTTGGAAGTAGACCCGGGCCCGTCGCGGGGGCTGAGAGGGTTGGGCCGCGGCCGGTTCTGGCCACAGCAGCCCGAATGCAAGGAGAAAACCGAAGAGGAGGGCAGGGAGATGACGC
The DNA here is from genome assembly GCA_027002405.1 of Anaerolineae bacterium. Lineage (GTDB taxonomy): Bacteria > Chloroflexota > Anaerolineae > J102 > J102 > M2005. The sequence continues at coordinate 1,011 of JALWZT010000112.1, read as the reverse complement.
ATGGGATAGGTTATGAGGGAGGCTCTGGCGGAGGGGCGATGTCGAAACCGGCCTGCTGCCAGTTGGGGAGCACCGGGCCCACGGGCGCGAGGCGTTGGAGGCTGAGGTCATCCAGGTGCCATTGGTAGATGGCCCAATCCCCCTCCCGGTTGGAGAGGAAAAGGATGGCCTGGCCGTCCGGGGACCAGATGGGGAGCCCATCTTCGGCCGGGTGCAGGGAGACCGGTTCGACCAGGCCCGTGCTGAGTTCGATCATGGCGATGTCCCAGCTTTGGTCAGGGCCAATGGACATAAAGGCCGCAAAACGGCCATCGGGAGAAAAGACAGGGGTGTGGTCCGCGGGGTTTTGGGTGATGGGGGTGGATTGGAGGGTGGTGGTATCCAGAAGACGCAGGCCGCAGGTCTGGCCGCCCGGGTCGCAGCCATGATAGAGGATGCCCGGGGGACCCCAATCCCCTTCCATGCCCGCGACCAGGGGTTCGATGGCGAGGGTATCCACATCGAGCAGGTAGAGGTGGGGGCTTTGGTCGGGGCTGCGCAGGGCCGAGGTGAAGAGGATTTGATGGCCGTCGGGGCTCCAGCGGGGGAGCGCGTCGTCTGGGCCTTGGGTCAGGGGCCGGGTGTGGCCGTCCGGGTCCCGTAGAAAGAGGCCGGGGCTGGTGGGGTCCAGGCTGCGGTAGACCATCCGGCGGTCCGGGGCCAGCGCGGGCTGCATGGCCTGGGGGAGGATGTCGGTGGGGTCGGGCCAGCGCGCGCCCTGGTCCCAGCGGCGGACCTGGTATTGGTGTTGGGGGAGGATGTAGGTGGTGTAGTAGAGGCTGACGCCCGGGGTAGGGGAAGGGAAGGGCGCGGCCTGGCAGCGTGCGACCAGGGCCTGGTGCTGTTGGGCCAGGTCCGGGGTATCGGCCAGGGCCAGGGCCTGGGCCATGAGCGCGGCCGCGGCACAAGGGTCCTGCGCGGCCAGGGCCTGAGCCTGCTGTTGGAGTTGTTGCCAGGGGGGCAGGGTGGGCG
>JALWZT010000111.1 GCA_027002405.1 Anaerolineae bacterium | reverse complement strand
CTTCGTGGTTTTTGCCTTGCTATGAGAGGGTACGTGTATAGGTATACATTTATCACGTCTTTTTGTCAAGGTTACCCCCATTTTCCTCTTTAGTCAAGTGGCCGCTAATTTGCGCCAAAATTAGGTCCGAGGTCTGGGGCCACCACGCCCGCCCGGCGATGAAGTGATACTGTTGGTTTACTGCGCGAGTACGCCGAATAAATTCAGGTCTGAGGGCGTTCCGCCGCATGTCCCCCTTCGGGGACATGTTTTCCGCCCGGTTGGACCTGTCTGCGCAGGCAGACAGGCGGCCAAAGGCCCCCAGCCCCGACTTCGAGTCGGCGGGGCCAAGGCGCCCAGCAGCCTGTATGGAGTTTGCCAACAGTATCATGAAGTCGCCGGGCTACAGAACGGCGCCGGATGAATCCGGCTAGCCCCGCAACTGATTACTGATGACTGATCACTGATTACTCATGCTCGCGCCTAACCTCGGCCTAACAATCCTCAATTCTAATCCTGATCCTATTTTCGGAACATGTCGCCGTCAGCCAAAAGGAGAGGGGGCCGCCGGGAAAGGTGTTTCTCCGCGGCCAGGGCCAGGCGGAAGAGGGTCACTTCATCCCAATAACGCCCGATGGCCTGCATGGCAATGGGCAACCCTTCGGGGTTATACCCCACCGGGAAGCTGATGGCCGGATGCCCGCTCAAGTTGGTGAAGGGCGCATAGCGCATGATTTCGGTGAGGGTGGAAAGATCCGAATCACCATGAGGGAAGGCAGAAGGAGGAATGGGCGGCGCCACCAGCCCGGTAGCAGGAGTGAGGATCACATCCACCTGCTGAAACGCGCGCTGAAAGTGATGAATAAGCCGGGCCCGTACCCGTTGAGCCAAAACAAAGTCCCGGGCGGTGAAGGCCCGGGAAAGGGCCAGGTTCACCCGCACATCCAGCCCCATTTCTCGATGATGCGCGTCGTAATAGGGCTCCAACGCCTGGTTCATCTCCGATGTGATGGTGACCACATGGGCCACCCGCGCGGCCTCCAGGTCGGGGATGGTGATCTCCTGCACCCGCGCGCCCAGGCGCTGGAACTGGGCCAGCATGGCCTCATTGGCAGCCACCACCTCCTCGCTGGCATGGCGGAACCAGGGCCAGAAGACGCCCAGGGTGAGATCGCTAAGATCCGTGTTGTCCCAGTTTTCCAGTGTAGGCTGAGGCTGAGTCAAACTGAGTCGGTCTCGGGGGTCGGGCCCGGCCATGGCCGCGTAAGCCAGAACCAGGTCCCCGGTGGTCGCGGCCAAAGGCCCCACATAAGCCACGGAAAAGTCAAGGGCAAAGGAGCTCGATTCCGGAATGCGGCCGTAGGTGGGCTTCAGGCCATAGACCCCGCAAAAGGCCGCGGGGATGCGCACGGATCCACCCCCATCCGCCCCCAAGGCGATGGGCACCAGGCCCGCGGCCACGGCCGCGGCAGAACCGCTGGAACTGCCTCCGGTGTAATGGTCGGGATGATAGGGGTTGCGAGGCGTGCCGAAATGGGCGTTGAACCCGGTGACGCCGATGCCGATCTCATGCATGTTGGTTTTCCCCACCATCAGGGCCCCTGCTCCACGCATACGCGCGACGGCAATCGCATCGTGGGAGACAGGCTGCTTGCCTAGAAAACGGGTGCCCATGTGAGTGGGGTAGGGGACCATGTCCAACTCATCCTTCACCGCCACAGGCACCCCATCCAGCAGGCTCAAAGGCCGGCCCTCCTGCCAGCGCTGAGCCGAAGCCCGGGCCTGACGCATCACCTCTTCTGATTGGACCTCAATGAACGCACGCAGTGGTGGATCCTGGGCGTCCAGGCTCCGGATGGCATCCAACAGGGCTTCCGCCACCGCGACGGGGTCCGTGGTCCCTTGAGCATAAGCCCGGGCATAATCGAACGCGGTGCGAAAGCGCCATCCTTCGGGGGTGAAGGGGGCTTCCTGAGGCCAGAAGCCGGGAGATAGGGTGCTGGCCTGGGTGGCGGGTGCGCTCGCGGGGGCCAGGGGTTCGTACATGGGCCATTCGGAAAAGACCTGCTGGCGCAAATCGATGAGTCCCATCTGCTTCAACAGATTGGGCAGCAGGAATTTGCGTCCAGGCCCTTCCAGCATGCGCACAAACACCTTCAGCACGGTGCCAGAAAGATAAGGTAAGTCTACCGATTGGAGATCATAAACCGATTCGGGCGAGGGAGAGGTAGACATAGTTGGGGCTCCTTGGAAAGAAGGCTTGACGTAAGGGGTCAACGCGCGTCGTCATTCGCGGCGGCCGCGTTCAGCAATTTGCGGATCATGCGGTCCTGTAAAGCCGTTGCGCCCGGAATGTAATCGTAGATGGCCCACAGCAAGGTAAGCAAGGCGAACCCCCCGAAAATCCAGATGGGCCCCATCACAATTCCCATAACCAGAAAAACCAACGTGAGGAAGAGCCTCAATAGCCGGGTCCGAGGGCTCATGACAGGGATGCGTACCGGGCCCGAGGCCAGGGCGGCTTCGAACAACCCCGCCAGTTCGGCCCGGCTCATGGCCCCGGTGCGGCGCCCCAACTCCTCGCCCTGGCGGTAGACCAGGGTTGTGGGGATGCCCAAGATGCCCAAATGCCGCACCAGGGCTTGGGATTCATCCGCGTTGACTTTGATGAGATCAACCCGGCCCGCGTAAACCTCCGCCAGGTCCTGAAAAATGGGGTTCATATGCCGGCAGGGCCCGCACCAAGGGGCCCACACATCCACGATCAGCGGGCGAGGGTGCGTTTGAATGAGTTTTTCAAAGGTAGGGATGTCCATGAAATAGAGTAATCAGTGATCAGTTATCAGTTATCAGTAATCAGTAATCAGTGGAAATCTGCGCTGTGTCTGCGGAAATCTGTGTTCCCATTTTCGTCCGTACCGGCGAGCCATCGCCCGTGGCGACTACTTAGTAACCGTCTAAAAATTAGTTTCCGTTTTTGTGCTCATCGACTGAAGTCGAACACTTAAGGCCTACGGCCAGACCCCCCCTTTCATCTCCCCCGCAAGCGGGGGAGAACAGCGGAAGGGGATCAGATGACGGCCTCCGCCGTCCAAAACGGCGACAAAAGGGGTCGCCGAAGGGCGACCCTTGGCGCCATCGAATCCGCCTTCCCTACTTCCTCCCCCGCCCGTCTCGGCGGAGTGGGGGAGGAACCAAAGGAGGGGGCTTGCGCCTCCATAGGCACGAGTTTACTCGGCAAGTGTTGCGGCAAAAAAGGAAGTTATTTCTGGACGCTCACTTGGGATTGGCGATCTCGATTTCGTGCACGTCCGCGAAGTTGTTTTCGATGCGCACATCTTCGTGCAGCAGCCCGCCCCAAATGCGGAAGGGGTTGCGGGGAGGGATGATGTCCCAAATAATGGTGCCATACACCAGGCCCCGTTGGCCCGGGTCCAGGAAGCATTGCTCCCGGCCATCGATGAGTTCGCAGCGCAGGTCCTCGTCCTTGCGGCCCACCGCGTAACGGAAGGGCCAGTCCTGACCAAAGTTGGACTGGTAGTTCAGACCAAAACGCCAGGTCCCGGATTGTTCGAACCAACTCGATTCATTTTCCCGGTAAGCCAGGGTGTTGTAGTTTTCACTGGCTTTGTACACCGTGCCCGGCCAGGGGCCCGCGGTACGGATAGGCACCCGGCCGTAATTTTCGATGGTGGCGGTGAAGACCATCTTCCCTCCCAGGGGGATGTTCAGCTTGTAGCCGGTCTCGAACGGTCCGGACATGGTGATCTTCCCTTCCACAATCTGGGCCCGAGGATACCCGCCATCCTGGATGGTGAGGGTGCCGGTGACGATGTTATGATTGCCCACTTTGTCCCAGGCTTCGGCCACAACCAGGTAGTCCCCATCGGGCGGGGGGTCCGCGCCCTTGTCGATGCCGCCATCGTAATCGTAGAAGTGATACCCCGCTTCCGTGGGCTTGACCTTGCGCTCCGTGGGTTCCAGGGGATATTTGCGCCTGGGGTTTTCGGGATCGTGGGGGTTCATGAGGTAAACTTGAACTTCCTCCACTTCCTTGGTCAGCCAATAGGTGATGGACGCCCGATCATCGATACCATCCTGATTGGGGGTGATGACCTGGGGATTCACCGCGAAATTTTTGAACTCGGGCATTTGCGTATCCGCATCCCGAATGGTGATAGTCCCCTCCGCGCGGTCGCTGCGCCCGCGCGCGTCCGTGGCTTCGATAACCCAACGATAGCGGCCATCGGGCAGGACCTGGCCCATGTAGCTTTCGAGGATATGGTCCGGGTCCAGGTAGATGTGATGCTCGATCACGCCCCCCCACAGCACGTTGTAATCCCGGGGGCCGCGATGTTTGTTTTGGCGAAAATAGTAACGATGCCCCGCGTCATCTTCGAAATAGATGGAGATTTCGCTGGCCCGGCGGATGGTGTAGGAGATGCGGGCCACGTCGGCCACGCCATCCGCGTTAGGGCTGATGACGTCGGGCTCGATCCGGGCGTTGGAGAGGATAGGGCCGGTGGAGCCGCAGGCGGTCAGGGCCAGAACAGCCAGGGTCAGGACGAAAAGAGCAAGGAAAACGCGTTTCATGGAGGAACAGTCTAGCAGAACACGCGGGCGCTGGCAAGATCAGGTTTCCAAAAAGGTGCGGCCCAGAAATTTGACGTCATCCAGCCTGCTTTGCGTTCCCATTTTCCTCATTCTGGGCCGCACCCGTTAGCAATTCCCCAGTTGCCTCAGAATTCAATCTCCGTTATACTTTGCTTTGGCCAAGACAATAAGCGGCGATCTATCCGACTCCCGAAGAAGGAAATTATGACCCTGAGTGAAATTCTTCCCGCGGTTCAACAATTGTCAACAGTGGAGAAGATTCGGCTTATTCGCATTCTGGCCGAAGAGCTGGATCAGGAAGAGGATATTTCTCCTCTTAAGCCGTACAAAGTTTATGACCTGTCGACTCCCTATGAGATGTTCGGCGCGGGCCGGGCGTTGATGGAAGCCATGACGTCCAAGAGCGACACCTAAGGCAGGATGCGTTTCAAGTATTCGACGACGGGCCCCTTTCAAGACGAATTTGATGCTTTACCGCGCCTACCCCTTGTGCTTCATTACGACGGCCGTCAAATTGAAGTCATCGGTCTTGTGGATAGCGGTGCAACAGTCAATGTGCTACCGTACGATATGGGCCTGGAACTTGGGGCGGTGTGGGATGATGGAAAAGCAACAATTCGATTGGCGGGAAGTCTGAAAAGCCAGCCCGCGATGCCATTGGTGGTATGGGCGCAGGTGGGAGAATATGCACCGGTCCGTTTGGCTTTCGCGTGGACCAAGAGCAAGGATGTGCCGCTGATCCTGGGACAAACAAATTTCTTTCTGGAATTTCAAGTCTGCTTTTACCGCTCGACACTTGAATTCGAGGTCAAACCCGCATCGTCATAATGGGATGAGAACAACGTGCATAGCAATCGCCACGAGCGGCGGCTCGCCGATACCGAGGGAAACGCCTCGCGGCCAAGTTGGCGCGGGAAGCCGAGCCCGGGATACGTAATGCGTGATGCGTAAGGCTCTCACGTTTTACGTTTCACGCATCACGCCCGTTGTCGCCTCGCTCAACGTAGGCCTGGCGATCCTTCCGCAGCCGACGATCATGCTATTTTCAAAGCAGTCCGACGGCGGGCCACCCCGCGCCGATACCGACGAAAATGCCTCGCGGCCAGGGCGGCGTGACTCGTATTCCGTATTGCGTATTGCGTAACGACTGGACGGAATACGGAATACGCAATACGAACCTTTGCCGACTCGCCCAACGTCGGCCTGGCGATTCCTCAGCAACCAGCGATCATTTTCATAGCAGACGTGCTGGCTGAGCTTAGAAACGCACCACCCGCGGGCGGCGGGTATACCAGTCGGTCAGGCCTCGGGCCACGGGGGCGTCCGCGGCTCGCTTGTGCCACACGCCCGGGATCGCGGCACCGCACTTGGGGCAGGTCCCCTGGTCTGTGATCCGATAGGCGGTGATGAGATACCCATGACGTTCTACCAACAGCTCACCACAATGGGGGCAATAGGTGTTCTCGAACTCCTTCACCTGGCCCGGCAAATTGCCCAAGTAGACGAAATGAAGCCCGGCCTCTTTGCCGATCTCGGCCGCGCGGAGGAGTTTTCTGGCCTGGGTAGGACCGCGGTCCGTCATCTTGTAATCGGGATGAAACGCGGTAATGTGCCAGGGGATATCGGGCGAAATCGAGGCGATGAATTCAGCCGTCTCCCGGATTTCGGCCTCGGAATCGTTGAATTGGGGCACTAGCAAGGTCACAATCTCCAACCAGAATCCCCGCTCATACACCATCTTGATGCCATCCAAAATGTGCTGGAGCGGTGCGCCCAGACGCCGATAGTTCTTATCATTCATGGTCTTGAGGTCGATTTTGTAAATCTGGGCCCAGGGCCGCAGATAATCCAGCACTTCGGGGGTGGCATTGCCATTGGATACATACCCGCAGATGAGATCGTGTTTGCGAGCTTCTTTGAACACGGCCACAGCCCATTCGCTGGTGATCAAGGGTTCGTTGTAAGAGCTGACCACTGCCTTGGCCCCTGCCTTCAAAGCCAGGCCCACCATGTCTTCCGCGGTGATGGGCGTGGGCAACGTACCCGCGGCGGGGTCCCGCAGCGCCTGGGAGGTGAGCCAGTTCTGGCAGTACTCGCAGTGCATATCGCAGCCCAACATGCCAAAGGTGAGCGCGTCCGCGCCGGGCAACACATGAAAGAAGGGTTTCTTTTCGATGGGGTCCGATTGAATGCCCGCGGCGTAGCCAAAAGGCACGTAAAGCACCCCTCCCTTGTTGAAGCGCACTTGGCACACCCCGCGGCGACCATCCTTGATCAGGCAACGATGCGCACAGGCATAGCAGCGCACCTTGTTATCATCCAATTTTTCATAGAGCTCGCCGGGCACGGTCATGCTATCCAGATACTCGGCGAGGGTCATGACCTTTTCAGCCATCTTCCGCCTCCTGCTATGTAAATACTTGCGATTCGCTGAAAAATTTTGGAAGTTCGGCGCGAGGTAGGTGGAAAGAGTTCTTTAAAAACTGAAGATACGGTTACAATGAGGGCATGAACGAGATAAAGCCTGAAATCAAACAAGAACCAG
>JALWZT010000110.1 GCA_027002405.1 Anaerolineae bacterium | reverse complement strand
GGCGTGGGCGAGGCGGTTGGCGTGGGGGTGGGAGGCCGGAACCAGGTGATGGCCAGGCGCAAAAGGTGGATCTGCCCGGTTTGATCCACCATACTCGCAAAGAAATGGCTTTCGTCCCCATGGACAGGCCCGATGGCAATGTGGCCGTAACCGTAGTTATCTTGTTCTGAGGTCAGGAGCTGGGGCTGGGTCAGGGGGCCGGAGCGGCCCAGGATGTGGAGCCGGTAGCGGCCATCCTCCCCCCGGAAGATGAGTGCACAGCGGTTGGCTGCGCACGCGATGTCGTGAGCGGGGTCGCGTGGGCCTTGAGTACCGGGCAGGGGCGTGGGGGGCTGTTGCAAGGTGCCATCGGCGCCCACCACAGCCATGCTCAGGGTATAACCGGCAGGGTTGGCATGGGGATGGGTTTGGGCCCAGACCACCACATACGCGTCATGGTCGGGGAGGTAACCCACTCTGGGGTGGAGAAAGGTGGTGGCATCGGGCCCATCGCCCGACTGGGCCAGGGCGATGGTGACTTCCGGGCCCAGGCTCAGATCCCCGAATCGATAGCGCACGAAGCGGCCCATGATATCTCGGAAGCCATGGCTCTGATTGTCGGTGCTGCGTCGTTCATCTTCCCACACCACCAGACGCTGAAAGCCCTGCCCGGCCACGTCCGGGTGTTCCTGACGCAAGGGGAGCCGGGGGGTCGCGCCCTCGGCCACCCCGTCCTGGCGAGAAACCAGAAGCGATTCAGGGATCATACGGTGTTTGCCCCGCAGCCATTGGAGGTAGATGTCTTTTTCCACGGGGCGGCCATCGGCAGCGGCCCGATAGCGTTCCCGGTGGTCGTGCCAAAAGACCAGCGCGCCCGAAGGCGCGACCAGGGTGATGACCGGGTCTTGCTGACAGCTCCAATCGTAGGGATGACCCCAGGGGTCGATGAGATCGGACGGGGGCCGGTACCAGGCCAGGTCCGAAGTGATACCATCCATGGCGTCATCCTCGGGCCAGTAGGTGCGAAGATCAATGTCGTAGCAGGTGGTGGTTTTCAGGTCACCCTGGGCAAGGACTTCGTCGGGCAGGGTCTGCCAGGCGATGATGTAGCCCCGACGGCCATGGTCAAAGACCAGGGTAGGGCGTTGTTCGTTGTCGTAATGCCCTGAGCCGGGAGGATATTCCCCATCCTGGGCAATGGGAACCTCTGTATTCAAAGGCTGGCCGGTGGAAGCGTCGAAGCGGCGGGCGTAGATGTCGCCATTGTAGAGAAAGCCGTAGCGGTCTACCAGACCGTGGGGGTCGTGACGCGCATCTTCCCATACCAGCAGGATTTCATCCCGGGTGGGATCGTAGGCGGATTGGGGGTGGGCCTGGGCGGCTGGGCCGTGGTTGATGGTGTGCCACAGAACCGTGGCCTGGGGGGATGGAGGAGCGGCCAGGGAAGTGGCCTGGGAGGAGAGGGGGAAAGAGATGAAAAGGGCTCCAAGGCCCAACGCGAACAGCCCCAGGATGCCCATGGTCATCTCGATCGAAAGATGGCCCCGCAAGGGTATCGGTTGATATTGCACAGTGTGTTTTTCCCTTATCAATGGTCGGAAGATGATGCCAGGGGTAGAAGGCCAGGGTGTTTCCATTATAGCCTGAAAGGGTTTTGTTGTACAGCTTTCCAATGAAGCCCTGCGCTTTTGTCGGAATGGCGCCGTATCGGTTATTATTTCTACCTGTGAAGCACTTCACTTATTGTCGCATTACCCCCCCAATTCCAGGAAAAAGAGAGGAAGAGTCCAATGGCATATCAAAACATTCAAGTCCCCACTGGTGGCGAAAAAATTCGTATTGAAAATGGGAGGTTGATCGTTCCTGATAACCCCTATCTGGTGTTTATCGAAGGCGATGGCACAGGGCCGGATATTTGGGCGGCTGCACACCGGGTGTTGGAAGCCGCGGTCGAGAAGGCGTATGGCGGCCAGCGCCGCATTGTGTGGGTAGAAGCCTACGCCGGAGAAAAAGCGGTGAGGGTGTATGGAGAAAATGTGTGGTTGCCCGATGAAACCCTGGACGCGTTCCGAGAGTTCTTGGTGGGCATCAAAGGGCCTTTGACCACGCCCGTGGGCGGAGGCATCCGCAGCCTGAATGTGGCATTGCGGCAGTTGTTGGACCTGTATGTGTGTCTGCGCCCGGTGCGCTATTATGATGGTGTGCCCAGCCCGGTCAAGCATCCCGAATACATCGATATGGTGATCTTCCGGGAGAATTCGGAAGACATCTATGCCGGGATCGAATGGCCCGCGTTCAGCGACGAGGTGAAAAAGGTCATCGACTTCCTGATCAACGAGATGGGGGTGACCAAGATTCGCTTCCCCGAAAGTTCCGGCATCGGGATCAAGCCGGTGTCTAAGGAAGGCACCTGGCGCCTGGTGCGAGACGCGATCCGCTACGCCATCAAGAACAACCGGAAATCGGTGACCCTGGTGCATAAAGGGAACATCATGAAGTTCACCGAGGGCGCGTTCCGAGATTGGGGCTACCAGGTGGCCAAAGAGGAGTTCGGCTCCAAGGACCTGGATGGAGGCCCCTGGCAGGTGATCACCCTGGATGATGGCCGGGAGATTATAGTTAAGGATGTGATCGCGGACGCGTTCTTGCAGCAGATCCTCACCCGGCCCAAGGAATATGATGTGATCGCCACCTTGAATCTCAATGGCGACTACATCAGCGACGCGTTGGCCGCGCAAGTAGGCGGCATCGGTATCGCGCCCGGCGCGAACATCAACTACGAGACCGGTCTGGCTATCTTCGAAGCAACCCACGGCACCGCGCCCAAATACGCGGGCCTGGATAAGGTGAATCCCAGCTCGGTCATCCTTTCGGGCGCCATGATGTTCCGTTACATGGGATGGGATGAAGCGGCGGACCTCATCGATGCCACCATGGAATACACCATCAAAGCCAAGACTGTGACCTACGACTTCCATCGTTTGATGGAGGGCGCGACCTTGCTCAAGTGCTCCGAGTTTGGCGACGCGTTGATCGCGAACATGGATAAGGTCCTGGAAGCCTGATCGAAACGTCGGGAATCCCTGGAGCCCGCAACGACACAGCGCCCCTGCACTCCTGCGGGGGTGCTGTTTTTATGTGTCATTATCCCTTCATGACCACCCCCGCCCGCCTGGGCGAGGAAGCGGGATTTCGGGTGGGGGACTTTCACCATCCCAAGGGTTTGACTCGCGGCCAGGCATGGAACGCGAAAAGAAGCACGGCCACGACCTGAAGCCCGGTGCCGGTCTCGTAGCCTCCAGGGAGATGAAACCAGGTATCCAAAAGAATGAGAAGAATCCCGCTGTTCATGGCTATCCACACGCCCCACACAGGACGCTCATCCCCTCGCTTGGGCGGGCGTAGATACCGAGGCAGGGCCCAAAAAGCGATGCCCAACACAAATTGCAGCATCCAGCCATAAGCCATAAGCTCCACATGGGCACCGAACAGGGTCCAGGCCCAACCCCATCCGGGCATGGCTTTGGCCGTTAGCAAAAGTGCGCCAAAGGTCACCCCCAAAAGGAGGTAAAGAAAGGAGGTACGGATAAACAGGATACTCAACCGTGGCATGCGTCACCCCCGTTGCCCCCGTTTGGTGGCAGGGCGGACTCGAGCCCAGGCATTGACCACATAGAGGATCGCGGCCAGCCATTGCAGCCACGCAGCCAGAATCAGAAGCCCGGGCCAGAGGGGCCCCTGCCAACCCGCGGTGACCGCGGGTTCCGCGATCAGGCGCAAAATCAGCCCCACGTTGAGCAGTCCCCACGCGGCCCATACCAGCCGTTCATCCCCCCGCAGGCGGTCTTTGCTGGCTCCGGGCTTGGTGGGCAGCATCCAATGCGCGATGCCAAAGATCAGTTGCGTGAGCCAGCCCACAAAGAGCGCATGCCAGGAAACCGGGGTCAGCGCGGGCAGATGGGTGGCCCATGGCGATGCATCCAGGGCCTTCAGGATCAGAGCGATAACCAGCCATAGAAGGGCTGTTTTGACATACCAACGAACCAGACGAGGCATGGGAATTTACCCTCGGCGACTTGCCAGTACGGTGCGGGCGATGATAACGATAAAGATGAGGATGGCCAGCGCGTTGAGAAGCCCACCCCACATGCGCCAGGCCCTTTGTTGCACCAGATCCCCGAGCACGCGCAGGATCAGGGAGACGATGAGCAGCCCCAGGGGGCCATACATGGAGGGGGTGTAGCGCACAGGTAGGCGCAACACCGCGGGGAAGATGATGGGCGCGTGGCCGAAAATCATGGCGAACACAAACCCTACAAAGGTGGTGTGCAAGATCGCGTCGTAGATGAACCCCGCGGGCACCGGACCGTAGATCACCATCAACAGCCCGCCCAGGCCCAACCAGGCGTAGCCTGTGAGAAGGCAGATGGCGATGAATCGGGGGAGGGCCGAAAGTTTCACGGTGCGACGGGCGATATCGAATCGGGCCAGCCACAACGCGTATCCGATCATACCCAGGCCCAGAACCCGCACCCCCACCTGGGGCTGAATCAGGGTGCCCAACAGGCCCACCGCCGTGATTGCGGAGACCCCATAAAAGGTGGGGAAGGCCCAGGAAGGCAGGCGCTGCAACCGGCCCAACTCCAGCCGCTCTGCCGCGATGGTCAAGACCAGGAAAGTCATCCACCACCACACAGCCTGGAACACAGGTTGCCCCAAGGCCCAAAGGATGTTCCCCACCAAAAGGGCCAGCACCCCTGCTTCCAACAACCAGGTAAAGATGGCCGACTGCCGCCGGATCACGGCCGCGCCCACTGCCAGGTAGAAAAGGCTGCTTAGCACCAACAACCAGGCCGCGAGGGAAACCAGGCTGGGGGTGACGATGATGATAAGGCCGGCCAGCACCGCGAGGAGAGGCGAGCTGTAAGCCCAGGTTTTCCCCAGGGCCACCGCGCGTTCCAGCGCGATAAGGGCGCCGAAAAAGCTGGCGATCATCAGGGGGCCATGGGCTCCGGCCAACTGGGGGTTGAAGGTGGGCCAGGCCCAGCCAATGCGCAACAGCGCGGCCCACAAGGTGATGAGCAGGATGACGATGGAGCCGGCCAGGGAAAGGGGGCGTAAACGATCACTCACAAAAGGTCTCCCATGAAATCACATCCAGCCCAACTGCTGCCGGGCTGCGTCGGACATCATCTCGGGCGTCCATTGCGGATACCACACCAAATTCACATTCACCTCCGCTTCGGGAAAGGCCTGCTGCAAAAGCATCGAGGCCTGATCCACGATATACGCGCCCAAGGGGCAGGCCGCGGTGGTCATGGTCATATCCACGTTCAAGCGCTGACCTTCGATCTCAATGCCATAAACCAGGCCCAGGTCCACCACATTGATGCCGATTTCGGGATCGATCACTTTGCGTAGGATGTCTCGAACAGCTTCTTCGGTCATAGAAAACTCCAGGACAAGGGGATAAAGCGAGATAACTATACACCTACCAAAAGATGCGATCCACCTTCCAAACGTTACACATCAAGGGCAGATTTCAGTTTGCAAGAGATGACTCAGCAACGCGTCCGCGCCTTCTTCGATGATCGACACCACCTGCTCCGCCTGATCTTGACCGCCATAGTAGGGGTCGGGGACATCCGGTCCCAGATCGGGCGCGTGTTCCAAAAAGAGATGGATTTTGGCATGATGGTGGGGCGGGGCCATCCAAAGCAGCTCTTGCAGATTGGCCCGGTCCATGGCGAAGATATAATCGAAGGTCTCAAAATCCTGGGGCTGGATCTGGCGGGCCCGGAGATGGCTCATATCCAGCCCGCGGCGATGCACGGCCCGTTGCATGGTCTCGCAGGGGGGCTTGCCGAGGTGATAATCCGCAGTACCCGCGGAATCCACCTGCACATCCTCCTGCAAATTGCGCACGGCCAGCAGGTCTTCGAACACGACTTGCGCGGTGGGTGAACGGCAGATATTGCCCAGACACACAAAAAGGATGCGTTTCATGAGGCTTGAATGGCTTTTAACGCGTATTCCACACTTTTGGCAGGACGCACATTGTAGCGGACATCGATCAGCCGACCTTCTTCATCAATCACAAAATGGCTGCGTTTGATGCCGTAATAGGTGCGGCCATACATCTTCTTTTCCCCCCACACGCCGTACAGCTCCGCGATGGTGTGGTCGGGGTCCACCAGCAGATGGAAGGGCAGATCATACTTGGTCTTGAACTTCACGTGGCTTTCCACGCTATCCGGGCTGACGCCCACCACCATGGCATTATTGGCCACGATGGCATCGTAATGATCCCGGAACCCAACAGCCTGTTTGGTACAGCCGCTGGTGTTGTCCTTGGGGTAGAAGTAGAGGATGATCTTTTTGCCGCGGAAATCAGAAAGCCGAAAAGGTTGGCCTTGATCGTCGATGGCTTCAAAATCGGGCGCCATTTGGCCCACTTCGAGCCTGGTCATAATCGATTCTCCTTATAACGACGAAAATGGGAACGCAGATTTGCGCCGATGCTTCGCAGCGCTGATTTGCGCAGATGTTCGTCATGCTGAGCGACCGAAGGGAGCGAAGCATCTAGCGAGCGAAGCGAGCGCCATGGGGACACAGTTTGCAGGTTTGCGGGTGGCACGTGGCAAGTGGTCACGGTGCGCGTCTCAGGCATTTGGCGTCGTTTAGCCGGCCGAAGTGGCGTCTGCCACGCCCGCCCGCCCGGTGTTTCTAGCCGGGGGAATTATCCCCTGGTGTTGGGTGATGGCGCGAGCCTGTGGCATACGGCATGCCGTGGGGGTGTGTCAGCCGCCGCCCGCCCGGCGATGAAGTCGCCGGGCTATAAAACGGCGCCGGATGAATCCGGCTAGCCCCGGAGGGGCGCTGTTTCTTCTGCTCTTCTGCTCGGAGCTAAACCTCCGAGCTACAGATACGAAGCCCTGCGGGCTGGCCACGGGAGTGCTACTGAACACTGATTACTCTATTTACAAAGCAGTCATCACGAACGGCAGTTCGCCGATACGGATGAAAACGCCTCGCAGCCAGGCTGGCGCGGGAAGCCGATTTCGTCAAGCGTCAAACGTCATGCGTCATGAGCTGACGTTTCACGTTTTACGTTTGACGTTCGTTGGTGCCTCGCTCAACGTTGTCCTGACGATCCTCAATCCTAATCCT
>JALWZT010000109.1 GCA_027002405.1 Anaerolineae bacterium | reverse complement strand
GTCCTACCCCTACACCGACCCCGGTGCCGGTATGGCGGTTTCGCGGCAATGTTTATCGGGAGGTGTCTCAGGTACAAGCTTTGGGGGGGACCCCAGAGCCTATCCCGGGTATGACCCTCGAGCTTTATGGCTATAATGAGGGGGAAGAGCCCCCAGGCGAGCTTCTCCAAACACGAGAGACGGATGAGGGCGGGTTTTTCAACTTCTACATTCTCCCCGATTATGTGCGTGATACATTCCATCTTGTACCCATACCGCCGGAAGGGCTGGTCTTGGCTGATGCCGAAGTGGAAAAAGGAGAGGTATTGGAAGATGGTTCTATCGAATGGCATGACGCCACACCAGAGGTGCATTTGATCACCCTTTATTTTGCCACGCCCACTCCGACTCCTACGGCAACATCGACACCGACACCCACCGTAACCCCAACTCCCACCAGGACACCGACCCCCACTCCTTCCCCCTATCTCTACCTGCCCCTGGTGTTCCAGAGTTCGTAGGATCAGGATTAGGATTAGGATTAGGATTAGGATTGAGGATTGTCAGACCGACGTTGGGCGTGATTCGTAGTAATCAGTTGAATCGGTGTTCCCTTATTTACCATAAACCAGGAGTTTGTTCGTGATCTCCATCACCTTGATTCCTCGCGAAGCTTTTCAACAAGTTCTGCAAGCGCGGATAGACCCCTATGAACAGATGGCCCTGGTCGCGGATATGCTGCGGGCCAATGCCTTGGCCGCAGTCAAACGAGCAGGATCAGGCCATCTAGGCTCCAGTTTCAGTGCCATGGATATCATCACCTGGCTTTATTTCCAGGAGATGAATACCCTGGCTTTGGGGTATGAAGACCCCAATCGAGATATTTACTTTTCTTCCAAAGGGCATGATGTGCCCGGGCTTTATGCTTTGCTCTATGCGGCAGGGGTCCTGCCCAAGGAAAAGCTCCTCAAGCTGCGCCGTTTGGGCGGTTTAGATGGCCATCCCAATGTGCACACCCCAGGCATCGAGGCCAGCTCCGGCTCCTTGGGCATGGGGCTTTCTAAAGCTCGGGGCATGGCTTGGGCCAAGCAGCGTCAAGGCTATGGGGGCCGGGTGTTCGTCATGCTGGGAGATGGCGAGTTGCAGGAAGGTCAGAACTACGAAGCCATGCAGGCCGCGGTTCACCAAGGGGTGACCAATCTCATCGCCATCGTGGATCATAATAAGGTGCAGTCCGATAAGCCAGTGAATGAGATTTTGAGCCTGGGAGATATCGCGGAACGATTCCGCTGTTTTGGCTGGCACGTGGCCCGCTGCGACGGCCATGATTTCCGGGCGATTGCTCAAGTGCTGGAGGCGTTTCGTGAGGTAACGGACCGCCCAAAGGTGTTGGTGGCCGATACCTTGAAAGGGCGTGGTGTGTCTTTCATGGAGCATCCCCAGGCTTTGAAGGAGGGGGGAGGTTATTATCGCTGGCATGCAGGCGCGCCGGATGATGCTTCCTATCGGGCCGCGTATCAGGAAATCCTGGATCGCATCCATGCCCGCTTGCAGGCTGTGGGGTTGGATGCGATCCCTCTGGAGGTGATCTCGCCCGAGGGGGAAGCGACTCAGGTGATTCCCAGCAACGCGTTGGGGGAGCCCGTCAGCCAGGGAGGTCAGGTACGCAAGTCTCTCAAAGAAACGGCGGAGTACGTGGTGGAAGCGTACGGCCAGGCTTTGGTCGAATTGGCCGCCACCAGGCCTCAGGTCGTGGTGCTGGACGCCGATTTGGCCGCGGATTGTCGTGTCCGCCAATTCGAACTCACGTATCCGGATCGATTTATTCAAAACGGTATTGCAGAACAGGATATGGTCTCCATGGCTGCGGGGTTGGCCCATATGGGGCTGCTGCCCGTGGTGAATTCCTTTGCCAGTTTTTTGGCTTCCCGGGCCAATGAGCAGATTTATAACGCGGCCTCCGAAGGTTCCAAGATCATTTACGCATTGCACTATGCAGGGTTGATTCCGGCCGGCCCGGGCAAGTCCCATCAGAGCTTGCGCGACATCGCTAATTTAGCCTCCTTGCCCAATTTCATCATTGTCCAGCCAGCCAATCCTGCGGAAACCCGGATGCTATTGCAGTACTGCCTGGATGAGGCGGAGGAAAGCTGTGCATTGCGATTGGTCATTGGTCCCTCCCCGCGGCGGATTGTCCTCCCCCCGGACTATCAATTGACGCCTGGGCAGGGTGTGGCCTTGACAGAGGGCGAGGATGCCCTCCTGTTCGCCTACGGGCCGGTGATGTTGCACGAGGCCCTGACCGCGGCAGAAGTCGCGCATGAACAAGGGTTTGGTATCAGAGTGGTGAACATGCCCTGGCTCAATCGCGTGGATAAGGCCTGGTTGCACGAAATCGTGACGCCCTTCCGCCAGATTTTTGTATTGGAAGATCATTTTGCGGTAGGTGGGTTGGGCGATACCTTGCTCAACGCGATGAACGAGACCGGAAGCATCCAGGATCGGGCCGTAGACAAAATTGCGGTCCATGGCTGGCCCGCGTTCGGCCGGCCGGTTGAAGTGCTGCGCTACCATGGTTTGGATGGCCGTTCTTTGGCGCAGCGAATTCGTCGGACGCTTCATTAGCATCTGATTGGGCGGCATCCTCTGTAACTATCTTGCTAATGCCCCACGACGTCATTCCGAAGAATTGGCACTTACGAAGGCATCGATATAAGGTTTGCTTCGTGTCTTCGAAAAGCTTCTGAGCCTTCGTGGTAAGACGTTATGTGAAAGACTTTCCTTTTTCTTTGTCTTCAGGAGCGTGTATTTATGCTACGCGTCGGTGTTGTTGGTTACGGTTATTGGGGACCTAATCTGGTGCGAAACTTTATGGAAGCCGAGGGATCGCAAGTTATTTCGGTGTGTGATCTGAGTCGCGAGCGCCTGGCTCTAGCCGGGCGGCGTTATCCCTCTTTGCAGCTTACCACCGACTACCGCGATCTGCTCAAGAACTCGGCCATAGATGCCATTGCCATCGCCACACCGGTTTCGACCCATTTTCCGTTGGCCATGGCTGCATTGCGAGCAGGCAAGCATGTCCTGGTCGAAAAACCCTTGACAGCTACCGTGGAGGAAGCGGAACGTCTGCTGGAGGAAGCAGAACGCCGAAACCAGGTCTTGATGGTCGACCATACCTTTGTCTATACTGGCGCCGTGCGCAAAATCAAAGCGTTGATCGATGAAGGGCGGTTGGGGCATTTATACTATTATGATTCGGTCCGCATTAATTTGGGGCTATTCCAAAGTGATGTGAACGTCCTTTGGGACTTGGCTGTGCATGATCTTTCCATCATGGATTATGTGGTGGGCATGTATCCGGTTGCGGTTTCGTGCACAGGGATGGCCCATGTCCCTGAACAACCTGAGAACGTCGCGTATCTGACATGTTTTTTTGAGGATAATTTTATCGCGCATATTCATGTCAATTGGCTGGCCCCTGCGAAGATACGGCAGACGATCATTGGTGGGGAACGTCAGATGATTTTGTATGATGACCTGGAGCCCAGCGAGAAGGTGAAAGTCTATGACAAAGGGGTCACGGTGAATGGCAGTCCAGATAGTGTGTATAAGCTTTTGGTGAATTATCGTAGCGGAGATATGTGGGCTCCTCAGTTAGACCGTACCGAGGCGCTGCGCACAGAAGCCTTGCATTTTATTCGATGCGTGGAACAAGGGGAAACCCCCATTACCGATGGCCATGCTGGAGCCCGGGTCGTGCGCATCTTAGAAGCGGCATCGCAATCCCTGGCTTTACGTGGCCGTCCTGTTGAACTTACGAGCTGATGGAAGCTTCAGCAAAGGATCACCGTACGTTTTGGGTGAATATCGGCAAGGCGATTTTGGCGGGGGGATTGCTATTTTGGCTGGTGCGGAGCGGCCGACTGGACCTGGCTTTGCTGGTGCGGGTGCCGATTTCTTTATGGTATGTTTTAGGCATCGGTTTCTTGTTGGGAAGCATGTTGTTGCAAGCCACCCGTTGGTGGCGTATCCTCTATAGCCAAGGCATCTACATCCGTTGGCAGCAAGCGGTCCAGCTTTCCTGGATGGGGCAATTTTTTTCTGTTCTTCTGCCCGGTGCATCGGGGGGGGAGCTTGTGCGAGCTTACTACATCAGTCAGGAATCCTCAGCGACGGTGACCTCAGGGATTTCCACGGTGTTGATGGATCGCGTCATGGGATTGTACGTCCTTATTTGGCTCGGAACCCCTTCGGTGTGGATATTAAGTCGTACTGAAACACCCTTTGCAGAACAGGTACGCGAGGTCGGGACGCTGATGTGGCTATTAGTAGGGGGGATGACAGCGGGTTTCATATGGCTGCTATGGCCTCCTACATTGCATTGGCTTCTCCGTTGGGTTCCTAGCCGGTTTCGTCAGAGGTTGTTGGAGGTCATTGAGGCGTTTAAGGCGCAACCTCGTCGTTTGCTAGAAGCGGTTATTTTCTCGGCGTTAGGAAGCCTTTTTTACCTTACCTCCTTTTATATGGCAACGCGCACCATGGGGGCGCGAGTGAGCTGGCAGGTTGTGTTTTTGATTGCCCCTTTAATTACGATTGCCAATAGTTTGCCTCTAGCTCCTGGAGGGGTCGGGGTGGCCGAGGCGACCTCGTCCTTGCTTTTTGCTCAATTTGGGGTTTCCCAGGGTGCGGCCATCATGCTTTTACTGCGCCTATGGATTATTCTCTTGCGTTTACCGGGCGCGCTCGTGTATGTTTTGTATCGCCGTCACGAAACTTCAGCCAGCCGTCTTCCCGTGGATTCAAGAGAGGGAACATCCTTATGAATACCCCCACCTTTATTATCGCGGGCGCACCTCGTTCGGGAACAACGTATCTTTACGATTTGTGCGCGGCTCATCCTGAAATTTACATGGCCCGGCCTCGGGCTCCTGAACCCAAATTTTTTTTGGTGGATGAGGAGTATGCCAAAGGGCTCACCTATTATCACCAGCGCTATTTTGCCCAGGCCCGAGGTTATCGGGCTATTGGGGAAAAATCGACCAATTATCTGGAATCGCCGGTGGTGGCTCAGCGCATTCATCGGGATCTCCCTCATATGAAGCTGGTATTTATTTTGCGAGATCCTGTGGAACGGGCGTTTTCCAATTATCTGTGGTCCCGGAAAAATGGCCTCGAAACCCTCTCCTTTGAAGAGGCTCTCTTGCAAGAGCCGGAGCGGGAAGCTTCGTATGAACCTCGCTTTCGTTACGCCCGTCCTTTTTCTTACATGTCTCGAGGGATGTATGCTCGTTTATTAACGCCTTATTTTCAGCTTTTTCCCTCTTCTCAGATTTTGATTTTATTCTTTGATGATTTGGTGGCCCGTCCTAAGGAACTGGCTCGTCGTTTATTCCAGTTTCTGGGCGTGAGTCCACAATTGCCCTCCTCTTTTGATTTTTCTCGTAGGATCAATGCAGCCCGTCGTCCCCAGGACGTGATGGACCCCCGCACAGAGGCTTTTTTGCGGGGTGTTTTCTTTTATCCTAACCGGGATTTGGCCGCATTGCTTGGCAGAGATCTCAGTCATTGGAATCGTTTGCCATGAAACCTTCCCCCCTCGTTTCTGTGATCATTCCTGCTTATAATGAAGAAGAAAATCTCCCACTGCTCTATGAAAAACTTCAAGAGGTGGCCGAAGCCGAACCTGTGGCATGGGAGTTTATTTTTGTGGATGATGGCAGTCATGACGGGACCTATCGCGTATTAGAAGCTTTGCATGCGCGAGACCCCCGGGTGAAAGTGCTGAGCTTCACCCGTAATTTTGGAAGCCATGTGGGGATCGCAGCAGGGCTACAGGTAGCGAGTGGTGATGCCGCGATTATCATGGCGGCGGATTTGCAGGATCCCCCTCATGTGCTGCACGCGTTCTTGGACCGTTGGCGCCGAGGCTACAAGATTGTGTGGGGGGTGCGCGCGAAGCGGGATGATCCTTTGGGTAAGCGCCTCTTTGCAGCCCTTTTCTATCGACTTATTCGCCGAGTGGCCTTGCCCGACTATCCCGAAGGGGGCACAGGGAGTTTTTGCCTTCTTGATCGGGATGTGATCGATGCGTTTGGTGCTTTCAAAGAGCGAAATCGCATTACTTTTGGTCTTATTAGTTGGTCGGGTTTTTCACAGACCCAGGTTCTTTATGAGCGCCCCTCTCGGCACGCGGGCACTTCGAAATGGTCCTTTGGCAAGCAAGTCAAAGCTGCAATTGACACACTTCTGGCTTTTTCTTATGCTCCTGTCCGGGTTATTTCGTTGTTGGGGATTTTTGTTTCCATTCTGGCCTTTTTGTGGGGCAGTGTGGTGATCATTAAACGGCTATTTGGCGGCATCGCGATGGAAGGGTTTGCTGCCCTCATGGTGGCGATTCTCTTTATGGGCGGACTTCAATTGGTGGTGTTGGGTATTTTGGGGGAGTATTTGTGGCGTATTCTGGATGAGGTGCGTGGCAGACCTCTCTTTATTTTGAAAAAACAACTTGGTTTTTCACAATCCCAGGGGATGAACTCGGATCGGGTTTCATCTTCTGGCCTAAACCTACCCTCTCAGGAAGGTTAGCTTATGGAACTTGCAGGGCAACGCGTACTTATCACAGGCGGCGCCGGCCTCATTGGCTCCCACATTGCCGATCAATTGATTCCGGAAGGCGTCGAAGAGATCGTGATCCTCGATAACTTCACTCGGGGGCGGCGCTCCAATTTGGCTTGGGCCATGCTCCATGGCCCAGTGACCTTGGTAGAAGGGGATATTCGTGACAAAGATTTGGTGCATAAGTTGATGGAAGGTATCGATGTGGTTTTCCATCAAGCCGCTATTCGCATCACCCAATGTGCGCAAGAGCCGCGCCTGGCCTTGGAGGTGTTGGTGGATGGTACGTTTAATGTCGTTGAGGCTGCGGTGGCGCAAGGGGTTAAGAAAGTCGTGGCTGCTTCCTCGGCTTCGGTTTACGGAATGGCCGAAGAGTTTCCTACCACAGAGAACCATCATCCTTATCATAATCGTACTATTTATGGCGCGGCCAAGGTGTTTAATGAGGGCCTGTTGCGGAGCTTTAATGACATGTATGGTCTCGATTATGTGGCTTTGCGTTATTTCAATGTTTATGGCCCGCGTATGGACATCCACGGCGTTTATACCGAGGTATTGGTGCGGTGGATGGAACGCATCGAAGCAGGGCAGCCACCCCTGATTTTTGGCGATGGCACCCAAACGATGGATTTCATCTATGCCGAAGAGATCGCGCGGGCCAATATCTTGGCGGCCAAAGTGGATGTGACCGATGAGGTGTTTAACATCGCCAGCGGTGTGGAAACGAGCCTGAACGAACTGGCGAAGACGCTGCTGCGAGTTATGGGCTCGGATTTGAAGCCAGAATATGGTCCGGAGCGGAAAGTGAATCCCGTACGCCGACGTCTGGCCGATACTTCGAAGGCGGAACGGATGTTGGGTTTCCGTTCAGAGGTGCCTTTGGAGGAAGGCCTACGACGTTTGGTAGCATGGTGGCGGGCCGAACGGGCCCAGGAGGCCTTATGATCCCTATTATGAAACCCTGGTTAGGCCAGGAAGAACTCGAAGCGGTCAAGCGCCCTCTTCTATCAGGATGGGTGACGCAAGGCCCAGAGGTGGCGGCCTTTGAGCAAGAATTCGCCGAATTCGTGGGCGCGGCACACGCGTGTGCGGTTTCCAATTGCACTGTGGCTTTGCATTTGGCTCTGCGCGCGGTGGGGGTGGGGCCCGGCGATGAAGTCATCACGGTCAGCCACTCTTTCATCGCCACCGCGAACGCGATTCGCTATTTAGGGGCTATTCCGGTGTTTGTGGATATCGAACCAGGCACCTTCAACATGAACCCCGCGCTTATCGAGCCTGCTATTTCCGAGCGCACCAAAGCGATCCTCTGCGTCCATCAGGTGGGTATGCCCTGTAATCTGGCCGAGATTACGGCGATAGGGCGCAAGCATGGTCTTCCTGTGGTCGAAGATGCTGCGCCCGCGATTGGTAGTGAAGTCCTCTGGCAGGGCGAATGGCAGCGCATTGGGCGGCCCCACGGCGACATCGCTTGCTTTTCTTTTCATCCGCGCAAGCTGCTCACCACGGGTGACGGTGGTATGATCACCACGAATAACCCTGAATGGGATAAGAAATTCCGTTTGTGGCGGCAACATGGCATGAGTGTGCCCGATACGGTGCGTCATGGCTCACGACGGGTGATCTTTGAGTCGTATGTCGAGCTGGGCTACAATTACCGCATGACTGATATCCAGGCTGCGGTGGGGCGTGAGCAACTGAAGCGGGTGCCCGAGATGGTGGCGCGGCGGCGTTATCTGGTAGAGCGCTACCGTCAGAAGCTAAGAGAGATTCCTGGGATCATGCTGCCCCAGGAGCCATCTTGGGCGCGTTCAAATTGGCAAAGTTTTATTATTCGCCTGCCCGAAACGGTGGATCAGCGGGCGGTGATGCAATCTATGCTTGATCGAGGCATTGCGACCCGCCGGGCGGTGATGAATGCCCATCGCGAACCAACCTACGCCCAAGAACCGTGGCTCTGCGCGCGTCGCGGCCAATGTGATTGTGCGACCGGATCCTGCAAGATGTTGATCGAAAGTGAACGCGCTCAAGATCACGGCATCATCTTGCCCCTGTTTCATACGATGACCGAAGAGCAGGTGGATGAAGTCGTAGCTGCGCTTCGTGACGCGTTGGCTGCTATGAAAATAGAATGATCGCTGGTTGCTGAGGAATCGCCAGGCCGACGTTGGGCGAGGCGGCAACGGGCGTGATGCGTGAAACGTGAAACGTGAGTATCTTACGCATCACGCCTCACGTTTCACGGTCCGCCAGCCTGGCTGCGAGGCGTTTTCATTCGTATCGGCGAACCGCCGCTCGTGTCGCCTGCTTTGTAGATCGGCGTTGTTTGTCTTGACAACTCGCCGGCTCATGGAAGAGCCACACGCTCACGGCATGTATCGTATTCTGGAACAGCCCTGGCTCTATCGGCTGCAACGGCTGATTCTGGCGCCGGGAGCCGATCAAACGCTGTTCCGGCGTTTTAACGCATTGCTCACGCGTTTGCCGGAGAATCCGCGCATTCTCGATGTGGGGTGCGGGCCATCCTCACGCTTGTGGCCGTTGGGCGTGCATCCGATTGGGTTGGATTACTCCCTCAACTACGCCTGGGCTTACGCAGCTAAGGGCGAACCGGCCGTGGTCGGCTCATCCGATGCCCTGCCTTTTCCCAAAGGGGTTTTCGATGCGGTGTGGAGTGTTGGCGTTTTTCATCATATGCCCGACGAGTTGGTACATCATGCAGTTCGGGAGATGTGGCGAGTGTGTCGACCTGGGGGATTGGTGGTGATTTTTGACGCGGTGCTTCCTGAGCCCGCTTGGCGCCGCCCTCTTGCCTATATGCAACGCCGCCTGGATCGCGGCCGATTTATGCGTCGAGAAGCCCACTTGCGAGCCCTTTTAGCCGTGGGGCAGGAACTGGAGATCGAGCGGCTAACATACACTTACAACGGCCTCGAAGCTTTGCTGGCGTATGGCACGGCGCGAGGGATGGATATAGAGGATGCAGATAAACGCTGGTGAAAGTTGATTTATGCAGAAAAGATCAAACTGGACACTGGCGTTTTTTATTCCATCCACAGATTATCACTGATTTTCACAGAAAAAGAGGAGAAATCAAACGAAGATCTGCGCTGCGAAGCATCGGCGCAAATCAGCGTTCTATTTTCGGCGTTATTTTGTGTTCTTCATGACCTTTATGGTGGGAGAACCTTTTCAGTAGAACCAAAATTTTATGACCCCAAAAAACACGGTGAGCTCCGAGGCTTCTCACGGGAAGCCTAAAATCCTGGTTACCGGGTGTGCCGGATTCATCGGCTGGAGGGTGACCGAATTGCTCCTGGCCGACGGCTACGCGGTGGTGGGAGTAGACAATCTAAACGATGCCTATGATATCCGCCTTAAGCAGTGGCGTTTGGCCCAACTGGAGAGCAAGCCAGGCTTTACTTTTCAGCGATTGGATATCGCGGATCGGGATGCCTTGCACAAGCTTTTTGAAGGGTATCAGGACGACCATCACGCATCCCACTCCTCGCCCTTCTCTGCCATCATCAACCTGGCGGCCCGCGCGGGTGTTCGTCAGTCTGTTGAAAATCCCTGGATCTATTACGAGACCAATGTGACTGGCACGCTAAACCTGCTGGAATTGGCGCGGGCGTTTGGGGTGTCCAAATTTGTATTGGCCTCCACCTCCAGCTTATATGGCAAAGACAATCCCATGCCCTATCGGGAGGATGCCAATACCGATCATCCTCTTTCCCCTTATGCCGCATCGAAAAAAGCGGCCGAGGCTTTGTGTTATACCTATCATTACCTGTACGGGATAGATGTGACCGTCTTTCGTTATTTCACGGTCTACGGCCCGGCGGGACGGCCAGACATGAGTTTGTTTCGCTTCGTGCAATGGATCAGCGAGGAGCGGCCAGTGCTTGTGTTCGGCGATGGCCAGCAGTCCCGAGATTTTACTTATGTGGATGACATTGCTCGAGGCACGATCGCTGGGCTGAAGCCACTGGGGTATGAGATCATCAACCTGGGCTCGGACACTCCTGTAGTCTTGATGGACGCGATCCGTCTAGTGGAAGAACGGGTAGGCCGAAAGGCGCAGCTCGAGTTCAAGCCTCGTCACCCCGCGGATGTGTTGGCCACGTGGGCGGATATCAGTAAGGCGGAGCGGTTGCTAGGCTGGCGCCCTCGCGTCGGTTTCGAGGAGGGGGTGCAGCGATTGGTGGACTGGTACTGGCAGAATCGGAGGTGGGCCCGGGAGATAACGACATGATGGGCGAGGCGACCGCTTTGGGCCGATTATTCAATTCTCCATTTTATGACCTGAACAATTGTAGCGAAAGCAATGGTCTGGCCATGGTGGAGGCGCTGATGGCTGTAAAGCCTGTGGTATAATGTTTGTATCCGCCCATAATCGTTAGGAGGCAGATGATGTTGACCGAATATCTTGATAAAGCGTTGGAACATGCTCATTACGAAATCATCGATGATGAGGAACCTTATTATGGCGAGATTCCCGAGCTCCCCGGTGTGTGGGCGACGGGAAAGTCGCTTGAGGCCTGCCGCCGCAATCTGGCCAGTGCGCTAGAGGATTGGCTTCTATTTAGTCTGGCAAAAGGGCTGCCAATTCCTCCTCTGAATGGTCTCGAAATCCGTCCTCCAGAATTGCTTGCCGCCTGATGACGAAGCGCCTGACCCCTGTCTCTCGACGAGATTTTATAAAACGCCTGCGAGCGTTAGGATTTGATGGGCCATACGCTGGTGGTAATCATGAGTCTATGATGAAAGGCAATCGTCGTCTGATTTTGCCAAATCCTCATCAGCGGCTTATTTCACATGACATCCACTCAACCTGTAGCTCTCATCACCGGCATTACCGGCCAAGACGGCCCCTATCTGGCCGAGTTTCTGCTGGCCAAAGGCTACGAGGTGCACGGCGTCATTCGCCGGGCCAGTGGGCTTTGTTTGAGGGGCGTCATCGGGACTACCTTCTCGTCGCAAGATATGATAGAATGAATATCATGATTCCAACATTCACTGGAGGATGATATGCCAGTTGTGATAGAGTACCCGAAATCTTTACCTGATGCACTGCAACAGACGCCAGCCCAATTCGAACGGGAAGCGAAGATGGCGATGGCGGTCAAGTTATTCGAGATGAAACGATTGTCTTCGGGGCTGGCGGCACAGTTGGTAGGTATGGACCGGGTGTCTTTTCTTCTGGAATTGCATCGTTATGGCGTGGCCGTGATCGATCTGGATAACGACGAGCTAGAGGCCGATCTGCGCAATGCCTGAAACGCAGGAGATTGTCATCAATACGGGGCCTCTTATTGCCCTCGTGGCAGGGTTGGGTGACTTGAGCATTCTCCAGATGTATCGCCGTGTTTGTGTGCCGCTTGAGGTTTCTCAGGAACTGTTGGTGGGTAGCGGGACGCGTTTCGCAGCAAAGGAGTTTGCCGAGGCAGACTGGTTGGAGAAACGCCAGGAGGCATTGAATATCTCGCTATACCTGCTCAACTCCCTGGATAGGGGTGAGGCTGCGGTTATTCAATTGGCGCTCAATGAAGGCATTAGCACGGTTTGTATTGACGAGGTGTCCGGAAGGCGTGTTGCCAGACTACATGGGCTTTCGGTTACTGGCTCTATCGGTATTTTGCTTCGTGCCAAACGCGAGGGGCGCCTGCGTTCGATAGGGGATGTGATCGAGCGTATGGAGCGCCAAGGTATTTGGTTGAGTGAGAAGGTGAAGCGTTTTGCGCTGCAACAGAGTGGAGAGTTGTAACTACGAATGGAACGCAGAGGCCGCCATTTTGATCAACGAACAACCCAACGTGTAACCTGCAACCGCTCTCATCAACTGTACACCATCTACGACAACATCCTGGGGAAATTAGTGAACATGATTATGCACCCTGAACAGTGGACGATAGGGAGACAGGGAAGCAAGGGGACAAGGTGACATGGTCATAAGGAGAAGTCACCCTCTCACCCTCTCACCTTGTCACCTTACAAGCGCCAACCTCAACTCCCGGTTTTCTACAAGAAGAAGCAGGTTGGCTGGTCCAAGATTCGTGGTCGCGAGATTCGTGGCTCCCAGAGATGACAAGAACGGGCGAACTTGGTACACTGAAAGCCAGGAGGTTGTACGATGACCAAATCCAAGACGATTCCAAAAACTGCCGCTGATTATGACGTAGCCAAGACAGACTTGCAAACGCCTCTCGTGGTAGAACGTGACGGCGAGCCTCTGGCTGTATTGATTTCTATCGAGGAATATCGCCGGCTACAGTCTCTGGCAACCCTTGAAAAGGAACGTCAGCAGATGGCATGGCGCCAGCTCGATGAACTCTTGAGCAAAATTCACGAGCGTCCAACTTCTTACACCCCTGCCCAAATCGAGTCCGAAATCACCATGGCCCGTGAGGAAGTAAGAGAGCAGCGTCGTGGCCGTCGTCGCAGTGGTTGATACGAATATTTGGGTGTCAGCATTTTTGAATCCTCGGGGCTTCCCGGATCGTCTCGTAGAAGCAGGGAAAGCAGGCCAATTGACTGTTGTGATGTCTCCTCCTATGCTCGAAGAGCTGTTGGAGGTGCTGTGTCGGCCTCGCATCATGAAAATTCGGCGTACGACCCCAGCGGATGCCGAGGCCTTTGTACGAAACGTTGCCGAAGTTGCCCGATTGGTCCCAGTCTCGGGCGACCTGCGTTTGTGTCGTGATCCTGATGACGAGTGTTGGAAACCGCTGTTATCGGAGGGGCTCAATACGTTGTTAGCCGCGATGAGGATATCACTCGGGATTTGGAATTGGCGCAGCGGTTGGCCGAGTATGGTATTGAACCGATCACGGTGAGTCGTTTGCTGGAGTTGTTGGCTTTACGCCACAAATGATGCAACCACGAATTTCACAACTACGAATTTTCACAAATGACACGAATTGCACGCGTCGAGCGGTCGCGAGATGAATGGTTTTCAGTGAAATGAAATTATGATTACCCGAGCAGCATCTCATTCTCTCCCATTCGATATCACCGCACAGGAAAAACTGGCCCGCGTTTTTGCCGCCTATCCCGATATTCAGGCCGTCTATATGTTTGGTTCGATGGCGTCAGGACGATCTCATGGCGAGAGTGATCTCGATCTGGGGATTGTCCTTCGGCCTGGAACGGAATCCTTCTCAAAGCTCGATCTTCTAGCCGCTCTTGCAGTTGCGGGCTTCGATAACGTCGACGTGGTGTTGCTCAACACGGCGAACATCCTCCTGAAATATGAAGCTGTGCGACATAATAGACTTATCTACCACACGCCCGATTTCGATAAGGGCGCTTATTATTCCCTCGTTATCCGCCAGTATTTCGATTTCCTCCCCTATCTGACCACACAACGGCGGGCTTACAAGCGGAGGACGCTTCATGGTCAGGCGTGAAGTGTTGTTGCGTCGGCTGCAAAAGCTGGACGAATATCTTCAGATTCTGCGACAATTACAACATTATTCCCGGGATGAGTTTTTGGCCAGTCCAGAACGTTATGGCAGCGCCGAACGCTTTTTACAATTGGCTATCGAGACGTTGACAGATATCGGAAATCATGTGATTGCGGATTTGAATCTGGGCGTTGTGGATTGGTATAGCGACGTGCCCCGGTTGCTCCATGAAGCGGGGTATATCGATGAGAATCTGCGAGCGACCTGGACTCGCATGATCGGCTTTCGCAATATCCTGGTGCACGACTATCTTAACGTCGATAGGGGCATTGTATATCAAGTGTTGCACGAGAACTTGGAAGATTTCGAAGCGTTGAAGCAGGCGTTCATCCAACTGCTTTGAAAATAGAGGACGCAGATGAACACTGATAGAGGCAGATTCACGCAGATAAAATCAAAATAAAAAATCAATCTGCGCAAATCAGCGCTGCGAAGCATCTGCGCAAATCTGCGTTCCCATTTTCCTCGGTATCGGCGCAGGCCTGCCTGCCGTCGGACTGCTGTCGAAAGGTTATGAGGTCCACGGCATCATCCGTCGTGCCAGCAGTTTCAACACCCAGCGGCCGGAGCACGCCTCTCGCGATGCGCTTGACCCCCAATAACTGGCGTGTTAGAATGGGATTATGATGATAATCCTTGGATTCACGAGACAATAGAGATATGAAGCCGATTACGATGGATATTCCCACTGAAACCCTGTTAGCGTTGAAGACACCTCCAGATGAAGCAGCAGACTATCTGCGTATGGCGGCCGCGGTCAAGCTTTTTGAGATGGGGCAGCTTTCATCTGGAGCGGCAGCGCAACTGGCCGGCGTTCCTCGGGTGGTGTTTTTGAGTAGACTGGCCGATTTTGGTGTTGATACGTTTCGTTTGACTGCTGAAGAATTGGAGCGGGAGACCCGGCTTGCCTGATATTATCTGCGACACTTCGCCTATTCAATATCTCTATCAACTGGAGTTGCTGGATATTTTGCCGGCGTTGGCTACGAATGTTTTCGCACCTCCCGCTGCAATCGCGGGCGCGGCGATTCTGAGACAAGGAGACAAGCAAACAAGGAGACAGGGAGTGTGAGCCGGGCGATCAAGACGCATCGTGATTTGGATGTGTATCAGATGGCGTTTGAGGCCGCCATGCGAATTTTGTGACATGGTCATGATGGGAAGTTGCCCCCTCACCCCCTCACCTTGTCTCCTTGTCACCTTATCGCCCCCTCACCTTGTCACCTTTCCCGGTTTTTTGCAAGGAGAAGCAGGTTGGCTGGTTCAAGAGTGGTATAATGCCCAAAACGTAACTTATTCTGAATCGTTTATCGGAGTTCACTCATGAAAACATTGACGCTGGACATACCGCCGGAAGTTGTTGAGGCAGCTAAACTGCCTCGTGATGAACAAGAAAAAGAGTTTCGTCGAGAACTGGCAGTGGCGTTGTATCAGCGTGGTGTGCTTTCTTTGGGGAAAGCTCGTATTTTGGCCCAAATGACGCGTTGGGAGTTCGAAGAATTGTTAGGCCAGCGCAAGGTTGTTCGCCATTATACTGAGTCGGATTTGAGAGACGATATTCGATATGCCCAAGGTCGTCAGTGATTCATCCACGTTGATACACCTGGCGCGCATCGGGCGATTGGCGTTACTCCGGGAGATGTTTGGCGCCATTATCATTCCTCCGGCAGTATGGCAAGAAGTCGTGATCGAGGGAAAAGGTCGCGCTGGGGCTGAGGAAGTGCGAATTGGCCAAAACACAGGCTGGATTCAAGTCGTTAACGTTGCAAATGAGCCTCTCATGAGGATATTGAAAAGGGAGCTCGATAATGGCGAGGCGGAAGCCATCGCGCTGGCAGTAGAGATGGAAGCAGATCTATTGTTGATTGATGAAGCGGATGGCAGACGGATCGCCACGCTTTACGATCTGCCGAAGACCGGCGTCGTGGGGATTTTGATGCGGGCCAGGTTGGATGGGCGCATTGAATCCTTGCGACAGGAATTAGATGCCTTGCGAGAAGATGGTGGATTCTGGATAGCAGAAGCTCTGTATCAGAAAGCGCTTGAAGTCGTGGGCGAGTGAGACAAGAGGGGCCAGGTAATGAGTGAAGTTTTGCACCGTGAATTGGACATAGATAAACAATCAGCGTCCATCAGCGGCCCATCACCAACTCAGCGGCCACTTTCACATGACGTCCAATCAAGGCGATTCTGAGACAAGGAGACAAGCAGACAAGGAGACAAGGAGTGTGAGCCGGGCGATCAAGACGCATCGTGATTTGGATGTGTATCAGATGGCGTTTGAGGCCGCCATGCGAATTTTGTGAGATGGTCATGAGGAGAAGTCACCCCCTCACCCCCTCACCTTGTCTCCTTGTCACCTTATCGCCCCCTCACCTTGTCTCCTTTCCCGGTTTTTTGCAAGGAGAAGCAGGTTGGCTGGTCCAAGATTCGTGGTCGCGAGATTCGTGGCTCCCAGAGATGACAAGAACGGGCGAACTTGGTACACTGAAAGCCAGGAGGTTGTACGATGACCAAATCCAAGACAATTCCAAAAACTGCCGCTGATTATGACGTAGCCAAGACAGACTTGCAAACGCCTCTCGTGGTAGAACGTGACGGCGAGCCTCTGGCTGTATTGATTTCTATCGAGGAATATCGCCGGCTACAGTCTCTGGCAACCCTTGAAAAGGAACGTCAGCAGATGGCATGGCGCCAGCTCGATGAACTCTTGAGCAAAATTCACGAGCGTCCAACTTCTTACACCCCTGCCCAAATCGAGTCCGAAATCACCATGGCCCGTGAGGAAGTAAGAGAGCAGCGTCGTGGCCGTCGTCGCAGTGGTTGATACGAATATTTGGGTGTCAGCATTTTTGAATCCTCGGGGCTTCCCGGATCGTCTCGTAGAAGCAGGGAAAGCAGGCCAATTGACTGTTGTGATGTCTCCTCCTATGCTCGAAGAGCTGTTGGAGGTGCTGTGTCGGCCTCGCATCATGAAAATTCGGCGTACGACCCCAGCGGATGCCGAGGCCTTTGTACGAAACGTTGCCGAAGTTGCCCGATTGGTCCCAGTCTCGGGCGACCTGCGTTTGTGTCGTGATCCTGATGACGAGTGTTGGAAACCGCTGTTATCGGAGGGGCTCAATACGTTGTTAGCCGCGATGAGGATATCACTCGGGATTTGGAATTGGCGCAGCGGTTGGCCGAGTATGGTATTGAACCGATCACGGTGAGTCGTTTGCTGGAGTTGTTGGCTTTACGCCACAAATGATGCAACCACGAATTTCACAACTACGAATTTTCACAAATGACACGAATTGCACGCGTCGAGCGGTCGCGAGATGAATGGTTTTCAGTGAAATGAAATTATGATTACCCGAGCAGTATCTCATTCTCTCCCATTCGATATCACCGCACAGGAAACACTGGCCCGCGTTTTTGCCGCCTATTTCGATTTCCTCCCCTATCTGACCACACAACGGCGGGCTTACAAGCGGAGGACGCTTCATGGTCAGGCGTGAAGTGTTGTTGCGTCGGTTGCAAAAGCTGGACGAATATCTTCAGATTCTGCGACAATTACAACATTATTCCCGGGATGAGTTTCTTGCCAGTCCAGAACGCTATGGCAGCGCCGAACGCTTTTTACCAATTGGCTATCGAGACGTTGACAGATATCGGAAATCATTGGATATTTTGTTTGCATTCACCCATAATAATCGTCAGAAAGCAGATGATATTGACCGAATATCTTGATAAAGCGTTGGAACATGCTCATTATGAGATCATCGATAATGAGGAACCCTACAGAACTCATGCCCCATCTAACCAAGTTAGGAATTCGACGCAAAGCCTACATCGATTTGGCGAAACGACGCGTGCGCCCTGGCGCCGGCAGTGATAGATCGTTTCTTTCACGACGCACTTCGCTGGGAAGAAGCCCGATGTCGTTACTCGATATTCTTAAAAAAACACCGTTCGTTGTCGTCGGTGGCCTTGCCACGCGTCTCTATATGCCGGAACGGATGACGCTGGATATCGATATTTTGGTATTGGCAGCAGACCGTCAAGGGTGCGAAGAGGAGTTATTGGAGGCGGGTTGCAAAAAGTTGGGGGAATTATCGATTGGAGGCGCCACCTGGGCGCTACCTGATGGGACTGAACTGGATGTCATCTTCTCAGACGAACCCTGGGCCCAAGAGGCGCTGGCTCATCCTGTTGTGGATGAGCATGGCATCCCCACGATTGCACTTCCTTATCTCGTGGTGATGAAGCTCTATTCGGGCCGGGTGCAGGATATTGCCGATATCACGCGCATGTTGGGCGCGGCCGATGAGGGACAGCTTCAGCAGGTACGTCAGGCCGTGGCTGTTTATATGCCCGATGCCTTGGAAGATATCGAGAGTATGATTGTTTTGGGCAAGATGGAATATGAATAGCGCTTTCCTGCTCCCTGCCACCTCGTTCCTTTTGCGCCTTGACGTGAGAGCGCTATTTGCATCGCAGTATGTGCGTGTGGGATACCGCCCATGGCGAAAATCCTGATTGTAACGGGTATCTTTCCTCCCGATATTGGGGGACCGGCTACGTACGTGCCTAAGATCGCAGAGGGATTGAGACAAAGAGGACATGAGGTCCGGGTGCTGACCACCAGCGAACCCGAAGATTTGGATAGTGATGATGAAGGTTATGCCTTTCCTGTTTTTCGCATGAATCGCAGAACGCGCCTTTGGCGTCGTCCCTTTTACTACATGCGGCATATTCTTCGCCACGGACGGGATGTGGATGTGATTTACGCCAACGGTGTTTTTCTGGAGACGGCGCTGGCCAACCTTTGGTTGCGCAAGCCGCTGGTGATGAAGATTGTGGGGGACGAGGCCTGGGAGCGGGCCACGCGGCGGGGGTGGACCCGGGATGGGTTTGAGGCATTTCAGCGCCGGCGGCAGTCCTGGCAGGCCGAACTTTTCAAAAGGGTGCGAACGTGGTCCGTGAAGCAGGCGGACCGCATCATCACGCCCAGTCGTTATTTGCAGCAAGTGGTTGCGAACTGGGGAGTACCTAAAGAGCGGATTCACGTGGTGTATAATGCTTTCGAGTTACCGGAAAGGATCGATCCCCAACCCATTCCCTTGCAAACACCCTTCAAGGTGGTGACGGTGGGGCGGCTTTTACCATTAAAACAGATAGATGGTATTTTGGAAGCGGTGGCGCGTATTTCAGAAGTAGGCTTGGTTATTATAGGGGATGGTCCAGAACGTTTTCACTTGGAGCAGTTAGCTGAAAAGATGGCGATAGCGGAGCGAGTTTACTTTGCCGGAAAACTAAATCATGCCCATACGCTTGGTGTGATGGCGAACTGTGATATTTTTGTGTTAAATTCTACTCATGAGG
Organism: Anaerolineae bacterium; assembly: GCA_027002405.1. GTDB lineage: Bacteria > Chloroflexota > Anaerolineae > J102 > J102 > M2005. The sequence continues at coordinate 53,219 of JALWZT010000109.1, read as the reverse complement.
GGTTGCCACATGTAGTTTTAGAGGCCATGGCCTTGGGGTTGCCCGTGGTGGCCACTGCGGTGGGCGGCACGCCCGAAGTAGTGAAAAATGGCCACAACGGATTTCTGATTTCGCCGGGGGATAATGCGGCTTTGAGAGGGGTATTACGCAAATTGCTTGCTTCGGAGGCTTTACGCGAGCAAGTAGGTCGGGCCGCGCGAGAGGATGCAAAGAGATTTCACTTCAATTATATGATAGAAGCAACCGAGGCCCTGTTCCGTAAATAGAGTAATCAGTGATCAGTTATCAGTAATCAGTAGAGCCTTGCGACGTCATTCCGAGGGAGCGAAGCGACCGAGGCATGTCCTGAGCGCACTCGAAGGAAATCTAGCGAAGCGCAAAAACCACGGCATGGCGCTCGCTTCGCTCGCTAGATGCTTCGCTCCCTCCGGTCGCTCAGCATGACGAACATCTGCGAAAATCTGCGCTGCGGAGCATCTGCGTCAATCTGCGTTCTATTTTCATCGTTATGTGGTGAGCTATCGCTCTTTTCGTTGATTATACCCGCTGTAACCATCGTTTCCCCTTACTTAGGAGGCCCGCGTAAATTCGGTGAGGCCAGTTGGGGATCGCCCGTGCTCCTATATATGGCTCAGGGCCTCGTGCTTTGGGTTCGATATATGTGAATTCCCAATCAAAATAATCTTTCCAACGGTCTGGCCATCTTGTAGCAATGGAAAAAATATACACAGAACTCATTCTATGATTATTGAAAGACTGGTAGACTAGGTAAAATCCATTTTCTTCAAATAATCGTTTTATCACAAGTGGTGTAAATCGCCAGTAATCGCCATAATTTCCGTGGTAGGGTTGTAAGAAGGGAACTACCAAGATGACAATATCTTTTGACATGCGACATAGGTTCGCAAAAGCTTTATCGACTCTGTAAATATGTTCAAGGGTCGTGTGGTTGAAGACGACATCAAATCTCAGGTGAAGCTCTGATGGGAGATCGGCTTCTAAATCTAAAAAGATCTCCCCCTCTTCTCCTTGGAATCCACGTGCTTCTGCCTTGTAGTTAGTTATTGTATAGGAACCAGCGTTAATAAAGTAGTCTCGATATCGTCTGCCTTCTTTGTCGATATCTTTCCAAGCACTGACGTTGACGACGTCCCCATGAAATAAGTGAGCAAATCGGGCTAGTTCTCGATTGGACCAAATGCGAGGAAGTCGGTGGATTCTGTCAATGAAGAGCTTCATGGTATTTTGTTGAGGGAGCAGCTTTGTGTTATCTGATTGAGGTAAAGTGTAGTTATGAGTGGAAGGCTTTATTGGTTTGGTAATGCAGCCAAAGCTAAAATCATTCAAGAAATTCTTCGAGATATCTCGAAAAGAGAAATTGGAAATCGGGTTTTGATTTTCGATTATGGATGCGGTACAGGAGGTGATTGGCCACGGGTTTTGAATGATTACCCTTCCATCCATTTAGTGGGTTATGATCCTAACAGATCGGCTATCGAAGTGGCAAAAACGCGTCTACAGGGATTCAGTGCAGAGCTTTTGACCGGGGGATCAGCTTCAATCAATGCCCTTCTTAGCGGACTACATTGTCAGTTTCAGTGTTTTTGAGCATGTTTATGATCGGCTCGCGTACTTGCAAACCGCGAAGACGCATTTGGCCGAAGATGGCATTTTTTATCTCAATTACGACGATGGACATTTTCGAAACATGCTTGATCTTAATGCGCCGCGAGCTTGGCCTGTAACCCTTCGTGTGTGGCTTCATAATCTTTTATCTTCTTCCCTGGCGAAACTGGGATGGAAGGCGCAATTTCAACGGCGAGTTCCTCGCTAGGAGATCGAGTGACCCTCTGGAAAGTTATGGGTTCCCGCACATTGGTTCTTCGACATCGCCGGTAATGCAGCTATCAAAAAACTTGCAGTTGCGTTCTCTGTGGAGAAAGGCCTGGCAAGGGTTTGGTGGCCATGTATCCGTACTTGTCATCGCGAATCTGATAAGCGTAGCACTCAGTTTTGTACAGGGGGTCATTGTCGCGCGCATTCTTGGTCCCGTTTCCTACGGGATCGTGGCGTTGATTATGACCTATCCTGATTTTCTGTTTGGGTTGCTGAATCCTCAAACAGCAGATGTTTCGGTGAAGTACCTGGGGCAGTTTTATGCTCGAGGGGAGGAAGATCGTGCATTGGCCATGTGCAAGCTGGGATATACCATTGATTTTGGTATCGCGCTGCTTGCCTTTGGGGTTATCGCCGTCAGCGCTTGGTGGGCTGCAGGTTCCGTGGTCCATCATCCCAGTTCGGCTGGGCTGATAGTGTTGTATGCAGCAGCTTTTCTTCCGCGCGCTATGGTTGGTACTTCCCGTGCTGTGTTCGCTGTTTTTGACCGTTTTTCTCTTTTAGCTTGGCTTTCATTATTGAGCTCCGTTGCGCGTACGGGAATGATTGTGGGATTTGTTCTGGCCGGATGGGGCATAACAGGTGTTATCTGGGGGAACGTGTTATCTTCGACTTTTTATGGCATCGCTTTGGGGGTTTTGGCCTATCGTTTTGTCATTAAAACGTGGGGAAAGTCGTGGATGACAATATCGCTTCGTGCTTTGGAAGACGAGCGCCGCGGCATTGTGCGGTTTTTGTTTTTTAATGATGTCAATTTGTTTGTTGGTATTTTTTTCAAGCAGTTTGACTATTTGCTCTTGGGTTACTTCCGTGGCCCCCAGGAAGTGGGCTATTATCGTCTCGCCAAATCATTGGCTGGCTTTGTAGGCAATCTTGTAAGCCCCTTGCAATCTGTAACATATCCTCGCTTATCTCGCTTGAAAGGGAGCGACAAGCAGGAGGAGATGCAAGCTTTTATTCGTCGCTTGGCCCTTTGGGTGGGCTTTCCATTGGGGATACTTTCGCTATTGGGGCTCATCCTCATCCCATGGATTATCCAGATTCTCGTGGGGGAGGCATTTGCACCTGCTATCCCAGCGACGCTCCTATTGTTTGTCGGTTCGGGGATTTGGCTCGTTCTCTTTTGGTTGCGTCCTTACTTCATGGCTCAAGACGAAATCCATCGTTGGGCGTCTATCAGCACTTTGATAGCGGGTTCTTCCTTTTTGGCCTACTGGATCATTATTCCTCAATGGGGGTATTTGGGACTTTCGGCATGGCAGGCTACGGCGATAGTCGTAGCCCACGGTCTTGCTTTTATGATGTTTCGGAAAATGCATGCTTATGGAAAATGAACTTGTTCTCGTCGACGTTCCGAACTGCCCGTTGTGTGGCACCCGGGGCGAACCACTCTTTGATGAGGGAGTCCCAGATCGTTTACACGATATTCCTGGTCTTTGGCAGCATGCCAGATGCCCTTCGTGTGGATTGATATGGTTGAACCCTCGTCCCGTAGAAACAGACATTGGGCGACTTTATCCTAAGACCTATTTTACTCATCATGAGATTCATCCCCTTAGTTTGGGTTCTTCCTCTTTTAAGCAGGCGATTCGCGGTGCGGTGCTAAGCCGTTTTTATGGTTATCATCATCTTGAACCTCGCGAAAGACGGGCGGCTGTGGTAGGGCGGTTGATTATGTTTTTGCCATCTTTTCGCCTGAAAGCCATGTTAGGCATGGATGCTTTGTGGATTCCTTACCAGGAAAACGGACGACTTTTGGATGTAGGATGTGGCAGTGGCCGATATTTGGCTTTGATGAAGGAATTGGGCTGGGAGGTCGCCGGTATTGAAATTGATTCCGCTGCGGCAGAGATCGCTCGCAGTCATTTTGGTATTCCTGTGCATGTGGGGACTCTTTATGATGCGCCCTTTGAGCCAGAAAGTTTTGATGCTGTAGTAATGACTCATGTTATTGAACATGTGCCTGATCCTGTGGAGTTTGTCCGACAAGCAGCTCATTTTTTGAAACCCGGGGGGCGTATGGTTCTGGTAACGCCCAATGCGAAGAGTCTGGGAGCACGTTTGTTTAAGAAGGATTGGTTCCCATTAGAGATTCCTCGACATCTTGTTTTGTTTACACCAGAAACTCTACAGTTGTGTCTTGCACAAACGGGAAATTTTGAAAAAATCGTGGTGTCCACACCATCCCGGAAGGCAAGGAAAATGTTTTATAAGTTTATTGTAGTAAGGCGCACGGGACGTTACCAGCACCCGATGGAGGAAACACTGGGGCGAAATCGTTGGATTCGCTGGAAGGCCAAGGGCTTCGGCTGGCTGGAGATGTTAGGGAATCCTATATGGTCATGGGGAGAGGAGATTGAATGCATCGCCATCAAGAATTAAAAGTTGCATTTCTAACGCGCTATGACCGCAGTCGTGGAAGTAGCCGGGTTCGAGTTTATGACTATCTCCCGTATCTCGCGCAGCGGGGTTGGCACATTCGTGTTTATCCCTTCCCTGATCGATTAACCAACTGGGCGAAGGTGTCCTATACCATCCGGGCATTGCAGTTGGCGCGTTGGGCTGATGTTTTGGTCTTGCAAAAATTACTTTTACAAGAGCGTTTTATTCGCTTATTGTTTCGAATCAATCATAAGGTGGTCTTTGACTTTGATGATGCTATTTACGCGGCACCAAGTTTTTTAGAGCAGACGCCACGCCTTGTAGCATTCTATGAACGTTTGCAAGATCGATTGGATTATCTATTGCGTAAAGCCGCATGGGTGATTGTGGGCAGTGAGTACCTGGCCCGATATGCCCGCCAGCGCCACGCTCGAGTCGAAGTGATTCCCTCCTCTGTGGATATGAAACGATATCCTCTTAAGCCTATGGAGGCCACTCATCATGGACCTGTGGTACTGGGATGGATAGGCTCTCCAGAAGTGTTGGGTGACTTAAAAGAGATCGAGGCTCCCTTGCGAGAAATCGCCCAGCGTCTTGAAGGGCGAATTACCTTAAAAGTTGTGAGTTCTCAAATGCCTCGGCTGGATAAAAGGATTCCCCTCCGTTTTCAACCTTGGGAGCTGGATAGGGATGCTGAGTTTTTACATAGTTTCGATATTGGATTGATGCCTTTGGCCGATAATGAACGCAATCGGGGTCGTTGCGCGTTCAAAGCCATCCAATACATGGCTGTGGGATTGCCTGTTGTCGCTTCTCCCGTTGGAGCAGCATTGGAGGTGATTGAGCCTGGCAAAAGTGGTTTTTTACCAAGATCCCCTGAAGAATGGGTGGCGTCCCTCATGCAACTTCACGAAGATGTGCGACTCCGCCGAAAGATGGGGTTGGCAGCACGAAAGCGCATTGCAGAACATTACAGTATTCAAGTTCACGCTCCGCGGCTAGATGCCCTTTTGCGACGCGTGATAGAACTATGAAGCGGGTGCTATTCCTTGGAGGGGCGCGCTATGCATTTCCCCTGGATCCCACCAGTGAAAAGAAATTTCAGATGTTGAGAGAAGTGGGAGAGATCTATGTCATTGGCCTGACACCCGGAAAACGCCCGCTCCGTTTCATTCAACACGCACATTTTTATCTTTTTCCCGCATCTCCTCCACCCCTGGTACGATATGGATTGATATTTTTCGGAGGGCCTTTTCTGGCCTTATGGGTGATTTTACGCCATAGCGTGAACATTTTGGTCGCCCAAAGTCCATATGAAGGCTTTGCCGCGGCATGGGCCAAGGTCATGGCTGGATGGGCGGGACGCCGTGTCTCCCTTGTCATCGAGAGCCATGGTGACTTTGAGGCGAATTTGTTTCTGCAACGAAAAGTCCGTGCCCCGCGCCTCTATCGTTGGCTGATGCCACGGGTGGCCCGCTTTGCTTTCCGCCATGCGGATGTATTGCGGGCTGTTTCCTATGCGACGCGAGCACAGTTAGAACAATGGGCTCCAGGCAAACCCCTGATTCAGTTTCCTGCCTGGACGGATTCAGAGGTCTTTTTCCATGCAGGCGCCAATAGGGAAGAGATCCAAAAAAAAATCATTCTCTATGCTGGGGTGCTCGTCCCTGGAAAAGGAGTCCATCATTTGATACGAGCTTTTCACCGCGTCCATATGGATTTTCCAGATGCGGATCTAATGATTGTGGGGAGAGAGGCAAATGGGGATTATGCCCGAACTCTTCGCAAAGAGGTCCAAGGCTGGGGATTGCATGGACGCGTGCGGTTTCTTGGTGAGGTTTCTCAGGCGGAATTGGCCCGGTGGATGGCCCAGGCCCTGGTTTTTGTTCTACCGTCGCTATCAGAGGCGTTGGGCCGGGTGGTGTTCGAGGCGATGCTAGCGGGAGCTCCTGTCATTGGTAGTCGGGTAGGCGGTATCCCCGAAATGGTGCAAGATGGTATGACAGGCTTCCTGGTCCCCCCAGGCGATGAAGACGCGTTGGCCGATAGATTGCGTTGGATGCTGTCCCATCCTGAGGAAGCCAAGGCCATGGGGCAACGCGCCCGGGCTTTTGCCCGGCGATTTTTTTCTTCCGAAGCGTACTTGCGCGGCTACCAGCGTGTGTTTGAGTTGGCATGGAGGGCTTTGAAAGAAGATGCGCGTGCTCCTGTTTAATTTGGCAACGGACGTGGATGATCCCGTCCTTGGCTTCACCACCCGCTGGATCCAAGCGCTGGCTGAACAGGTGGCATTCATCCATGTGATCACCATGCGGGCTGGCCGTATTGATGTGCCAGATAATGTCCGTGTTTATTCCGTGGGGAAGGAGAAAGGCTACAGCGAGCCACGACGGGTCATGGAGTTCTATCGGCATCTTTTCCGGGTGCTTCGAGAAGATGAGATTGATGTTTGCTTTTCCCACATGATTCCCATCTTCACTCTGTTAGCGGCGCCGGTGCTGAAGCCCAAGGGTGTTCCTATTGTCACGTGGTATGCCCATCGTCAAGTGACAACGACCCTGAAATTGGCGCACCATTTATCGGACAAGATGGTCACGATTTCGGAAAGTTCCTATCGGTACAGACGTGATAAGCTCATTATAATAGGGCATGGGATTGACACAAATCGATTTTCGCCTCGTGCCACGCTTCCTGCGAATCCGCCGTTATTGCTTTCCGTAGGAAGACTTTCTCCCATCAAGGATCCGATGACGCTGGTGGAAGCCATGGGTATCTTGCTGCGGGAGGGTTACGACGTGCGCTGCGCTTTTGTGGGAGAGGCGCCTGAACGGGACCGCGCTTATGCTGAACACGTGCGAGAGCAAGCGAAAAACAGGGGGCTAGACAGGGTGGTCGAATTCGTTGGAGCCGTTCCTAATCAAGAAGTGGTCCACTGGTATCGGCGTTGTTTTGCTCATGTGAATTTATGTCCGACAGGGGCTTTGGACAAGGCTCCCCTGGAAGCCATGGCATGTGGGAAGCCATCGTTCGCCGCCAATGAAGGCTTTCGCGACATTCTGGGACGATGGCGTGAACGTTTGCTTTTTCGGCATGGCGACGCGGAGGATCTGGCGCGGAAAGTGGCAGGCTTGTTGGATCTCGATGAAACAGAACGGCAAATCATGGGCAGGGAGCTGAGACAAAGCGTGCTGACACATCATAGCCTGGAGCGTTTGATGAGGCGATTGCTCAGCGTTTTCGAGGCAGTTCAACTATGAATTTCCACCCCCTGGATGTCCCTTGTCGGGTTTGGATGGGCGGTGGCCGTGCGAGAAGGTTTGGTGGATCGTTCACCGAACTGGTTGGCCCTTCCTCGCCTTTGGATCAGCGGGCACTTATCGCTTAAGAGCTTTGAGGCCCGGCTCTCCCTGGCCACGACCATTCTTCGTAAGGTTCACGGAACATGAAGCGTTCACCACGTGTAGTGTGGGTTGAGCAACAAGTACACGAACGTTATAGAGAAGCTCGTATTTTGGATGTCGGCTTTGTTGGAAGCTATGACGAGCCGTTCTTACATAACGCAATTCGTGCCCAAAATCCTTCATCGCGCGTCGTGGGTGTGGATATTGATATCACCGGCGTTGTCAAGTGGAGGATTCCTGACACCCTCGTCGCTGATGCAGCGGCGTTACCCTTTGCTGATGGTTCTTTTGATGCGGTGCTGTGTCTTGAGGTCTTGGAACATGTCTACCCTGTAGAGCAACTCTTGCAGGAGTTCCACCGGGTGTTACGAGTGAATGGAGAGGTGATGATTACAACACCTAATGCCTGGTCATGGTGGAATGTAGCGCGTCATTGGTTGGGAGGGAGATTGGCATCGAAAACCCAACGTCATGTCTATCGCAGTTATCTGGGGGCTCCGGACCATGTTCGTTTCTTTGAGCCCCTTTCCCTTATGAATATGCTCGATGATTTTGGACTGCAACCGCAGTTAGTGTGCACTAAGAACCATGCTATTCCCTTCCTCCACCGTTTTTTCCCTTCGTTGGGGCGATTGGATCTACAATTCTGGCCCATGAACCGGATGGGGGGCTATATTTGTCTGATTGCTCGGAAACGTTAAGAGAACAGTATTGAATGCACCTGGTCTATATTGCCAACACCCGCCTCCCCACAGAGAAAGCGCATGGGTACCAAATTTGCAAAATGTGTGAAGCGTTTGCACGAAACGGTGCCCATGTGGAACTCTTCCATCCCCGGCGCTGGCAGCCCGACCCGAAACTCGAGCAAAGCACGGTGTTCGCGTACTATGGCATTCGTCCCATATTCGAAGTGCATTCATTGTCCAATGTAGATATTGTACGACTGAATCTCATCATTCCCGATCGTTGGTTCGCTCCGCTCTTTTTCGCTCACACTTTTCTTTGGAGCTTGTTCGCCACCCTTGTAGTCCGTCGAGAGGGAGCAGAGGTGTATTACACGCGCAGTGTTGCAATCGCCTATTGGCTGACGCGATTGGGGCTTCCCACCGTGTACGAAGCCCATGCTATCCCTAAACGCGGGAACAGGTGGCTTCTCCGAAGGTTGGCTGGCCATCCATCATTACGATTGAGTGTCGCCCTGACCTCTTTTATCCGGAAAGGTCTTATAGAGATGGGTTTCCCGGCAAATAAAGTGGTTGTATTGCCGGATGGTGTGGATTTGTCGCTGTTTGCAGACCTGCCCTCGCAGGAGATATGTCGTCGCAAATTAGGACTGCCCCTGGACCGTCTCATCATTGGCTACATCGGACGGTTCCGAACGATGGAGATGGAAAAGGGGATTCCGGAACTGATTCAAGCGATGGCGCTTTTGTCTCATCCTCATGGTGCTGAACCTCTGTTGCTCTGTGTGGGCGGGCCGATGGACGTGGTGCCCACCTACCTGGAACTTGCTCGCAAGTTGAAGGTTCCTCAGCAGCAATTCCGGTTTGTTGACCGGGTGCCCAACGTTGAGGTGCCCTGTTGGATCAAATCCTTTGATATCGCGGTGGCAACGTTCCCAAACAGGGAACATTATGCCTATTTCATGTCGCCGCTGAAACTCTTCGAGTATATGGCCGCTGGCGTTCCCATCGTGGCCAGTGACTTGCCCTCCATCCGGGAAGTGCTTCGGCATGGCGAAAACGCCTGGTTGGTGGAACCCGGAGCACCTGTCGAACTGGCTCAGAGCCTTTATACATTGCTAGAAAATCCAACATTGGCCCGCCGCCTGGCCAAACAAGCCAGGGAGGATGTACAAGCCTATACCTGGCGTACCCGGGGTGCAACAATTTTGCAGGCGTTGGATCGAGTTGGATGAGACGGCTCCTGTTTTTGAACACTAATTTAAGAATTGGCGGGGCGGAACGACAATTGGTTCATCTGGCCCGTCACCTGAACCCCCAACAGTGGCGCCTAAACCTGCTTTTGTTGGAAGGCCAGGGGAGCTTTCTGGCAGACATTCCCGCACATATTACGCTTGATACCCTTTTTCCTCAGTATCCAGCGCGATTTTCTTCTCAGGTCTTTTGGGCTGCGCGAGCCGCATGGGCTTTGCGTGGCTTTTTAAAAAATTATTCCGAAGAAGATATTATCCTCACTTTCCTTTGGCTACCTACGCTTCTTGCTGCTTTGGCGCTACGGTTTCATCCCTCGCCTCCGAAATTAGTTTGGTCTGTACAGGGGGATTTGGTTTATGATTTCCAACATAAACCTTTGGGCCGATGGCGACAATTTTTTCTTAAACGGTGGGTTCCCCCCGCAGTTCGTCACTATGTGGCCATCTCCTCCGGGGTGGCTTTGAGTATCCAGCAGGTATTAGGTGCTTCTTCTTCTCAAATCACCCATATCCCGAACGCAATTGATCTTGAGAGCATTATCCGTCTGGCCCAAGAGGAGATCCCCATTAGAAAAACTTCAGATGCGCTTTGGCTTGTTTCGGTAGGGCGTCTGGCCCGGCAGAAAGGGTATGAAGATCTCATCGCAGCCGTTGCGCGAATGCGTTCAGAGATTGCCTCAGCAGTACAGTTTTTTATCTTCGGGGATGGTTCGGAGCGAAAACGTCTTTTATCCTTAATTCATCAGTATCAGCTCGAAGATAGAATGCATCTCATGGGGATGACATCCAATCCCTATGCCTGGATGCATAGAGCCGATATCTTCGTTCATCCTGCCCGTTGGGAGCCCTTTGGGATTGTGCTGGCTGAAGCGATGGCATTGGGATTGCCTATTATCACCACAGAGACCGATGGCGCGCGTGATCTTATCGAATCGCATGTGAATGGAATCCGAGTTCCTTCCCATGATCCTGATGCATTGAGCCAGGCAATCCTTCAATTGATTCGTGCCCCACAATATCGGATCGCACTGGGACGCCATGCCCAGCAGGAAGCACGCAAATTCGATGCGACCCATATTGCTCAAAGATATCAACAACTTCTCGTTAATCTATGAGTCGTATCCTTTATGTGGTCACAGGAGCTGGATTTGGAGGGGCTCCCAGACATGTTTTACAGTTAATGAGCTTCATGCTCAAACAAGGCCATCAAGTAGGCCTGGTAGCTGCACCAGAACCCCGTTTGATGAAAGAAGCGCAGCATTTAGGGGTGACCTATTTCCCAAATCCTTTCTTTGTTCGCCCTTTTCGACCTTGGCAGGACGTGCGCGCTGTCCTTCCTGTATTCCATGCTGTTCGTGCCTTTCATCCTGATCTCCTTCACGCTCATTCGACCAAAGCAGGGCTTTTGACCCGTTTGGTTGGTTTCCTGACACGCATCCCCGTCATTTTTACCGCGCATGGTTGGATTTTCAGTGAGGAGGCCCCTCTTTGGAAACGACGTCTTTTCGTTCTTTTAGAAACATGGGCAGCCAAGGCGACAACAGCCATCATTTGTGTTTCCTATTATGATTATGATTTGGCCCTTCACTACGGTGTAGCGCCATCAGAAAAATTGACTGTGATCCACAACGGGGTGGATCCCAAGGTTTTTCAAAATCGCGATCCAGGCGCGGTTAGGGCTGCATTGCAGATTCAAGATAGTCCCGTACTGACAATGGTGGGAAGGCTGGCGCCTCCAAAGGACCCTTTCACCTTGCTGGAAGCATGGGCTTTGCTAGACGAGAAGCCCTTTTTGCTCCTGGTGGGAGCTGGGGAGTTGCTAGATCCGATAGGATCTTACTTGGAGAATCGCCCCGGCAGAGAACGTGTGCGGTTGTTGGGGGAACGTCATGACATCGAATCCATCTTGATGGCGACCGATATTTTCGTGCTTTCTTCCCGCAAAGAAGGTTTACCATATACAATTATCGAAGCCATGATGGCAGGACTTCCTGTGGTTGCGAGCCAGGTAGGGGGACTTCCCGAGTTGGTGGATGAGGGGATTACTGGGTATCTGGTCCCCGCACGGGAGCCTGTGGTATTGGCTAACGCTATTCAAAGGCTTCTCAAGGATAAAGTCCTGCGACAGCGAATGGGAGCCCAAGGCCGAACAAAAGCGCTTCAAGCCTTTACGCTCGATCAGATGTTGACAAAGACCCAGCGGATTTATGAAGAAGTGCTGGCATGACACAAAGGTGAAGGATACGGATTCCCCGTCTTCCACTACAGATCGTGACAACGGACGGCCGCGATTTTCCCTTCGGTTTTCCGAACGACGTATCCTATTGGCTGCTGTGGATAGCCTGGCTTTGGTGTTGGCCATGTGGTTTTCGTTGCGGTTAAGTGGCGCTACTTCGGACATTCTTTTTCTTTCAAATCAATGGCGCTTTACCTGGCTGCCAGTGCTTATAGTGCTTTGGTTTTTGGTAGCCTTTTTCTTTGATGTGTATGATTTGGCCAAGGCTGCCAATGCTTTCGTGTCCGTGTGGTTATCCAGTGCGGCAGCGGCTGTTACGGCACTTCTCTATTACTTGATTCCCTATATTACCCCTCCGCTGCCGGAACGCCGTTTGTCGTTGATTCTTTTCCCCATGCTGGCTGCTTTGGGGGTGGGCGCGTGGCGCTTTTTTTACGCGACCGTATTCGTACAGCCCGTGTTTCATCACACCGCGTTGGTTGTGGGAGCGGGGGCATCGGGACAGACATTGGCTAGAGCAATCGCTGAAACCCACACTACGAAGGGGGCAGAATCTCACAACGTGGGTTACCGACTATTGGGTTTTGTGGATGATGATCCCTCCAAGCAGGGTAGGGAGATTGCTGGAGTGTCTGTTTTGGGAACATCCAAGGATCTCGGGAGGCTGGTGCGGGAACTGCATCCTACTGAGCTGGTCATAGCCATTACCCATGCGCAATCGATTCGCGAGGAAATGTTTCAGGCCATTCTTGATTGCCAGGAAATGGGCATTCCTGTGACAACGATGACGAGTCTTTATGAACGGCTCACAGGCAGAGTACCGGTAGAATATGCTGGCCGCGATTGGCATGTGGTGTTTTCATTGGATCGTCCCTCAGCATATCGTCTTTATCTGGCCTTCCGTCGTCTTCTGGATGTCCTCTTGGCTGTCGTAGGTATGATGGGCGTCCTCTTCCTTGTTCCTTTGATTTGGCTTGGGAATCGATTCACCAGTCCGGGACCGATATTTTATCGCCAAACGCGTGTGGGGAAAGGGGGCGTTTGTTTTGAGATTCTGAAGTTTCGTTCTATGATTGTGGATGCCGAGAGGCTTAGTGGGGCAGTATGGGCCGAGGAAGCTGATCCGCGAGTCACTCCCGTGGGGCGTATTTTGCGTAAGGCCAGGCTTGATGAGCTGCCCCAGGTTTGGAATGTTTTCAAAGGTGAAATGAGTCTCATTGGACCGAGGCCGGAGCGCCCCGAATTCGTCCAGTATTTGGCCCAGGAGATCCCTTTCTATCGGGCCAGACATGCTGTAAAACCTGGCATTACGGGATGGGCTCAGGTTAAGTATCCCTACGGCGCCTCGGTCGAAGATGCGCTTATCAAGTTGCAGTATGACCTTTACTATATTAAACACCAAAGCTTGATGCTAGATCTCCTTATTCTTCTTCGAACCATTCAGGTTATGTTAGGATTTCGAGGACGCTGACGGATTCGGTCTAGATACGGAAATTCTAATGTAACTAGACACGTACCCCCTCACAGCAAGGCAAAAACCACTAAGGACACTAAGGGCACTAAGGCACAAAGGGAAAAATAAAGAATTTTCTTCGTGTCTTTGCCTCTCCCCCTGCGTGCGGGGGGAGCCGGAGGGGGGCTTTGTGCCTTCGTGGTAAAAACGTCTTGCAGAAGGAGCTGTATAGTTTTACATTCTAATTTTGAAAAGTGACTCAAAGAATGAAGAACTTACGATCTCTTCGTTTTGATGCCCGATTTCAGGAACTTATTGCTCTTTTCCTGGTTGGTATATTAACGGCGCCATTTCTTTTTTTGCGAGTGGGAGCGTTTGGTTCAGACATGGTGGGGTATCTGCAGCGCGGCATATCTTTATTGCATGGTAGTTGGGGAATATTAGCTAAACGCCCAGTTTATTCTATCCTTTTCGCTTTAGCTTATGCTTTTGGGGGTGTCTCTCCCGCCAGCGCACTCTGGGTGACAAAAGGGGCACTTGTTGGGAGTTTAATCCTACTCTATGCAATTTTGCGGCATTTGTATGATATCAAAACTGGTTTGATTGTGCTGGTTTTGGCGGTGCTTTCCCCTTATCTTATGGGTTTCCCTTCGCATTTTGCCATTGATCAGACAATGGCTTTCTTTATGCTATTAAGCCTTTATCTGCTTCTTCTGGCATTTGATAAGTCCCATTCAAAGTTTTGGGCGCTGGCTTCGGGTATTGCTTTGGCAATGGGTGTTCTCACCAAGGAAGTTGCCATCATTTGGCTGCCTCTACCTTTTTACTTTTGGGGTGGGGTGAGACCGTGGCGGCAGCGGCGCCACGCGAAAACAGTTTTTGCCTTTATCTTCGGTTTCTTCTTCGCGCTTGCTGGATGGATGATAATTTTATATCTTGCGACGGGGGAATGGAACGTTCTGGTTCAATACAGCGGGCCAGTAGGAAATGCGATACAAGCGATACAGCAGTGGGGGTATAAAACTTGGGGACTTTTGTTTTTTTCTTTTATTGTTTTGGTAATCTTGGGTATCTTTCGGAAACAGGGGCTTTCTTCCATCCGGATTCCATCCGCTTCTATCGATATAGGCGTTCTTTTATTGGGAATAGGTGTGACGTTTTTCTTAAGCAATAACCTCGCCTTACGGTGGTATCGCCCATTGGGTGATCTGCTTGATATTTGGAATCGTATTGTGGCTTTTTGGGAATATGGGCGTTCTCCAGAAAGTGGTCTTGTTTATCTGGCTGGGCTTCCTTGGGCGCTCCTGATTGTTCTGATAGAAGGAGTGTGGCGCCGAGGGCGAATGTGGGTTTTGCCCTGGTTGGTGCTTTCCGTGTTGCCTATTACGATGGCTGATCTTGCGTTTAAGCCACGGTATGGTGTGATTCTCTATTGGGTTGCTTATATGGTCCTTGCCAGGGGCTTGACCGCTGTGATAGACGGCGTTACGTCTATTTTGCCCTTACCTCTACGGTGGAAGCAAGGTGTGGTCGCGATGCTCATCCTGGGTTTCGTTGGATGGGGAGCGATTCAGAGTTGGAAGTTTCCATTTTCTTATCCTTATCATCGCAGCCCTTATTATCATTATATTGACGAAAATGCACCCGCCATTCAAGCTGCTTCCCAATGGATACAAAAGCACATTGCTCATCATGAAAAGATCGCCACTCTAACTTCTTTATTCCACGGCAGTCTGGCGTTGTTAGGATATGATACTTATAATCTGTATTCTGTAAGTGGAGATGCCCTTGATCGAGGTGAGGCACTTGCTTTGGATCCCAACGGGCACTGGCGTTTTACTCCGACGCCATTTCCATCAAAGCCTCTTTTGTTTCAACGGGGAACAGGGCTTTGGGAGCGCTACTATGGGGCCCTGATGGAAAATTCCTTGATTGACGCCTTGCAAGAGAAAAATATCGATGATCTTATTGTAGTAGAAACACCCTATCATTACGGTGCACTCCACCTCATGCCAGGTTATTTTCGAGATCACCCAGCCTTTCGTCTTATATACACCACGCGTTGGAAGGATAATCGGAAGGATTTCGCACTTCACATTTTTCATGTGGATCGTACTCGTCTGGACCGGAGTGATTATCCTACGGTCGTGACAGCTCGTATTTGGCCGGTTCTTCTGAAGGATGCTAAAAAGAAAGCCGGAAAAGATGTGGATCGTTATGTGCTGATTCAAGATTTGTTTCAAGGGGGACCTATCTTCTTTCGCCCGAAGTCCCCTGAGAACTGGCCCTTCTACCATGATTTGGCCCAAGCCTACGCCACCCATCAAGATTGGAACCGTGCCGCGTTAGAATACCATTTTGCTCTAGACGAATTGGAGACCGTGCCCGCTCCCGTAGTTTCTGCAGCCGAAACCTGGACTCAGCTCTATCCTCATGAAGCCGGACCCTGGCTGCTATTGGGCGATGTGAGGATGCGGCAAGGAGATGTACCGGCCGCACGGGAGGCTTATGAGAAAGCTCTGGCTTCTCCTAATACAGACCCTCTCATTGTATCCGCGGCCCATGCCGCTCTGGGCAGGGCCGATTATACACAACAACATTATGCCCAAGCCGTGGAACATTTTGATCAAGCTTTGGCTTCTCATGTCTTTGGTGCCCATCGTATCCGGGTGGATCGTCTTCTAGCATTGGCTGCCTTTCATCAGAGCCAGGGAGATGCCAAACAGGCCATCCGTGCCTATCAGGAAGCTATAGAGCTGGATCCTACGCGTATGTTGGAGACGTATCAAGACATGATGGCATTCGGACAGGCGTCCAGAACGGAGCTTCTTGCAGAAGCCTTTGACAAAGTCCTTACTGCCCAAGAAGAAAAAAACACCCTTCGTCACCCCGATCTCTTCCCCGTACTCGTTCGCTTTTACCAACAAGCAGATCGTCTAGAAGGCGTAGCCCGAGCTTATGAGGTCATGCTTGCGCAAGATGAGGACATTGCAGATGCCTGGATGGCCTTGGGGCAGGTGTACGAACATCTAGGCGAGAATGAAAAAGCCCGGATGGCTTATCAAAAAGCGATGGATTTGGAAGATACTCCCGATGCGCAGCTTTACATCCGATTGATGTCTTTGTACGCGAGCCAGGGAGCCATAGAACAAGCCTTTGATGTCTACCGTCAGGGCATTCGAGCGTTTCCGGATGATCCTTCTCTTCACCTTGCGTTGGCGAAAATCTATTTATCCATGGCCCATGCGGAAAAGCCGTCTTCTCCAAGTCCTTGAGAGATGTTTCGATGTCGGATAGAAACTCATCATTATCCATAGAGGATCGTCAGCCTTCAAGGACTTTATTTCGATTCTCTTGGACTGCAATATGGGCTGCTTGTGTGGGGATGTTCCTTCTGTTCAGCGCGATAGCGGTGATTGGTCATTATTTCTCATCTCCCATGGCATGGCCGAATTCGCCCGAGGCCGCTTTGCGGGCAGCCATTGCTGAATTTAAAAAAGCCATTGCGTTAGATCCGAGCCTGCAGGAAGGATATGCAGGCCTCAGCGAGGCCTATGAATTGCAAGGGAACACACAGGCAGCCCTTGCCACCTGGGAGCAAGCCATCGCGGCCAATCCTGACCAGGCGTGGCCCTATATAGGCCTGGCCAAATTTTATACAGCCCAAGGCATGGATGATGAAGCTTTTGACGCGTGGCAGCAGGCGTTGTGTAAGGACCCCATCTTTGTGCTCAATACAGAACATAAAGACGATGTGCTTGCTCATATGTTGGGGCTGTCCACCCCCTTGCCCTCCGGCTCGACTTACGAAGTACGCCAGACGTTAAGCAATGGGTGGTTGCTTCTGGGATATCGAGTGGACGAGGCCGCGTTGGCACGAGGAGAAGCGGCTGATCTCCTCCTTTTTTGGCGCGCACCTTTGGGCCTGAAACCAGACGAAGGAACGGGGACCTGGCATGGTTTCGAAGACCAGTTCTGGGTTCAGATACTCCCCGCCACCCGCAGTTTGCTGGAGCATGGTGATTTCGAAGTATCTGCCCTGCATGGAGATATCCCTGGATTCCCCATCCCTCTCCACGACGCCCCCCCTTCCACCCGTCGCCTCGAGCCTGTGATTCGCGAAGGCATGGCCACCCATGCACTGGCTTTGGAAACATCTCCTGGGGTGCTCCAGAATGGATTGTCCACCTCGGATCTGCCGGTCTCGCCCAACACGGTCTATCTGCAAACGGGATGGATGCAAAGTTTCCACGGCCAGGGTTATTTAGGTTGGGAATGGCACGGGGCTTTCCCCGGAGAAACCCCGCCATCCGGCTATAGCACTCAAGAGTTCCAGTCAGAGGCCTGGCAGCATGTGGTGGGGCTGGCCGAGCCTCCCCCCCACACAAAGACGGTCCGGATTCAGCTCCGCAATGAGGGAGCCACTGGCCTGGTGCGCTTTGACGATGTGACCTGGATTCCTATTCCCAATCCGGTGGACATTCATCGTTTCCGCACCCAGATCATTCAAGCATTTTTGGAAGATCCTGCTGTCATCGATGATCCCGAATGGCTCTTATCGTTGGGTGGAGCCGGGCCAGCGGTTCCTTTGACTTTCGACACGGGCCAGGGATGGATATTCCGGGGCTATACAACCGACGAGTCCGCCTTGGCCGCGGGGGAACCCTCCTGGTTCATCGGATTTTGGCAGGGTCCCAAAGAAGCCAAACCAGGACCCGAGAAGGATGGATGGCGTCTCTTGAATCAAGACCAGGGACTTTGGGCCCAAATTCTTGAAAATGTGACTAGCGAGGTGGTCAACGGCAATTTTGAACAAGGAAATGCAAAAGGGCTTCCTGTAGGATTTACTCAAAGTCTCTACAAGAATGATGGGAGTGCGAGACGACTGCAACAGATAGAACGCGAGGGGCGAATAACACAAGCCGCTTTTCTGGCGAATAATGAGAAAATTCGCAACGCCAGTTTTATTTCGGATCCTGTGCCAGTCAGGGAGGATTATCTCTATCTAGAAGGAGCTTGGGTCTATGCTCCCCAGGGCCGCGCTTATATTGGATACCAATGGAAAGGCGCCTTGCCCAAAG
The DNA here is from genome assembly GCA_027002405.1 of Anaerolineae bacterium. Taxonomy (GTDB): domain Bacteria; phylum Chloroflexota; class Anaerolineae; order J102; family J102; genus M2005. The sequence goes on along the minus strand of JALWZT010000109.1, from coordinate 34,834 downwards.
GTGAAAAGAACTATGGGTACATTGCCACTGCCCGGGTCTGCCCCACTTGGTGCCATGTGGTGGGGATAGTGAAGTCTCCACCCGGCAGCCAGACTCTCCAGATCAGGCTCCTTAATTACAAGAGCATGCACCCCGTGGCTTTTGATGATGTGTGGTTGCTCGCTTTGCAGCCGCCTCGGAAGCCGTAAGAGATAGGAAGAGAGGTTAAGGGTGGTTTTTGATGCTTTTCCCCCGCCGCCTGCTGATCGGAGCGGCTGGCCCTGGACGGATATCCCTGATCCTTTACCCGAAACTATGCCCGATGGCCAACCCTGGCCGCGTATCACCATCGTCACCCCTTCCTACAATCAGGCCGCTTATCTGGAAGCGACTATTCGCTCCGTACTCCTCCAGGGTTATCCCAATCTCGAATATGTGATCGTGGACGGGGGCAGCGATGACGGCACAGTGGCAATCATCGAGAAGTACGCCCCCTGGTTGGCTTATTGGGTGAGTGAACCGGATCGAGGTCAGTATCATGCTATCAACAAGGGCTTTGCCCGGGCTACGGGGGATATCATGGCCTGGATCAATAGTGACGACATGTATCTTCCCGGCGCGCTGGCTCGGGTCGCCCTGGCCATGCGAAAGGGACATCCCTGGGTCACAGGGTTGAAAGCCTATTGGGATGAGCAAGGAACGTTGACTCATATGGGACGCCCCCAGACATTTCGGCGTTTCTTTATCCGGGCTGGACTTTACGAAGGGCGTCGTTTAGGCTGGATCCAGCAGGAAAGTACCTTTTGGCAACGGGACCTGTGGCTGCGAGCCGGAGGCTATGTGGATGATCGCCTTCACTACGCGGCGGACTACGAACTTTGGCGCCGATTGGCAACATACGCGAACCTATATACCCTGCCCGAACCCCTTGCAGGATTTCGCATTCATCCAGCACAGAAAACCGCGGCCATAGACGCCTATTACGCGGAGATCGACCGTATGCACCTCTTTTGGCGCCCCTCTTCATGGCTCTGGCATCTCACAGGGCATTCCTTCTTTCTACGACTTTGTAAAAGACTCGCGTCATGATCATTAGCGTGATTATCCCTACCTACAATGCGGAAGCCACCTTGGAACAGGCCCTACAGAGCATCTTCCAGCAAGATTATCCCCAGATCGAGGTGATTATCGTCGATGGGGGGTCCACCGATGGGACCATGGCTTTAGTGGATCGCTATCGATCCCAGATCGCTCGGGTGATCCAGGAACCGGACGAAGGTCCTTTTGACGCCATGAACAAAGGGATTTTGGCCAGCCAGGGTGAGGTCATTGGCGTTCTGGGTGCTGATGACTATTATCTGTCCCCTTCTGTTTTGCGGGCCGTGGCCCAGGTGTTTGCAGAAAAACCGCATATCCAGGCGGTTTACGGAGATTATCTGCGGGATAAGGGAGAAGAACAGCGGATTTTCCACCATCCGGATCATCTCTCCCGCTGGACCTTTTTCTTTCGGAATCCCTTGTGCCAGCAGGCCCTGTTTGTTCGTCGCGAGGTGTTCGATGAGGTGGGGCTTTTCGATACGTCGCTCAAGATTGCCAGTGATCACGACTGGTATCTACGGGCTTTTGGACAGCACCAGGTGCCGCATTTCCATCTTCCTTTGCTTATGTGTGGCTTTCGGGGCGGTGGGCTTTCCTCGACACCGGCCTCAGTGCATGAACATGCCCTGGTACGGCGGCGCTATTTCCCCTGGCCTTATGAGTTGGTCTGGCATGGATGGGACATAGGCCGTCGCATCTTACGCCGGTTGTTCTGACGTTGCGTTGGTTTGCAAAAGCAACTCGAAGCTCACGTTGGGGCGAGGCAGCAACGGGCGTGATGCGTGAAACGTGAAACGTGAGCATCTTACGCATCACGCATCACGTTTCACGGTCTGCCAGCCTGGCTGCGAGGCGTTTTCACCCGTATCAGTGGACAGTCGTCCGTGGTGACTGTTCCGTGAATAGGTTCAGGATTAGGATTGAGGATTGTTAGACCGAGGTTAGGCGCGAGCACGAGTAATCAGTGATCAGTCATCAGTAATCAGTGTTCGTAGCGCCTTGGGACGTCATTCCGAGGGAGCGAAGCGACCGAGGAATCTAGCGAAGTGCAAAAACCACGGCATGGCGCTCGCTTCGCTCGCTAGATGCTTCGCTCTCTTCGGTCGCTCAGCATGACGAATATTTGCGGAAATCTGTGTTGCATCTGCGTCAATCTGCGTTTTCTCCACCTGCTACCTGCCACCTGCACTCTTTATGCCCGATGTTGCATCCCACGAATCTCCCTGTTCCTCAGGCCGAAAGCACTCAGGCAACGGCCTATGATTACGCGGCCCGGCTTGCTTCTCTGCCCACGGTAGCACGGGTTCTGGACCTGGGCTGCGGCACAGGAGAAAGCCGGGCTTTTTTCCAAAAAGTGGCTCCTCACATCCAATGGTTCGGGATGGATATCCCTTATTCCAGCGAGGTCGCGGCCCGAACCGAAACCCACCACATCATCACCTACGACGGCCAACACGCCCCTTTCGCCCCTGCCAGCTTTGATCTGATTTTTAGCCGGCAGGTCATGGAGCACGTGCGCTATCCTGAAAAAGTTCTGGTTGAGATTTATCGGCTTCTGCGGCCTGGTGGGCACTTTGTGGGTTCTACCTCCTATTTAGAACCCTATCATTCACGGAGTTACTGGAATTATACCCCCTGGGGATTTGGCGTCCTTTTGGAAGATGCCGGATTCCAGGTGCGTGAATTCCGTCCCGGGATCGATGGTCTTACCCTGCTCCTGCGACAACTTTCGGGACATCCTAGCCGGTTCGATGGCTTCTTTCAACGGGAATCTCCTCTCAATTGGCTCATCGAGCGGTTAGGGCGATGGCGGGGGAAGTCTCCGCAAAGTATCAACCGCCTTAAACTCCAGTACTGCGGCCATTTTATCTTCTGGGCCCAAAAACCGGTATCTCCCCCATAGCCTGATGCGCATTCTGGTCTGCTCTCATGCTTTTCCCCCGGATCCGGGCGGTGTGGCCGCATTCACCCATGATGTGGTGTGCCTGCTGCGCCATGGCGGGCATCAGGTGCATGTGGTCCATGAAGGAAAGGATGCTGGCCTGGGCCCATGTCGGCCCGTGGGCCGACTTATGCACCGGTGGCGACGACGACGCCTGGGCATCCTTTGGCGTTTTGTGCATTTCCTATGTGCTGTGCTAACCTTTCGTCCTCATCTCGTGATATCATCTTCTTGGGCCCATTTTGGTTGGCCTGCCGTGCTCTTTGCCCCCCTCTTGCGGTATCGAGTGATCCTTCAGGTCCACGGCACCGAAATTCGCGGCCGCTTTCGGCAGGGGCGCTGGCATCGACTCTTGATGCGAGTCCTACGCTCCGCGGACATGATCTGGCCCAATTCTCACTTTACGGCTGAGTTGTTGATAAGCTATGGTTGCGCCCAGGAAAAACTACGCATCTTTCATCCCTTTCTTTCGCAGGAACTCCTGGATTTTGCCAGTCAGGTCTCCCTGGAAGCCCCCCGACCCGATCCTCCACTGATCTTTACAGCGGCCCACTTATATCCTCGTAAAGGTATCGATATCGTGTTGCGAGCCCTGGCCCAAGTTCAAGATTTACCCTGGCATTACGTCATTGCCGGGGAGGAGCCCCGAGCGGGATATCGCAACCGCTATGAAACGTTGGCCAGAGAGTTGGGGTTAGCAGAGCGGGTGGCTTTTGTCGGCCAGCTTTCCCGACAGGAAGTATGGGAGTATATGGCCCGGGCCAGTCTTTTTGTGCTCGCCAGCCGTCCTGATCCCAACGACATTGAAAGCTTCGGCATCGTGTACATCGAAGCCCAGGCTTTGGGCGCTGTATGCGTGGCTGCTCAGGTCGGGGGTGTGCCCGATGCCATAGGCGATGCTGGTGTGTTGGTGCCTCCAGAAGCCCCCGATGCCCTAGCCTCGGCTTTACGAGCTTTACTCACCCATCCCCAACGCTTGCAGGAGCTTCGTCAACGTGGGCGGGAGCGCATTACTGCCCATTTTACCGAGGCCGCTCGGCGAGCCGAGATCACCCCCTGGTTGGAAAGCTTGAGTTGACATGACCTCCAATTCGTCGTTATGGCATACGGATAGCCTCACCTTTCAAGGGCGTCGTCTAAAGGCGCATACCGATACCATCGTTGTGATAAGCGTCATTGTTGCGATGACCGCGGTGGCATGGGTTGCCCTGCAGGAATTAGCGCCCTCGATCTTTTTTTACTATTATGGCCTACTTTTATTGGGAGGACTTTTGGCAATACGGTTGGGGCGTGTGGAAGGCCGGCTCTTTTTTCTTATCTTTTCCCTTAATGTTTTAATTACATTGGGGCTTTATGAGATCTATTTGCATCGCTATGGTACTCCCTATATGGGCGGTGGTTCCGATGACAGAATGTTTGAATCCTTTATGCTGACCCATGTCCAGCGGAGCGAGTGGTATCGTTATCGATCCATTCGATGGTGGTATCCTGTTCGCAGTTTTAAGGTGTATATTTACTTGCTTGCATGGATGCATTGGCTTGGAGACCTCTTAGGCGGGTATCATACGTTAATGCCGCGATTTTGGAATAACTTTTTTTTGGCCAACCTAGCCATCTTGGTTTATCGGGCTGGGCGTAAACATTTTGAACTTTCTTTGGAAGCCGCGCTTTTAGCGGCCTTGTGGTTGGGGCTAAGCCCCATCATTATGTTTATTACTGGGCATATTTTTCGCGATGCCTTGGTCGCTTTATTGATTTTTGCTTTAATCTACGGATGGAATTCTTTTGGAAGTTATAACCTTTCTATCAAAGTCGTCACCGTCGTTCTCTCTGTTCTATTGGTGACCCTTCTTTGGGGAATACGTATTCAGGCTGCTTTGCTCACCCTCATGGTGCTAGCATTCTCCCTTTACACTACTTATTATCACAGAAAATGGATTCGGGTTGCGGGTATCCTGCTTGTGGGGGCTATTGCCGTATTTTTCCTTTTGAATTTTGTGGGTGTCGTGCATGTAGTTTCTTCCTTATCAAGTGAACGTATCCTTGGTTATTTTACCCGGTACAACGCACACCGCCTTACCTTAGGTGAAAGTGGGATTTCTCAATTTATCTTTGGTGTTCCCTTGCTGATCAGCCTGCCTTTGCGGGTGGTGTATTTGATGATTTCTCCGCTTCCTATTCTAAGTGCCGAAATCGAACGCACCTTTCTTAGTGTGGGAACACTCCTTCAGATATTGGCGCTCCCATTTTTGCTCATCGGGCTGGTGAAGGCTGTGCGACGCCCACGTACTTGGTCCTATGTCATGGCGTTTGTGCTTTTCTTTTTAAGTGTCGCATTTGTGACGTTTACCTTTCGTCATGCCTTTATGTTCTATCCCTACTTCGTCTTGGTGGTGGGATTAGGTGTCGATACCTATCGACAAAACCATTTTTCCCTTCGCTGGATATATCTTGGCTTCTATTTTTTGGCTATTTTGATGGTGATGGGGTATGTTCTCCTGAAGCTTGTACTCGTAGAGGCTTCAGGCCCTTCGCTTCCCTAACAAGATATCGTTCTCCTCCTCGGTCGTACCCAATCCCTTTTCTTGGAGGGTTTATTGAAGAAGATGAACATGACCTATTGGCTTAACGTCTTACGTCGCCAGTGGTGGATCATAGCCTTGGGCGTGATCGCTGCCCTTCTCGTCTATGCCTTTTTCATGACCCGGGAAGTGATTACCCCGGTTACCTACGAGGCAGAGGCAGAGCTCTTCATGTTGCCAACGGATATTTTGGTGAAAATGGAACCTCAAATGCCGACCAAGGATGAGAGTTTGCCCAGTGATGATAGCACGCGGCAAGGGCGGCGAGTGGCGTTGTTGTTGCTGGTAAAAAGTCCGGCCATTGCGGAACGGGTGTATCAACAATTGCAGGATCGTCTAGGTCCGGCGGCCTCGGGGCCTGGTGCGCTTCTTAACCATGTGGAAGGTAGCATCAATGGTGATGCGGTCGCGATCAAAGTAACATGGCCCGATCCCAAACAGGCTGAAATGATCGCTAATGCTTGGGCCCACGAGTATGAGATGGAAGCCAACACCATTTTCGGCCAAGCGATCTCCCCTGCCAATATGGCGCAGGAAGTAGAGCGTACACGCCAATCCTACGAAGATGCTGAATCCCAATATGCCCTTGCTTTGCAAATGTCTCCCTATCGTGCCCTGAAGCGGCGCCTGGCAGACCGTTCCGAGCTTTTGAATCAAATCCTGGATCATCGTCGTACTGCGTTGGATGTGGCCCGTTTGCGCGTTTCGGAATTGGATCGTTTCCTGGTGGATGTTCAAAGCCTGCGGCAACAGGTGCAGGCCATGGAAAAACCGGATGTTGCTACTTATATGGCTTTTCTTGTATTGAAAAATGACGTCCTGGCCCAAGAGGATATCCGCCTTTTTAGAAACGACCGATATATGAAATCTAATGATTCTGAAAAACAGCTTGGGGACGGCGTCATTGTTCTGGAACCCGAATCGAGCCATCTTCAGGATGTGGGCCCATCCGATAAGCATGCTTATGCCTTTGATCGACGCTTAAACACTACCCTCACGTTGGACGCAGATCAGGTGTCGGCCTTGGTTCAAGATACGAGCCGGGAAGAGATGTTGCAACAGATCGACACGTTGATACAAGTCATTCAAGAAAAACGCAATGTCTTGGCCCACAAGATCCAGCAGGCTGAACAAGATGGAACTTTCGACAAAGCGGATCTGATTTCCCAATTGGAAGAGGAAGTTCGCCAATTGGAAGCCCAAGCCGAAGCAGAACAAGCCCGACTGGATCGCCTGGCTTTTGAACGAGATACCGCTCGCAATGCATATCAGGTGATCCTGAATAAGGCAGCCGAAGTGCGCCTGGATGCCACTGTTGGAAAAGGACGTACTGTCGTGTTTGGATATCCAGCCAAAGCTCATCGTCAGGGCGGCACCGAGGTATCGACCGTTTCGGTTATAGGGTTTGTTCTTGCTTTTCTGGTGGGGCTTTTGCTTTCGTTGGGCGTGGTGGTTGCTTTGGCATTTTTGGATACCAAAATTTATCTCCCGGAGCAAGCCAGCGCGGTTTTAGGGCCGGTTATGCTGGGGGCATTGCCTCGGGCCTCCGCCGTGGCCCGCAAACCTCTCATCCTTCTTGAAAACCCTCAGGATCCTTTTGCTCAAGGCTCCCATTATTTGGCATCGTTGCTTACTGTCAGGTTCCCTCATCTTCAGTCTCTGCTGGTGACCAGTGGACTGCCTCGAGAGGGCAAGAGCACGATAGCCGCGAATCTGGCTATGGCCGCGGCCGCGGCCGGGAAGCAGGTGATCCTGGTGGATGCCAACCTTCATGCTCCGGCTCTTCACCGCTTTTTTGGTCTGAAAAACGACAGGGGGCTGACGACATGCTTACAGGGTGCGACCGAGACAGCCCCCGACCTGCTTCAGGATGGGCCCCTGCCCGGTTTGCGCATCCTGCCCGCGGGCCAGGCATCTAACATCGAGAAGCATACTCCCGAACAGTTCAAAGCCTGTCTGGAACAGCTTCAATCCTTGGCCGATTGGGTGATCATCGATGGCCCTCAGTTTAATATGACCGACGCGCTCCTGGCCGCCTCCATGGTGGACCGCACCCTTCTGGTTGTGCGCTCGGGCCGGGAGAATCCCTCTCAGATAAAAGCGGCCCTGCATCAACTAGAGCTGGTGGGCAGTCATGTACTGGGCGTCCTTTTCAATGCCGCGCCGATTGGGAAGCAACCCTTTGTCGCCCCCGTCATTTCCACAGAACACTCACCCTGAGCCATAGCTCACCCCATAACGGTGAAAATAGGACGCCGGTTTGCAGGTTTGCAAGTGGCAGGCGAGCATGAGGCCTCGGAGGGTCTGCGCAGACCTCCGAGGTCTGGGGCCACCACGCCCGCCCGACGATGAAGTGATACTGTTGGTTTACTGCGCGAGTACGCCGAATAAATTCAGGTCTGAGGGCGTTCCGCCGCATGTCCCCCTTCGGGGACATGTTTTCCGCCTGGTTGGGCCTGTCTGCGCAGGCAGACAGGCGGCCAAAGGCCCCCAGCCCCGACTTCGAGTCGGCGGGGCCAAGGCGCCCAGCAGCCTGCATGGGGTTTGCCAACAGGTTCATGAAGTCGCCGGGCTATAAAACGGCGCCGGATAATTCCGGCTAGCCCCGCAACTGATTACTGATAACTGATCACTGATTACTTTCTTCGTGCCTTCGCCTCCCCCGCGTGCGGGGAAGCCGGAGGAGAGCCTTCGTGCCTTCGTGGCTCTATTTTCGGAACAGTCACCACGGACGACTGTCCACCGATACGGGTGAAAACGCCTCGCAGCCAGGCTGGCGGTCCTGAAACGTGATGCGTGATGCGTAAGATGCTCACGTTTTACGTTTCACGCATCACGCCCGTTGTCGTCTCGCTCAACGTTGTCCTGACGATCCTCAATCCTAATCCTGATCCGAATCCTATTTACAAAGCAGTATGCACATCTTGATGGCCATAAAAACCCGGCATCTGGATTACGATGACCGATTACGCAAAGAGACCCATTCACTCCTGAGTTTGGGCGCGCAAGTCACTATTTTTGTCTTGGAACAAAGCAATCAGGCCGATCAGCGCACTGTTTACGGAGGCGCCGCGGCCAGAGTGATCTCCCTGTGGAGCCGAGCCCGTTACCCGAGCCAGCAGCGGCTTTGGCTCAAATCGTTGGAGCTTTACGCCCGGCTCCTGCGAGAGGTTTGGCGCAAGCGGCCTCAGATCGTGTGGGTGCATGATATGACTTTCGCGGGCGTCATCCCCTTTTTGGCCATGCTGCGTAGCTTCGGAATCATCCAGGGGGTGGTGTGGGATCAGCACGAACTCCCGCCCGATGGCTTGCTGCGGGGAGGATGGCGCCAACGCCTGTTGGTATGGCTCATGAATCGGCCGCAAGTGGTGTTGCAGGCCAGTGAGGATCGCCAGAAATTGTTAGAAGCGCGTTTGGGAACGTCCCTGCATACCCCTTTGATCCCTCTGGAAAATTACCCCGATCAGATTTTTCGTCAACAACCTCGGCGGGAGCTCCCGGCCACCATTCAGACTTGGCTTCAGGGCACGCCCTATTTTCTGGCGCAAGGGGGAGCCCACGGAGATCGACATCTCGAGGAATTGGTAGAAGCGATTTTGGGCCAGCAGGAGGCCAAACTCATTGTCTTGGGGGGCTTTGATCCGGCCCGGGTCGAAGCCCTGCGCCAAAAATATGGCCCGGATCTCGACAGATGGGTACGCTTTGTGTCCTACGTGCCCCAGCTCGACGTTCCCATCTACATCGATGCGGCCGTAGCCAGCGTGGTCTTCTATGCCCAAAAGCACCTCAACTGGATTTATTGTGCGCCCAATCGGCTCTACCAGGCCCTGGCCCGGGGTGTGCCCGTGGTGGTAGGACGCAATCCTCCTCTTCAACGCCTCATCGATACGTGCGGCTGCGGTGTGACGGTTGACGAAACCCAGCCCCCAAGCATCCGCCAGGGATTGTTGCACCTTTTGCATCATCGTTCGCATTATCAAGAGCGGGTTCAAAACCACGCATCCCGCTTCCTGTGGGAAACACAGACTCCTCAATTCCAACGTATTCTCCAACTCCTCTCATCATCCTCATGAAAATCCTCCATGTCGTTGGGGCGCGGCCCAATTTCATGAAAGTCGCGCCTGTGATGCGAGCTCTAGAAAAATATCCCTCTGTACAACAAGTGCTGGTCCATACCGGCCAGCACTACGATGCCAATATGTCCCAGATCTTCTTTCACCAACTGGGACTCCCCCGGCCCGACATCAATCTCGAGGTCGGCTCCGATTCCCACGCCCGCCAGACCGCCCGCATCATGACGCGGTTCGAGGAGACCCTGCTGGCCCAACGCCCCCATTGGGTTTTGGTCTATGGCGATGTCAACTCCACCGTGGCCGCAGCCCTGGTTTGTGCCAAACTGGACACCCCCGTGGCCCATGTGGAAGCGGGCCTGCGCTCCTTCGATCGCTCCATGCCCGAGGAGATCAATCGCTTACTCACCGATCAAATCGCCGAACTCCTCTTTACCCCTTCGGTAGATGGCAACGAAAACCTGGCGCGCGAGGGCATTCCCAGCACCAAAATCCATTTCGTGGGCAATGTGATGATCGATACTCTCATCCGCCTTCTGCCTCAGGCCCGGGCCTCCACCATCCTTTCTCATTTGGGCCTTGAACCTCGGAGATATGGCCTGGTGACCCTTCATCGCCCCGCCAACGTGGATGACCCCGACATGCTGCAAAGCATCATGGACGCTCTGCAAGCACTGGCGCGGGATCTCCCTTTGGTTTTTCCCATCCATCCTCGCACCCGTCAGCGGCTTCAGCGCATGGCCTATGCCATCACGCAACCCCAATTGCGTTTGATCGATCCCTTGGGGTACCTGGACTTCCTGGCATTACAAGATCAGGCTCGTTTGGTCATCACCGATTCGGGCGGGGTGCAGGAAGAAACCACCTACCTGGGAGTCCCCTGCCTGACGGTGCGGCCCAACACCGAACGCCCTGTGACGGTCCACGTGGGCACCAACATCCTTGTGGGCCAAGACATGCCCCGACTCCTGCACGAAGCCCGGGCGATCCTGGCCGGAAAGGCCAAACAGGGCGAGGTCCCCCCTCTGTGGGACGGCCACGCGGGAGAACGCATTGCCCGGGTCCTGGTTGGTGGAGAGGGCATGGTTCATTTTTGATTACAGGTTCCACGGGCGACTGCCCACCGATACGGATGAAAAAAAGGTTTGGAGAGGATTTTCTCCGTGAACCCCCTTTATTTTTCTCTGTGTCCTCCGTGTCTCCGTGGTGAAATACCTTTTTGCAGGGTATCCATAACTGATCACACAGCGCCGCCTCCTTCGGGATGGCGGCATTTTTATTTTCACCAGGCTTCATGTTAGGATCGGCGCCATGAAGCATGTCATCTCCCTCTCCCCCCTCATTGAGCGATGAAGCGAACGCCTACCGTTGCCGTCATTGATTTTGGTTCCCAGACCGCCCAGCTCATCGCCCGTCGGGTGCGAGACCTGGGCGTCTACAGCGAACTGATCCCCTGGAATGCTCCTCCGGAACAATGGGCCCAGGCCCAGGCCTACATCCTTTCCGGAGGCCCGGCCAGCATCTACGAACCCGACGCGCCGCAGCTCCCCTCAGTTGTACTGGAAAGCGGAAAGCCGGTCTTGGGCATCTGCTACGGGATGCAGGCCCTGGCCCATGCCTTGGGCGGACACGTGGCCCCTGCCACCGCCCGAGAATTCGGCCACACCCTGGTGGAACTCACCGGCGAGGCCCCTCTGCTCGCAGGACTTCCCCCCAGGCTCGATGTCTGGATGAGCCACAGCGATCATGTGGACCGGCTTCCTCCCGGCTGGGTGGCCCTGGGCGCGTCCCATAACGACAACATGGCCATCATGGGGGATATCCACGCCCGCCGTTATGGCATTCAATTCCATCCCGAGGTGCAGCACACCCGCCAGGGCATGGACATTTTGCGGAACTTCCTCTTCGATGTGGCGGAACTGGAGGCCGACTGGACGCCGGCCAACTTCATCGATGAGATGGTGCAAGAGATCCGAGAACGGGTAGGGGACAGCCGGGTGCTGCTGGGCCTGAGCGGAGGGGTCGATTCCTCGGTGACAGCCGCACTGGTGCACCGGGCTATTGGCGATCAGCTCACATGTGTGTTTGTGGATCATGGGATGCTGCGGCTGGGGGAGGTGGATGAGGTGTTCGAGACCTTCCAGCAGGCCCATGGCATTCACCTCATCGGCATCAATGCCGCGGAGCTCTTCCTGGCCGATCTGAAAGGCGTGACCGATCCCGAAGAAAAACGCAAACGCATCGGCCACCGTTTTGTACGGGTTTTTGAGGCCGAAGCCGCCCGCCTGGCCGCGGAAGCTGAAGGGCCTCCCTATCGCTTCCTGGCCCAAGGCACCCTCTATCCCGATGTCATCGAAAGCGCCTCTTCGCAACGGGAACAGGCCGCCCGCACCATCAAAACCCACCACAATGTGGGGGGGCTGCCCGAAGATATCCAGTTCGAGTTGCTGGAACCCCTGCGTTACCTGTTCAAAGATGAAGTACGCCGCGTGGGATTGGCCTTGGGCCTGCCCGAACGGATCGTCTGGCGGCATCCTTTCCCCGGCCCGGGGCTGGCCATCCGCATCCTGGGCGAAGTCACCTGGGAACGCCTGGAGACGTTGCGCCAGGCCGATGCCATCGTGATCCAGGAACTGGAATCCGCGGGGCTCTATCGGGCCACCTCCCAGGCCTTCGCGGTGCTGCTGCCGGTGCGTACCGTGGGCGTCATGGGGGATTACCGTACCTACGGGCACGTGGTCGGGATCCGGGTGGTGACCACCGATGACTTCATGACCGCGGATTGGGCGCGGTTGCCCTACGACCTGTTGGGCCGCATGGCCAATCGCATTGTCAACGAGGTGGAGGGCGTCAATCGGGTGGTGTACGACATCACCTCCAAACCCCCCGCCACCATTGAGTGGGAATAAGTTGGGAATCAGTGATGGATGCACTGCAAAAAGGTATTTCAACACGGAGACACGGAGGACACAGAGAAAAATAAAAGGGGTTCACGGAGAGAATCCTCTCCAAACCTTATCTTTTTCCCTCTCCGTGCTCTCTGTGTCTCCGTGGTGAAGTTTTTTAGGGGAGGGGTTCAAACTTCATAACCCGGCCGTTGTCCGCATCCGCCACCCAGATGGACCCATCATCGGCCCCGGTGGCGATGCCGTTGAGATAGCCAAACTCGCCCGGTCCCACACCATACTGACCCCACGCGGCCAGGGGCGTGCCCTGCGCGTCCCATACCAGCACCCGCCAGCCTGAGGGGTCCGTGGCATACACCCGGTTTTTCTTATCCACGGTGAGATAAGGCTTCATCAGGATATCCTGGCCTTCCCACCCGGGCACGGACCAGGCTTTGAGGAACTGGAAGTCGGGACTGAATTTTTGGATGCGCTGGTTCCAGGTGTCCGCCACGTAGATGTTGCCATCGCCATCCACCGCGATCCCCACGGGCTCGTCAAAATACCCATCGTCCACCCCCGCGCCACCAAATTGGGTGACCGGTTGGCCTTCAGGGGTGAAGACTTGCACTCGTTTATTGCCGGTGTCGGTGACCAGCAGTTGGCCATCCTGGGTGAAGGCCATGGCCCGGGGGCCCCAGAACACCCCCATCTGCCCCAGTTGGCCGTCGGTGGAAACAAACGCACCCCACATGGTGATAAACTTCCCATCGGGCGAGAACTTTTGGACGCGATGATTCCAGGTATCGGCCACATAGATGTTGCCATCGGGGCCCACAGCCACATCCCAAGGCTCATTGAACTGCCCGGGCTCAGCACCAAAGGCACCCCAGGAGGTGATCATTTCCCCTTCGGGTGAGAAAACCACGATCCGATGATTTCCCGTATCCGCCACATAGACGCGGCCGTCGGGAGCCACAGCCATGTTGCGCGGGGTGGCAAGCTGCCCTTGCCCGACCTGTTGGATGGCAGGGTGGTCGATGTACTTGCTTTCGAAGGGGTCCGCGCTGATGCTTTCGGCCTCGGCCAGAGCTGGCAGGGTGGTCAGGTCCCACACCTGGGCCGCGATGTCCTTGCGGATGAACATGACAAAATGATCCGCGGGGCTCCATTCGGCAATAGGCTGTTCGTATTTGCGATAGAGGACGACATCCCAGAAAACTTTGCGCGCATGGGGGTCCCGCATCCAGTGCCACAGGAGGGGGAGCCCCTTGAGCACGGTGCCATCGGGCTGAGGCACCCCATCCACCAATTGCTTGTACGTTTCTTTGGGCCACCAGATCTGGCGGTATTCAATGCGATAATACTTTTTTCCCAAGAAAGGCTTGGCTTTGCCCTCATTTTCGATGCCCACAAGCACCACGGGCGCATCCTTCAGGGCCTCGCGTGTGAGGCTGGCCCCCACGAACTTTTTGTTGGGGAAATCCCGGAAATACCATTCAAAGGGCCAGGTGGTTTCATTGTCGTAAACGAATGCCAGGGCGTTTTCGCCCACGGTACGACGGCTGATCTCTTGCAGGTCATGGACCACGATTTTGATGTCAGGGGTGCCGTGGGCGTAGACCAGGGGTTCGATGGGGTAGTCATAATTGACATAAGTTAACAGGAAGGATGTGCGCACCCAGAAGAGGGCCAGCACCCCCAGCAGGCTCAATAAAACCAGCCGGCCGCTCAGCGTCCAACCCACCGCCTTCATCTTGCGGTACAAAAACCACCCCAGCAAAATCAGCACCACCGCGCCCATCAACGCGGCCATGGTTTGGCTTAGGGCCTCCAGGGATTTCCCCTGGAATGGCTTTTGCCGCAGAACTTCGTAAAAGACCACCAGCCAGATGGGGGACGCCAGCAGCACCCAGACACCGCCCTGGTCCCAAACGCGACGCCAGGGGATGGCTTTCAGCTTCCAGGCCAGCCACCACCCTGCCAGAATGCTCATGGGCGTGGCAAAGTGGGTTACCAGCCAGGGCATTTTCTCCCCGGCCCAGGTGTAAGCCCCCCAGGTGAGCGCGATCCACCATACCAGATAAAGCACCCACAGGTCTCGCACCGATTGGCCTGCGGCCGCGTCATCGGTCAACGAAGCATCGACGGGCTGGCGGCGGAAGATGCGTACCAGCACCCCCACCGTGGCTACCGCGCTGAGCAGCATGGGAATGAATTCATAGAGGGGGACCAGCATGACATAATAGAACCAGGGTTGGCCGCCTCGGGCCACTTCTTGCTGCGAAAGCCAATAGCCCAACGCGCCCACCAGGCCGGTGGCTATACCACCCCCATTGGTAAAAAAGGTGGTGAAAAAGAGCAGCATCAATCCGTAGTACAATCCCAGCCCCCCTAGGTAGGCCTGGAAATAGCCTTTGGCCGAGGCCCACCATGCCCCCAGTAGGGTAAAAGCCGCCCACATGACCACAAAAACCACCGCCGCGGTCATCGTATCGGGCGCCAGGGGGTTATTGAAATGGATGGAGGAGGGGTTGCCTCCGAAGATCTTGATGAAAAAGGCTGCGAACAGCGGCCCGGAAAGGGTGACGACCCACACCGTCACATCGAATTCCCGCCATTTATGGACCTTTTCGCTGCCAAAGCCTTTGAAGAGAAGCCAGAACGCAACCCCCAGCAGCCCCACGGCCAGGATGAGCATGGGCCACACGGGCATGCCCAGGCTGGAGCTTCGCACGACCTGCCCCACAGGCGCGTGGATAGATTCATACATGGGGTAGACCAAAAACAACCCTCCCAGGGCCAGCGTGGCCAGGAAGAGCCATTTATAGCCTTTCTGCTGCCAGTTCCCTATCAAGATGCGGCCCAGCAACACCAAAACCAGATAGCTGATGAGGATGATGACATAAATGAATGCCACTTCCTTGGTGGTATACAACAGCCCCAACATGGCCGCCATGGCCACCAGCAGCCGGATTTCCCCCTGCTGAATGTAGCGGAAGATAAGGATAATCACCGCCAGAGCGAAAAAGATGGCATAAAGATCATGGCGGATATAGCGGCTATGGAAGAGCAGGGAGGGGGATAAGGTGAACATGACCGCGGTGAGGAACGCGCCCAGCTTCCCCAGCCAGGACCGGGCCCACCACATCATGGCTACCACGCCTGTGCCCAAAAGGACCACCGGAAAGCGGGCCGAAAAATCACTGGGGCCGAAGATGAAATAACTGAGCGCGGTGAGATGGAAAAGCAGCGGCCCGTGCATGAGCGGATCATGCCGAAAGCCAACGCCATTGTACAGATTGTAGCTGTAGGTGGTATGCAGGCTTTCATCATGACTCATGGTGCGCGCGCCCACGTCGTAGACGCGCAGGAGGAACGCGAGCAAAACCAACGCGATCCAGGCCAGCTTTTCCCAATTCAGCCGCAGATACACCACCGCGGGGATATCAAGGAAAGAGCCCGATACCTCACTGGATGAGGATACCGTTTGGGAGGATGTCGATATTTTTGTGGTTCGTTTGCGGGTTGATGCGCTCATGATTTTTCAATGTCCATCACTATGAGCGATGAGTCTTTACAGGAATCCAGGGGGATGCACAAGGCCCATTTTACTCTATTTATGGGTTCTTGCGAAATTGGCCACACCCGGGACGAGGGCCGATCCGGGCATGGCCCGGATTGCCCTTTCGGCCCTTTTTCTTTTATACTTGGGTGGTTAAGGCACACGCATGTTTTGCCTTGCGACGACAACCTTTTCGAACGACTTTTTTGGAGGAGAACCTATGCGAAAGTCCACGTTGTTTCTTTTGCTCGCATTATTGTTGGTGAGCGTTTTGGCCCTGAGTGCGTGTGGCGGCAAAGCCACCCCCACCCAGGCGCCCGCGGAAGAGAAACCCGCGGCCACGGAAGCTCCGGCTCAAATGCCCGCGGAAAAGCCCACCGAGGCGCCCGCCCCTACCGAAGCGCCCAAGGCTGAAGAAGGCAAAAAGGATTTCAAAATCGGCCTGGTCACTGACGTGGGTCGCATCAACGACCGCAGCTTCAACCAGTCCGCGTGGGAAGGGGTGAAGCTGGCTGCCAAGGAGTTGGGTCTGGCCGAAGACAACATCAAGTACATCGAGACCAAAGACTCCAAGGACTACGCGGACAACATCAACCAGTTCGTGGAAAATGGCTACAATGTCATTGTCACCGTAGGCTTTGCCCTGGGCGATGCCACTCGCGAAGCCGCGCAGAACAATCCCGACATCTACTTCATCGGCGTGGACCAGTTCCAGCCCGAGCCTCTGCCCAACCTGGCAGGCCTCATCTTCCCCGAGGATAAGGCCGGGTTCCTGGCGGGTGTGTTGGCTGCGTCCCTGACCAAGACCGGCACCATTGCCGCGGTGCTGGGCACGGACCTGGTGCCGCCGGTGGTGGCGTTCAAGGAAGGCTACGAGGCCGGTGCCCGCTATGTGAATCCCGACATCAAGGTCATCTCCACCTATCATCCTGGCGAACTTTCCCAGGCCTTTGTGGACCCCGAATGGGGTGCGGCCACGGCCAAGCAGGCCATGGACCAGGGTGCGGACGTGGTCTTTGGTGCGGGCGGCATGACCGGCAACGGTGCCTTGCAAGAGGTGGCCGCCGCGGCCGAAGCGGGTAAAGAAGTCTACTGCATTGGTGTGGATACAGACCAGTGGGAGACCCTGCCTGCTGCGCATCCCTGCCTGGTTTCTTCGGCTATGAAGCTCATCACCCCGGGCGTGGCTGAGCTCATCAAGATGGCCTATGAAGGCAACTTCCCCGGCGGCAACTATGTGGGCGATGTGGGCCTGGCGCCCTTCCATGACTTCGAAGACAAGGTGCCGCAGGATGTGAAGGACCTGCTGAAGAAGGTGCGCGAAGGTCTGATGAACGGCTCCATCGACACCGGTTATCATCCGGGCGGCGCGGCCGGCGAAGAGAAAAAGGAGGAGGAAAAACAGCAAGAGGAGCAGACCCCCGAGGTCAAAGCCCCCGAAGGCTTTAAGATCGGCCTGGTCACCGACGTGGGACGCATCAACGACCGCAGCTTTAACCAGTCCGCCTGGGAAGGGGTGAAGCTGGCCGCGGAAAAGCTGGGCCTATCCGAGGATGATTACAAGTACATCGAGACCAAGGATTCCAAGGACTACGCGGACAACATCAACCAGTTCATCGAAAACGGCTACAATGTCATTGTCACCGTAGGCTTTGCCCTGGGCGATGCCACCCGCGAGGCCGCGCAGAACAATCCCGACATCTACTTCATCGGCGTGGACCAGTTCCAGCCCGAGCCTCTGCCCAACCTGGCGGGCCTCATCTTCCCCGAGGATAAGGCCGGGTTCCTGGCGGGGGTGCTGGCTGCGTCCCTGACCAAGACCGGCACCATTGCCGCGGTGTTGGGTACGGACCTGGTGCCGCCGGTGGTGGCGTTCAAGGAAGGCTACGAGGCCGGTGCTCGCTATGTGAACCCCGACATCAAGACCATCTCCACCTATCATCCTGGCGAACTTTCCCAGGCCTTTGTGGACCCCGAATGGGGTGCGGCCACGGCCAAGCAGGCCATGGACCAGGGTGCGGACGTGGTCTTTGGTGCGGGCGGCATGACCGGCAACGGTGCCTTGCAAGAGGTGGCCGCCGCGGCCGAAGCGGGCAAAGAGGTCTACTGCATCGGTGTGGACACGGACCAGTGGGAGACCCTGCCTGCTGCGCATCCTTGCCTGGTTTCTTCGGCCATGAAGCTCATCACCCCGGGCGTGGCGGACCTGATCATCAAGGCCGCGGCCGGTGACTTCCCCGGCGGCAACTATATAGGTGATGTGGGCCTGGCGCCCTTCCATGACTTCGAAGACAAGGTGCCGCAGGATGTGAAGGACCTGCTGAAAGAGGTGAAGAAGGGCCTGTTCGATGGCTCCATCGACACGGGCTATCATCCCGGCGGCTGAACGGAATAATTGAGCAGGTCTTCAGCGACCATGTAACCCCCATTACTTGCGCAAAAACAGGGATGGCATTAGACTTGGAGTCGGCCATCCCTGTTTTCATATCTCATCGCCGAGAGGTTTGCCCATGCATCCATCTTCCACGCGTCGATTGTTGCGTTCGTTACTCATTCCCATCCTGGCGGTGTTCACCGCTCTGGTCATTGGGGCTATCATCATGAAACTGGCAGGGGATGACCCCATCGCGGCCTACAAGGGATTGTTCCAGGGGGCGTTTGGGAGTAAACGAGGTTGGGCCACGACCATCCGGAAGTGGTCCCCGCTACTGTTGACCGGGCTTTCGGTGGCGGTAGCGTTTCAGGCGGGGTTGTTCAACATCGGGGCTTCCGGCCAATTCATCATGGGGACCATCTTTTCGGTGTGGGCCGGCATCAATTTCCCAGAGATGCCCATTTATATCCACCTGCCCCTGGCCCTGGGATTGGGCATCCTAGGCGGCATGCTCTGGGGCGCGATCCCGGGCATTCTCAAGGTGACCACGGGCGCGCACGAAGTCATCACCACGATTATGCTGAATTATGTGGCCGCGTTATTTGCCGGCTGGACCGTGTACGCGGGGGGGTCCCAGGGGCAAAAGCCCGGCCCCCTGTGGGACCCCACGGCCAAGGCTATTTCCCGCACCCCGCCCGTGGTGGAAAGCGCGCGCATTCCCTTCATCTTTGGCCCGCCCTACCGGGTGCATTGGGGTGTGGTCCTGGCCTTGCTCGCCATCCTTCTCATGGCTTGGCTCATCAACAAGACCACCATTGGTTTCGAGCTGCGCACCGTGGGCCGGAATTTCAAGGCCGCGAAATACGCGGGTATCCGCGTGGGCTGGACCGTGATCCTGGCCATGATGCTGGCGGGCGCGCTGGCAGGCATGGCCGGAGCCATCGAAACTCTGGGGGTTAACTTCAAATTCGCGCCCGAATTCAGCGGTTCCGTGGGTTTCGAAGGGATCACCGTGGCCTTGTTGGGGCAGACGAACCCCTTTGGTGTGGGCCTGGCCGCGTTCTTCCTGGCGTCGCTGGCTGCTGGTGGAGCCAAAATGCAGTTCGATTCGGGCGTGTCCACCGACATCATCCAGGTGATTAACGCCTTGATGCTGGCCTTTGTGGCCGCGCCGGCCATCGTGCGCTGGCTCTATCGCATCCGCAAACCCGCGGAGGAAGAGGAAGGCGTGCCCAAGATTTCCTGGGGAGGCGGGTGAGTCAGTGTTCAGTAATCAGTGAACAGTAATCAGTAATCAGTTCCTAATCCTAATCCTAATCCTAATCCTCATCCCATTTGAGGTTCGCTCATGAGTAGCGCAACGAAATTCAAACGCACCTCGATGATCGGCTTGGGCATGGCCATCGCCCTGCTGCTCATCAGTATGATTGTAAATTCGCTCCCCTTGCCTAACAATTCCATTTGGAAGGTATTGTTTGGAGTGAGTACTCTAAACTTCACCCTACGGGCCACCATTCCCCTGGCCCTAGGGGCTATGGCCGGGATCTTGTGTGAACGCACCGGCATTATCAACATCGGTATCGAAGGGATGATGTTGGCGGGCGCGTTTGCCGGTTTTGTGGTCAAAGTGCAGACCAACGACTGGCCCTTGATGGCCAGCCTGCTGGCTGGCGTGTTTGCGGCTGTGGCCGCGGGGGCCCTCATGGGTTACATTCACGCCCTGTTTTCCATCAAGTTCAAGATGGATCAGATCATCTCGGGCACCTTTTTGATCCTGCTGGCCCTGGGGCTTACCTCCTACCTGTTCAATCCCGATTGGGTGGCCGAGGGCAAGTTTTCGCCCATCGCCATCCCCGGCCTCTCCAAAATCCCGGTGGTGGGGGATGTTTTCTTCAATAATCCGCCCATCACCTATACTGCGTTGATTCTGGTGGTCCTGCTTCATATCGGACTTTTCCACACCAAATGGGGATTGCGCTCCCGAGCCGCGGGGGAACATCCCCGCGCGGCCGATACCCTGGGCGTGGATGTTAATTTCTATCGTTATCTGAATACGACCCTGGGCGGTATGGTAGCCGGGCTGGCCGGAGGTTTTCTAGTGTTGGAGGCCGTGGGCCAGTTCCAGGAGGGCATGACCGCGGGCCGGGGTTTTATTTCCCTGGCCGCGATGATCTTCGGCAACTGGATGCCCTTTGGCGCCCTGGGCGCGGCCACCCTCTTTGGCTACACCCAAGGGGTGCAAAACGCGTTGCTGTTGGCGGGGGTGGTCAATATCCCCCGGCATTTCATCTCCATGCTGCCCTATGTGGTTACCATCATTGCGGTAGCGGGCCTGGTGGGCCGGGTGCGCCCACCCGCGGCCGAAGGCAAGGTCTACGAGACAGAAGGTTCGTCGGAATAGCCGATAAATCTCAGCGAACCTCGATGAATCCCCCCATCACGTTGACGCGGGAAGCAAGTCTCGTAATGCGTAATGCGTGATGCGTAACGATTTGACGGAATACGGAATCGAAATACGTCTGCTGTCGCCTCGCTCAACGTTGTCCTGACGATCCTCAATCCTAATCCTAATCCTAATCCTAATCCTGATCCCAATCCTATCTCCAAACCAGGAGTTCCCCATGACCCAACGCACGCCCGTTCTGGAAGTCAAGCACATCACCAAACGTTTTCCCGGCGTCGTGGCCAATGATGATGTGAATCTCGCGTTGTATGAGGGCGAGATCCTGGCCCTTTTGGGCGAAAACGGCGCGGGCAAATCCACCTTGATGAATATCATCTACGGTCTGTACAAGCCCACGGAAGGGGAAATCTACGTGAAAGGAAAAAAGGTGGAGATGCACAGCCCACGGGACGCTATCGCCTTGGGCATCGGCATGGTCCACCAGCATTTCCAGCTTGTGCCCGTGATGACCGTGGCCGAAAACATCATGCTGGGTGCGGAAAGCGTGAAGCGGGGCTTGCTGGACGTGAAAAAGGTGGCCCGGGAAATCCAGGAGCTTTCCCACCGCTATCATCTGGATGTGGACCCGTACGCCATGGTGGAAGACCTGCCGGTGGGGGTTCAGCAGCGGGTGGAGATCATCAAGGCCCTTTATCGTGAGGCCGAAATCCTTATCCTGGACGAGCCCACCGCGGTGCTCACGCCGCAGGAGATCGAGGGCCTGTTTGCCATCATGAAGCGGCTGCAGGAGCAGGGCAAATCTATCATTTTCATCTCGCATAAGTTGAAAGAGGTGCTCTATATCTCCGACCGCATTGTGGTGCTGCGGGATGGCAGGGTGGTGGGGGAAACCACGCCCGCCGAAGCCACCCAGGAGAGGCTGGCCGCGATGATGGTCGGCCGTGAAGTTATCCTGACGGTGGATAAGAAGCCCGCGCGTCCGGGCAAGGTCGTGTTGCAGGTGGAGCATCTGAAGGCCCACAGCGATCTGGGTGAGCCCGCGCTGCGGGGGGTGAGTTTCCAGGTGCGGGAAGGAGAGATTTTGGGCGTGGCCGGGGTCCAGGGCAACGGCCAAACCGAGCTGGTGGAGGTGATCACCGGCCTGCGGCGGGCCGAAGGGGGCAAGGTGTTCATCAACGGCGAGGACATGACCAACGCCCGCCCCCGGATCATCACCCAAAAAGGCCAGAGCAGCCATGTGCCCGAAGACCGACACGCTTACGGCATGGTGGCCAGTTATCCGGTCGCGGATAACCTTGTCCTGAATACCTACAATCTCCCACCTTTTGCCAAAGGCATCAGCATCAATCGTCCTGCTATTCTCGAACATGCGGAGAGGCTGATTGATCGTTTTGATGTGCGTACACCCAGCCCTCTGACCCCAGCGGGGAGCCTGTCGGGCGGGAATCAGCAGAAGATGGTGGTGGCCCGGGAGTTCAGTCGGCCCATCAAATTGCTCATCGCGGCCCAGCCCACCCGCGGCATCGACGTGGGCTCCATCGAATTCATCCACAAGCAGATCGTGGCCAAGCGGGATGAGGGCGTGGCCGTGCTCCTGGTCAGCGCGGAGCTGGATGAGATCATGGCCCTATCCGACCGCATCGCGGTCATGTACAAGGGCGAGATTCTGGACATCGTGCCTCGCGAGGAAGCCACTCGGGAAAGCATCGGCCTGCTGATGATGGGCGTGAAACGAGATGAGCGCGTGGATGAAATAGCCTTTTGATCCTGAATTGGGATCGTGTTATACTTTGAAGTGCAGGCATGCGAATTATAAGCCGTAAAGCTCTGAAGACATTTTGGATGCGGCATGCTGATGCACAACAGGCCCTCCAAGCTTGGTATGCAGACGTCAAAAGAGCAAATTGGAGAGGTCCTGCTGACGTAAAACGCATTTATAAAAATGCTAGCATCCTGCCCAATAATCGCGTCGTTTTTAATATCAAAGGTAATCGATATCGACTCGTCGTGGCTGTCAATTATCCCGCCCGCATTGTTTACATTCGGTTTGTGGGCACCCACGCGGAGTACGACAAAATCGACGCCACAACGATTTGAGGGAGCCATGGACATCAGGCCTATCCGAACGGAACAAGATTATCAGGAGGCATTGACCGAGATAGAACGGCTGTTTGATGCCGAACCCGGTTCACCCGAAGCCGATCGGCTGGAGGTGCTGGCGACTCTTGTGGAAGCCTATGAAGAACGCCATTATCCCGTCCCAGCCCCTGATCCAGTGGAGATGTTGATTTACTATTTGGAGAGTCGGGGATTGAGCCGTCGCGATTTGGAACCTTACCTGGGTGGGCACGATCGCGTTTCCGAGGTGCTTAATCGAAAGCGGCCTTTGACTTTGGATATGATTCGGCGCCTACATCAAGGTTTAGGTATTCCTGCTGACATTTTGATTCAGCCTTACGACTTGCAGAAAGTTGCATAATTTGCCCGGCACCCTTGTGGTTTCAAAATCCCGAGCATAAATGCGGTTTTGGCCGTTGTAACTCGGAGATGACACAGGTATCCAACAGGACCCTCACAGGTCAACCTCCCGCATAGGCGTTCGATCCCGTTCGATATGCAGCTCATCGAGTCCTGCAGATTGCATCAGGAATGCCTTGAAGGTGGGGCGCTCTCTTACAAGCCTCTCGTATTCTTCCGCCGAGATCACGACGACTTCGTCCTGCCGGTGACGAATGCGTTGCGGGCCTTCGGTCAGGGGACGCGTCATGAGCTCACTTACCTGATCTTTGACTTAGGCATGTAACTTAGCTAAAATGTTGACATGAAAAAGCAGGTAACTATTCACCAGGCCCAAATCCATCTCTCTCGGTTGATCCAAGAGGCCCTGGAAGGTCATGAAATCATTAGGGTGCGTCCTAAATGAGTTGGCGCCAGCCTCCTATCCGAGTGAACTCGGACTCTTTAGGCGCTTCGCGCCGACGGTCGACCTCCGTCGACCGTACGACTGGACGGCGAAGGCCGTCCATTGGCCGTAGGCCTTAAGTGTCCGACTTCAGTCGGTGAGTACAGCCTCAACCGAAATAGGACGCACCCAAATCATTATTGCCCGAGGCAATCAGCCTTTGGTGAAGTTGGAAGTCGTACCCGAAGTGCGAAGACGACGGCAATTAGGCACGGCAAAGGGGGTGATTTTATTCATGGCCGAGGATTTCGACGCTCCTCTGGAAGATTTCGCCGACTACATGCCATGAGTAAGATTATGGCTTATAAAAATCTACGTGAATTCATCCGCCTGTTGGAAAAAGGCGGGCAACTGACCCGGATCACCGCGCCGGTTGATCCTTATCTGGAGATCACCGAGATCGCGGACCGGGTAAGCAAGGGGCCGTTGGCAAAGAATCAAGCGTTGCTTTTTGAAAACGTCCTGGGAGCCGATATGCCCGTGCTCATCAACATGTTCGGGCATCCCCAGCGCATGGCCTGGGCTTTGGGGGTGAAGGAATTGGAGGAGCTGAATGAGAAGATGGCCCGGCTGATTGATCCCAGCCCGCCCAAGGGGCTGGGTCCGGCGCTGGGTCGGGCGAAGGATATGCTGGGGGCGCTGAAGAGCGCGGGGCTGAAGCCCAAAATCGTGAAAAACGCGGCCGTGCAGGAGGTGGTCAAAACGGGCGAAGCCGCGACCCTGGCAGGGCTCCCCATCCTCACCTGCTGGCCCAAGGACGGTGGCCCCTACATCACTCTGCCCACGGTCATCACCCGAGACCCCATCACGGGCGTGCGCAATGTGGGCATGTACCGCCTGCAAGTGTATGATGAACGCACCCTGGGCATGCACTGGCAGTTGCACAAGGGCGGGGCCGAGCACGAGCGGGAGGCCCGAGAAGCGGGCGTGGAGAAAATCCCTGTGGCCATTAGTCTGGGCGGCGATCCCGCGGTGGTGTGGTCGGGCAGCGCGCCCTTGCCTCCCAACGTGGATGAGTTCCTGCTGGCGGGCTGGCTGCGGGGCAAGCCTGTGGAGCTGGTGAAGTGCGTGAGCCAACCCCTGGAAGTCCCCGCGCACGCGGAGATCGTCATCGAAGGCTGGGTGGACCCCAACGAACGGCGCGTGGAAGGCCCCTTCGGCGACCACACGGGCTACTACACCCCCCCCGATCTCTACCCCGTCCTCCACATCACTGCGGTCACCCATCGTAAGGACGCCATCTACCCCACCACCGTGGTGGGCCTGCCCCCTATGGAGGATTACTGGATGGGCAAGGCCACGGAGCGGCTGTTCCTGCCCCTGATGAAGCTGTTCCAGGGGGAGATTGTGGACTGGAACATGCCGCCCGCGGGCGTGTTCCACAACTTGATCTTCGTCTCCATCAAGAAGCGTTATCCGGGCCATGCCCGCAAGGTGATCAATGGCCTGTGGGGCATGGGCCTGATGGCCCTGACCAAGGCCATTGTCATCTTCGACGAGGATGTGGATGTGCAAAACGAGCAGGAGGCCTTTTTCCACATGCTGGGGAACGTGGATTGGAGCCGGGATGTGATCATCCAGAACGGGCCGGTGGATGCGTTGGACCACGCCAGCTACCAATTCGCGTTCGGGGGCAAGATCGGCATCGACGCCACCCGCAAGCTGCCCGAAGAGGGCTACACCCGGGAATGGCCCGAGCTGGTGCGCATGTCAGACGAGATCAAAGAGCGGGTGACCCGGCGGTGGGCGTTGTATGGATTGGAGTGAAAAGGAGGCATCATGTCCACCGAAGCCCGGCAAATCCCCTGGCTTTTGTATCTGGTCTTTGTCGTCATCGGCGCGGGGTTGGCCGTGATTCTGACCGTGGCAGAAGGCGACGCGGGGGCCATGACGCCCGCGGGCTGGGCCGCGGTCATCATCGGCTTCGCTCCCCTCATCGGCGCCCAACTGGCCCTGGGCATACCCTCGGCTGCACAAAAAGTGCAGGCCTGGCTGCAAGCCACCCGCCGTCCCCTGCTGCACACCGGGGTGGGGGTGACCGCCATCTGGCTGGTGGTGCAACTGCTGTCCGGAAAATTCGATCCCTACATGACCGCGGTCGTGGGGCTGGGCCTGGTCGCGGCCCTGGGCGCATTGCGCCAGGTGGAACGAGGCAAACAAGGGCTCACCTGGGTGGATATGGCCGTGTGGCTGTTGCTGTGGATCCCCTTCGACTTGCGCTGGATCTATGACCTGGGCGGGGATTACAACTGGTGGTCCATTGCCATTTCGGTCATCGCGGTGGTCGGCTGGTATGGCCTGCGCGACCTGCCCGAGTTCGGCTATCGCCTGATTCCCCGCTGGCGGGATATCGTCATCGCGGTGGTAGCGACCGCGGTCTTCGCGGCCATCGTCATCCCCATCGGCCTGGCCATCGACTTCCTCACCTGGCCCCCCTCCCAACCGCCGCAACTTATCCCGGCCCTGCTCATGTTCGTGGGCATTTTCCTCACCGTGGCCATCCCCGAAGAACTCTTCTTCCGGGGCATTCTGCTGCACGGGCTGGATCAGATGACCCAACGACGGTGGCTCACCCTGCTGGGCGTTGCCTTCTTCTTCGGGTTGATGCACTGGAACAATGTAGATGATCTGACGACCCAGATCGCGTATACGGCCCTGGCCACCCTGGCAGGGGTGTTCTACGGCTGGGCCTATCGCCGTAGCGGCAACAACATCCTGGCCGCGGCCATCACCCATGCCCTGGTGGATGTGATTTGGGCCACATTCTTGCAATGATCCCCTTCGGTGCTTACAATACGTTATCCGATATCCAATACCCAATATCGACTATCTAACCATGCCCTCCGCCCCATCATGCACGCGAGAGACGCCCATATGAACGCCACTTTCGGTTGGGTTTCTTCGGCCAACATGGCCCTCTTCACCGATATGTATGAACTCACCATGGCCGATTCTTACCTCCGCCATGGGTTGAATCAGTGGGCCACCTTTGATCTTTTCGTGCGCAAATTGCCTCCTCATCGCGCCTTTTTGCTCCATGTGGGACTCGAGCAGGCAGTTCATTATCTGTTGAACATGCGCTTTAATGAGGACGCGATCCACTATCTGCGGCAACAAAAGGTCTTCAGCGAGGATTTTCTCGCGTATCTGCGCGATTTTCGCTTCCATGGCCATGTGTGGGCCATGCCCGAAGGCACGGTCTTTTTCCCCATGGAGCCGGTTCTGCGGGTCACCGCCCCCCGCATCGAAGCCCAAATAGCCGAAACTTTTCTGCTCAACACCCTGAACGCCAACGTGATGTATGGGACCAAGGCGGCCCGGGTGGTGTTGGCAGCCCAGGGGCGAGGGGTCGCGGATTTTTCTCCCCGACGAGACCATGGCACGGACGCGGCCATGAAGGTGGCTCGGGCGTCCTACATCGCGGGCTGCGTGGCTACTTCCAACGTCCTGGCCGGGCATTTGTACCACATCCCCATTACAGGCACCATGGCTCATTCCTATGTGATGTCCTTCCCCACGGAGCTGGATGCTTTTCGTGCGTACGCGGCCGACTATCCTCACAATGCGGTGCTTCTGATCGACACCTACGACACCCTGCAAGGCGCCCGGCACGCGATCACCGTGGCCCGCGAGATGCGGGCGCGCGGCCACGAACTGCGCGGGGTGCGCATTGATAGCGGGGACTTGGTCACGCTCAGCCAACAAGTGCGGCGTATGTTCGATGAAGCCGGGTTCCCCCATGTCCTTATCTTCCTCAGTGGCGACCTGAATGAATACCGGATTCGGGATTTGTTGGCCGCGGGCGCGGCAGCCGATGCTTTTGGGGTGGGCACGCAGATGGGCACGTCGGCCGACGCACCCTTTGTCAACGGCGTATACAAACTGGTGGAAGACGAAGCGGGCCTGAAGGTCAAGCTCAGTACGGGTAAAGTCTCCCTGCCCGGGCGCAAACAAATCTATCGTTTTTATCGAGATGGCATCATGGTCCGGGATGAGATTCGCATGCATGATGAGCCCGCGCCCCCGGGAGGAGAACCCCTCCTCAAGGAAATCATCCGGGATGGCGCCCTGGTGGCTGAACTTCCCTCGCTGCAAGCCATCCGGGAGCGGGCCGCGGCCCAATTGGCCGCGCTTCCTGAACCTCTCAAAGCCTTGGAGGTCTCCCAGCCCGCTCCTTACCCCGTTGAAATCAGCGCCCGGCTCGCCTCCCTGCGGGATGCGATGATCGCACGGGCTAGGGAGATAGAGGTAGCATAATCATCAAGGCAACGCTCGCCGATAGATGCGATGCCGCTTGTCGAACGTGATCCCAAACGCGGCCATTTCCTGTTGCATGACCTGATTTTTTTCGTTAATCTGACAGATCTCGGCGAATTGATAACCTCGCTCCGAATGGGTCACCGCGTTCCACAACTCGGCCATCATGATCGCGTCCACCCCTCGCCCGCGATGTTCGGGCAGCACCCCCACTCCGTTGAGATCAATCCATTTGGTGCGTTTGAACTCTCGAATCAAATGCCACCAGCCCAAGGGCCATAGTCGGCCCCGGGTGCGCTGAATGGCCCGGTTGATGTCGGGATAAGCCAGGATAAACCCCACGGCCACATCCTCTTTCCAGACCACCTGCGGCAGGGTGGGATCATCGATCACGCTGAGGATTTTGTGGGCCAGCACTGGGGCTTCTGAATCGGAAATGGGGGCAAACTCCCAATTTTGGGTAAACGAACGATTATACGTCTCAATCACATGGTGCACAATGGGGATGAGTTCCTTTTTGCTCTGGTATCTCACTGTTCGATAGCCGTAGCGCTGTTTAGCCAGTTCGGCAATGCGAAACACCTTTTGCGGGACCGGAAAGTCAATGGGAATCCAGCCCGATAGGTAATCGGTCTCTTTTTCAAACCCCAGGCGCTCCATAAACTCATTGTAATAGGGATAGTTCCAGGCCATGCCCATGGCTGGGAAGCGCTCAAAACCCTGGGCCAACATCCCTACGGAGTCGATGGTAAGGAACCCTTTGGGCCCGATGATGCGGTTCAGCCCCCGGCGTTGCGCCCACCGGAACGCCGTTTCGAAGAGAGCTTCAGCCACATCAAAGGATTCCTCCGCCTCAAAGAGATAGAAAAACGCGGTACGCTCAGATCGCCATTGATTGAGCCGACGGTTTTCCAGCACGGCAATGCGGCCCACCGGAATGCCATGACGCTCGGCGAGGAAGAAATCCGCGTGACCATAGATGTAAAAGGGGTTTTTCTCGCGATCGAGCTGGAAGCGGGCATCTTTCGCCAGTTGAGGGACCCACAAGGGCTCATTTTGGTAAAGGCGATAGGGCAGCTCGATCCAGGCTCGTACATCATGAGGATTGCGTGGATTCAGAGGGCGTATTGAAAGCATCGTTGTTGTCGGAGGGAATGAATGAGAGGAGATGAACGGTGTAGTTCAAAATAGACGTGGGGCAGGTGGAGGGAACGCTGATTTCCGCAGATGTTCGTCATGCTGAGCGACCGGAGGGAGCGAAGCATCTAGCGAGCGAAGCGAGCGTCATGCCGTGGTTTTTTGCGCTTCGCTAGATTTCCTTCGGCGAGGTCCTTCACTTCGTTCAGGACAGGCTCAGGACATGCCTCGGTCGCTTCGCTCCCTCGGAATGACGTCGCGGGGCTCTACTGATTACTGATAACTGATCACTGATTACTCTATTTACATAGCAGTCGCCATCACGGGCTTTTAATTTGTTCGGCCGGGATGGCAGTTACCTGAATATGAACGGGGGAGCCGAATTGTTGCGATAACGAAGCCTCCAGGCTGGCCACATCCTGAACCGAAAGCCCTGGTGATTCGAACTCCAGGATGGTCAGATGGACTTGATACCCTTCTGATCCCGAATCCACGGTCATATCCAGTATTTGCAGGGGTTTGCTCTCCAAAGCTTGACGCAAGGCTTCTTCCAGCCGGACTTCCGTAACCGCGGTTTCCATATTCACCAGGTCTTTTTGTGCAGAAATGACGGTTAAATCGACACTCACAGGGGCTCCCACAGCCTCGGTGAGCGCTTCATTTAGACTTTTCACCTCTTCCGAAGAAAGGGGTTGATCATAACTGAGCAACATGGCTTGAATCACATAGCCATGACGACTTCCTCGAATATCCAGCCGTAAGGGTTCAAAGCTTTTGGCGTAAAGGTTTTGCGTCAAGATTCGTTTGATGGCTTTTAATTGACGTTGCTTTTGCACGGTGGTAAAAGTCACTCCGCCTAAGATCACCATCACCACGATGAGGAAGACAGCCGTGATGCGCAGCCCCCGCATCACATCTTTCCAGGACTGACGTTCGGGGGTGAGAAAATCCAGGGCCAGGAAGACCAAAGAAGCTGCCAGCACAATGGCAATCAGGTTGGTGATAAAGAGCAGCAGAGCCCCCAACGCGATCCCCAGGTCTGCGGTGGCAAAACCAAACCCCACGGTGGCCAAAGGGGGCACCAGGGCCGCGGCAATGGCCACGCCAGGCAGGGCCGCGGCAATGTTTTTGCGGCTCATGGCATAACCCCCGGCCGCACCCGAAAGAAACGCGATGCCCAAATCCAATAAATTGGGGCTCACTCGATTCATGATCTCGTGGGTGGGATCTTTGATGGGGGAGAAAAAGGTTAAGACAGCCCCCACAGTGATGGCCAGCAACACCCCCTGGGCTGTGGATTGGGCCGAAAGACGCAGCGTGCGGAGGTCCCCGCGCACCATGCTCATGGCGATGGCGATAATGGGGCTCATAAGGGGAGCTACCAGCATGGCCCCGATGATAACGGCCCCGCTGTTTTGCAACAGGCCGTACATGGCAATGCCGCTGGAAAGCAAAATCAGAATGAAAAAGTCCACCGAAGGGTCTGCCCCTGCCAGGATCTCCCGCACCACGGCTTCTCGTTCTGCTAATGTGAGTCTGGGCAGAGGGCGGGTTAAAGTTTCCCATAAGCGAGATAGCCAGGCGAAACGTAATCTTTCATGGGCCCGGGCCAAAACCACAGGCGTTTTTTCCTGTTGGAATATCTCGGCGTTGATACCGGCAAAGGTGGCCCGTCGAGTCATGAAGTTTCTCGAAGCCCCTAAAATCAGCAAATCCGTGTTTTCGACCAGCGTCTTTACCACCGCCTTGATGGATTCCATGGACAAAATATGCACTTGGGCCCTTTCTTCAGGGATCTCTTGCTCTTGCAAAAGGGCGTGTAAGCGGGCCTGAGCAGCCGCGACTTCTTCCGCTGTGGCATGGGGGGGCACCACATGGACCACTTCCAAAGTCCCGTCGGGGCCTAGAAGTTGGTAAGCCAAAGGAAGGGTCAGCCGCGCTTGACTTCCCTGCCCTACCAGGATGGTGATATGGCGTAATTGCGAGGGTGGGAACGCGTTGAGGAAGAGAATATGCCCGGGCGATTCCCGCAAGATCGCGTCATACTCTTCGAGATTTTGGATAGGGTCTTCGGATACAAAATCGGGAGGCAATAACACCACCTCCTCCGGCCCCCGTTCCTGGGTCGCGTCAATGACCCCACGAATGGGATCTTCCGTGAGTCGAACCATGCCATGAATGTCCACACCTTCAGGGGGTGTCATGTCGGCCAGGGCCGCGGCCAGAGCCTGCCATGCTTTTTCCCCCTCATGGCGAAGTTCTTCGGGGGTGGTATCCCTGGGGACCACCAGGATTTGCATCACATCGAGCTGGCCTCCCCACCGCTGGGCCACAGCGCCTCCCACAGTGATCATGGGAGCCAGGTCTTCCAGACTGCGTATGAGCGCCAAGACGGTAGGCCCTTGGACTTCCTCCGTGGGGGTGACCTCTTGCTTTCCTTGAGCAAAGGTGCGTTCCGCACCTCGTTTACGCAGGGCGCTGCGGTACCCATAACTGGCGAAGGTGAGCACCCCTATCCCTAACCATATCCCGGACCATTTCAAGATGTTTGGGGCTACATTCACCAGCCCAATGACCGCAACGACTCCGGAGAGGGCCGGGAAAAAGGGATGATAGGGCAAGTGGATGGGGCGCTTTTCGGGAAGCCTGGGAGATGGGCGTAAAATCTCGGGAAAGTGAATAAACAAGGTGACAGCCAATAAGAAGGCAGCTCCCATGCCCAGGATAAACATGGTCTCTCCCAGGAAGATCAATATCCCTGCCAGAATCCCAACAAACAAAAATGGAGGTAAAATCGTGTTGCGTACCCGATAGTTGAATTGGGCGGGGAAATAGGCGTCCTCGGTCATCAAGGACATGGTTTCCATACTGCTTCGAAACCCCCGGGAAATCCCCATCATGCCTATGGCCCACACCACCACCCCAATGAACATCGTAAGCACGGGCTCACCCTGAAAAACCAAAACAGAGAAAGCATGAACGCTCAGCACATGAGAAATTTCTTTAGGAGGAGAGGGGATGGTGGCGATGGCTAACAAGATCCCCAGGAGCGTCACCATCAAAAGCATGCTTCCCTGGGCTCGAACCAATGTCTTAGATTCCCGCTGGGGCACCCGTTCCCGCATGCCGATTACCAGCACGATCCCCCAAAGGCTACCGAGCAACATGGCCGCCAGTTTTAAGGGTTGGATATTGCGCAAGGGAAGGGTGGTTAATACGGCCGCGGCTTGATTGTATTGCACCAGGCTGTAGATGCCTAAACCGGCCAGCAGCAGCCAACCTCCGTAAATAAGAAACATGCTCAAACGCCAGTGCTGACGCCATGGCATCCCCTCCAGCAAAAGCGCGAGCAGAATTACTCCCAAGGCTATCCAATGGAGATCAAAATTCCCTGAACCGCCGAAAATCTGATAAATGGCCAGGCTATAGACGGCGATGGTTCGGGCCAGAAGCGCCAAAACCGCCGCGTACCCGGCCAGTTCCAGCCATCCTACCAAAAAACCTACGGTCAACCCGTACTCACTTCGCATCAAGCCATAGAGCCCTCCCGGCTTACGCAGGGCTTCAATCCGTTCTGTATAAGTCAATAACATGGGCACAGCAAGTACAAGCATCAGCCCATATCCTGCAGCCACGGTGCCTCCCGGATAGATAGAAAGCAAGCGTCCCAGCACGGCCAACACACCAAGACCGACGGCAATGCCTCCCCCCAAAGCCACCAATCCTTGCACCGGAACGCTTTTATGAATGATAATCCGGGAAGAATCTCGCATGTTCATGGATGCCTCCATTACCGATGAGAATGCAGATGAAAGCAGGCCGGCGGCGGGCGCACCCGCGCCGCTACGGACGACACTGACAACTGATTACTGATTGCTTTTTTCCGCGCTTTTGTGTTCTCTCCATTGTAGATGACCTCAGCGCATCTCTCCAAATACGCTCGTGAGAATGCTATGAATCCAGCACCCAAAATCCGCACTCAGGATTTGACCCGCGCGTTATCGGAGAAAATTTTGGTCCATCGCGTCTCTTTCAGCGTGTCTCCTGGCGAGGTATTGATGATCGTGGGGCCCAGCGGCGCGGGCAAATCCTCCTTGCTTCGGCTCATCAATCGCCTGGATGAGCCCACCCAGGGCACGGTTTACCTCGATGGCCTGGATTATCGCCAGATCCCGCCAACGACTTTGCGGCGCCGGGTGGGCATGATGATGCAGCAGGCTTATCTCTTCCCCGGTTCTGTGGCCGAAAATATCCGTTTTGGCCCGCGGCAGCGAGGCATCGAGCTTCCTGATGCCGTCATCGATACCCTCCTGGCCCGGGTTGGGCTTCCTGGTTTTCGGGAACGCGGGGTGGATCGGCTCTCCGGAGGGGAGGCTCAGCGGGTCGCTCTGGCCCGGGTTCTGGCCAACGAGCCGGAAGTGCTTCTTTTGGATGAGCCCACATCCGCCCTGGATCAAGAAAACAAACGAGCGGTGGAAACCCTGCTCCAGACCGTCATTCGGGATGAGGCCCTTACCTGCCTGTGGGTGACTCATGATCTCGCTCAGGCCGCACGCATGGGGGACCGGGTGGCTCTCATGGAAGCGGGCCGCATCCTTCGTATCATGCCTGCGCACGAGGTGACCCATGCTTAGTCATTTTATCCAAGACCCTATCCAACTGGCCGCGGCTCAAGCTCTCCTCGCGGGGCTCATGGCCCTGGTCATGATGCTCGTCGCGGGCTGGTACGGCATCCATTTGGAACGGGAAATCCTGATCGCGATGGCCCGGGGCTTGGTTCAGGTGGTGGCTGTGGGCGCGATCATCTTGCTTATCTTCCAGGGCCCCACCGCGTGGGGCTTCCTTATCCTGGCTGGGATGACGTTGCTTGCGGCCAAGACCGCGGAAAAGCGAGCGGGGGACATGCCCCAGGCCTTTCGTGTGGCTTTTTGGGGAATCACTATCGGCGCGGGGTCGGTAATTACCCTTATGACCCTGGTTGGTGTCATCGATACCAGGCTGTCCCACCTCATTCCTGTGGGGAGCATGATTGTGGCCAATAGCATGAACGCGGTGGGCCTGGCCCTGGACCGGTTCAAGGGGGAGATCCGGGCCCATGTGGGGCACATCGAGACCGCGCTGGCCCTGGGTGCGGACCCACAAACCGCGGTGCGGCCTTACACTCAGGCCGCCATCAAAGCCAGCCTCATCCCTCGCATCGACTCCCTGCGCTCATTGGGCATTGTGTGGATTCCCGGCGTCATGACCGGGATGCTTCTGGGGGGCAGTCATCCGGTGGAGGCATCCCTTTACCAGTATGTGATCATGGCCATGATCCTCACCATTTCTGGCCTGGCTTCTTTGATCAGCACCCTGCTCATGGCCCGTCGCATCTTCACCCCCGCGGCCCAACTGGCTTACCCGCCGGAGTCGTCGGAGTAATCAGTGATCAGTAATCAGTAATCAGTAATCAGTGTGTCAAGTCCTGAAATATGTTTATATTGAAGGGATGAAGAACTTTACCATAAAGAGATAAGGTGGATAGGACGGCGCCGTCACCCATAGCCCAGTCTATCCGTCAGCCAGCCCTGTCAAGGGCT